>CAILQE010000034.1 GCA_903836325.1 uncultured Candidatus Saccharibacteria bacterium
ACTTCTGAGGATACTGTATCTCAAGAAGCTATCGACGAAGAAATCAAAGATCTTAAAGTAGAAGCATTATCTCCTGCTGATAAATACGATAAAGATTTTTCAGAACTAGTAAGCGAAATTTTTGATCAGATTGAAAGAAACTATCCTTCGCAAGATATGGCTTTAGCACAAGCTGAAAAGAAAGCTAGACAAAAATTAGGATCAAGACCTCAAGAAAGTATTAATTTGGAGTCTAATTCTGAATCATTAGATTCTAAATGGTTAAGTTATTTTAAAAAACCAGTACTAATTAATATGTTAAATGCAGCAAGTAAGCTAAATATGGCTTCTGGAAGAGTGGCTCAAGGTATTGTCCATATAGATAATCCTTCACTCACTATGAAAAGACGAGGAGCAGATATTTATAGGCCGATAGAGACTGAGATTAAGTTCTTAGTTAGTCGAGGAGCTTTAAACGGCAATGTAAGAGATTTATCTGTGGCTATGTTCCAGGATTTCTTAAAAGATTTTGGCGGAAGAAAATATGGTGGTGCACTAAGTCATCCTAGGAATTCTAGACAAAAAGAAACTATGGATAGTTTAACGAATAGAATAAATATGTTTAAAGAAAGTCTTAAGCGAACTACTAATACTATCGAGATCGCATCTATTAACGATGCCATAAAAGATTTATCAGTAAAGAAGAAAAATATATTATCTACTGTGATTAAATCTATGTCAGATACTGAGAAAGCCGAACATACGGCATATAAAAATAGAACCAATCTTAAGAAAAGTCTTCAAAAATAGTAGACTAGTATAAGTCTATGCAAACTAGAACTAAATTTATCTTAGCTCCAATGTATGAAGTCACGGACACAGTTTTCCGAAGGCTTATTTCAGAGTTATCTCCACCAGATGTTTTCTATACAGAATTCGTCAATGTCGACGGACTACAAAGTAAGGGGAGAGATGCTGTTATCTCAAAACTAAAGTTCACTAGAAAAGAAAAACCTATCATTGCACAAATATGGGGATCTAAACCAGATAACTTCTATAAGACCTCCCAAGAATTAGTTAAGATGGGGTTCGCTGGAATAGACATAAACATGGGATGTCCAGATAAGAATGTAACTAAAGCTGGACTTTGTTCAGCCCTTATAAACAACAGAGAATTAGCAAAAGAAATTATTGATGCCACTAAGAGGGGTGCAGGAAAACTTCCTGTTAGCGTTAAAACAAGACTTGGATACAACTCTGTAGACTATTCGTGGCATGAATTCTTACTTAACCAAGGCATAGATACTTTAATAGTTCATGCTAGAACTAAAAAACAAATGAGTAAAGTCCCTGCAGATTATGAAGCCATTAAAGAAATAGTTAAACTAAGAAATAAAATATCTCCAAATACAAAGATTGTAGGTAATGGTGATGTATTTAGTAAACAACAGGGCATTGAACTTGCTAAGAAATATAAGCTAGACGGTATTATGATCGGACGAGGTATCTTTAAGGATCCTTTTGTCTTTAGCGACAATTCTCCATGGGAAAAATTATCTAAAAAACAGAGAGTTAAAATATTTAAACGCCATGCTAAATTATGGAAGAAAACCTACGGAGATAGTAAGCCCGTATATATTCTAAATAAGTTTTGTAAGATATATATTAATAACTTTGATGGAGCTAAAGAACTAAGAGATGATTTGATGAAAGCTAGTTCTATCGACGAATTAATCAGCAAATTAAAGCAGATATAAACATAAAAAATTATGGTGGGGGCGGTAGGAATCGAACCTACTACCAAGTGGTTATGAGCCGCCTGCTCTAACCGATGAGCTACGCCCCCACGTTGATTTAATTATACCCTATAGAAACAGAGTATAGCAGAATTTATTATAGGATATAATAAATATTAATAATGCAAAATATTAAAATAAATAAATATTACCGAAAAACTATTAATTACATAGAACATCTAGGAGATATTAGATACTCCGGACAATTAATATTCGTAGTAATAATAATACTTGTAACCTGGAGCGGTATTAGATCAATAGAGACAAACTATAAACTTCAAAGACAAATAGCTACTCTAAATCAACAGAATCAACTTCAGCAAATAGATAATACCAACATAGACTTAGGAAATCAGTACTTAAACTCAAATCAGTACCTAGATATATCAGCTAGACAGAACCTGGGACTTGCTAGTCCGGGTGAACAAGAGCTATTGGTGCCGAAATCAGTAGCGTTAAATTACGTCGTTCCTAGTCCTGTAAAACAAATAAAGCAATCAGTTACAAGCTCTAAGCCTAGTAATTATCAATCATGGCTAGATTTTTTCCTTCACAGAAATGAATTTAGTACTAAGTCGTAAACCTTGCAAAAACACCTTAAATTTGCTAGAATATACAAATCAAAACATTATCGCGGGGTGGAGCAGAGGCAGCTCGATTGGCTCATAACCAATAGGTCGCAGGTTCGAGTCCTGCCCCCGCAACCAAATTGATACTAGCTGGCTAAATTAGCCAGTTTTTTATTGCTTAAAAACATACTATAAATCACAACATTTTATAGTTGTTATGTTTAATTAAATACGTATATAATTATGACAACAGAAAGCTAACACAAAAAGAGTTTGAAATTGACAAAAACCACTATTTTTGTTATAATAACTGTGTTAACTCAAAGTTAAACAAAAACATTAAAAAAATAAAAAAAGGGGGCAAAATATATGAAAACTGCAAGCTTACTAGAGTTTGAGTTCGTAACCTCTACAAACGAGGATATAGCAAGAGTAGACCGAATACTCAAAAAGCTATAAAGGTTATACTAAATAAAAAAATCTCCGGATCACTATCTGGAGATTTTTTGTTATTCATAAATTTGGTAGGCATGAGTTGGACGAGATGGAGTCATTTAAAGCAAGAGCTTGTTGTGTTGATTGGACCATTAAGTCATAGGATATTCGTTACTCATCTAGATGCTTCAACTAAATTGGCTAAGCTTGTACCGCCAATTTCTCTAGCCGCATCAGCCTGATTAGCCAGAGCCTTAGCCATTTCCGATCCAGCAACTGCTATTTGATCGGCGGGTTCATCAAAAGCGAAAACTGTAGTTCTTAAAAATGCCCAACCATCCTCATTTTTAGTAAACAGGGAACCCTTGGGCAGCTTTACTCCATTAAATACTATGGGAACAGTCGATAGAAACGTGGGCGAACCGTACGTCTTTTCCAGCAGGTCTACTTCGTTTACCGTTGTCTTAACTAGGCCTGCCTTACCGAATGGATGAGTAGCCGCCCCAAGGTAGTAGGCGATTACGTCAAAACAAGCCCCATCTCTAATTTTCACATCATGACCCGTGACCTCTAGGTCGCTGTCTGGATTATCTCCTCTGTCTAAAGAGCCGTTTATCATGTCTACTAAAACATTTGCAGCCTCCCCCTTGACTGAGCGATTAGCTGCTTGCCATAATTTTCGTACATCTTCCTCGTTGTTTACATCTCCAATACTATCCTGATACTGGTATACAGCCATTTCAGTATCAAATTTCATTTTTTCAGCTAATTTAATGCCTGTATATTCTGGGTTAGCAGGGACAAATAAACTACTTAAAGTAAGGCCCTCTGGCCTATTTATCCATTTGGCTATTTTTCTAGATATTTCTGTGTATATAGAGCCATACCTATCCGCTTGTTTTAAGTCCATCATTTTAGCCTGAAAACTAGGATGAAACATTAAACCGGAAGCATCCAGTAGGCCACATAACTCTGAAGCACATTCAGTATCGATAAAGGGTATTTCAGTATGTGAGCTTTGATTGGCTTGCTCTGGATAATTAGCCGCCGGATCTTGTTTAACAGAAAATGAATATGTACCAGTCTTATTATCTATCGTTAATTGCTTAACTACACCAATACCCCAAGTATAGATCCTTTTATCCTCCGTTTCAGTTATAACTGCTCTATGTTCTGGAACAGTTGCCAGTAAACCATCTCTAATTTCAGATGGGGTTTTACCACTCGCCAAATCCTTAGTCAACGAATAAGGGCTGTTTAATAAACCAACATCTACCAGGAAGGCCAAACTGGCCATAGGATCTTGATCTGGATCGAATGGGCTAGTGCTTACTTCTTGCGGCACATCAACAGTATCGGCTAGCAAAGAATGTATTTTATGAAGTTCGGCATGACCTGGAGAATTGGCAAAGCGTCTACTTACTAGATCTCTTATTAGCTTAGGATGAACATTGCTTCCTAAGGCGTCCTCATAACCATCCTTTTGAAAATACAGAACTAAACCACTACCTCGTTGACCTATCTTTATGTGTTCATCGTCAACGTCAATATCGACGATTTTATCATCGTAATTTTCTGGGCTAGATAATTTAGCACTTAAATCTCCAGTATCAACTCCTAGCCCATCCAAAGCTACAAAGTCATTAGGTCCTAACAAATTGCAGTCAAAGCCAAAAGTGCTAACATTAACTCTGGTTATATTAACGTCAGGATTATCTATTTTATTTGTAGCAAAAACTGCACGAAATTGGTTAGCTGATTTCAAGGATGCTAGCTCAATACGACCCTGTCTTAGAGAATCAATTCCTGTAGGGGTCTGCTGTTCTAGATGTTCATTCATATTTATTTTAATCTATTTAATATACAATAGCACAAAAAACAGCTACAGTCAAATATGGTAGCGGCGAGTGGATTTGAACCACTGACCTCAGGCTTATGAGTCCTGCGCTCTAACCAACTGAGCTACGCCGCCATAATCTCCAACAACACTGTTGCCATGTATTATATAAAAAATAAGCTAATCTGTAAAAATATATCCTAACTCTTTTGCTTATATATGCTTTTTAGGTTAAAAATATATGAATGGAATTAAATTTAAGAAAAGGTATATATATTGTCGCTGTAAGTGGCGGAGTCGATTCGATGACTCTTCTATTTCTAATTAATAAATTTAAGACAGATGATCAAGAGTTTGTGGTGGCTCATTTTAATCATGGAATTAGAACAGATTCAAATATAGACGAGGAACTAGTTAAGAAAATCTCAGAAGAATATGATATGACATTTGTAAGTGAAAAAGTTAATCTAGGAAAAGATGTATCGGAAGATGAAGCAAGAAAATCTCGGATGAAGTTCCTAAATAGAGTTAAAGAAGAAAATGATGCAGATTATATTTTAACGGCGCATCATAAAGACGACCTTATTGAAACTGCCCTTATTAATACTCTGAGAGGAACCGGTCGAAGAGGATTGAATTCCCTAATTAGCTCTAAAGTATTTATCAGACCATTAATTAAATATTCTAAAGAAGATATTCTAAAGTTCGCTAAAACAAATAATATTTTATGGCATGAAGATTCTACGAATTCGGAAGACAGGTATCTACGGAATTACATTAGATTAAATATTATTCCTAAAATGGATGAAGCTCAAAAAGAAAATATCCTAGGACTAATAGATAAGCAGAACTTACTAAATGAAAAAATTGATGACCTACTTAATTCAATGTCTGAAGGAAGTAGTTTAGATAGACATATATTCAGTAGCCTGAGTTATTCAATGGCAAAAGAAGTAATGTTGTCTTTCATTCGAAAACACGGAGTTTATGCCTACGATAAAAAACTAATCGATAGGATCACTACAGAGTCTCTAATTCAAAAGAGTGGTAAGACTGTAGATATCAATAACGATTTCACTCTTAAGCTCACCAAGGAAAAGATCAATATTATAAAAAGATAGTTTAAATTTGACCTATCTAGCAAAATATTTGCTAATAATATATAATTGCTCTACACAAATCTTATGCCAAACAATATTGAATCCTCATTTCTCCTTGAACAAACATTTAAAGCTCAAGAAATATTAGCTAAAACTAATTTAGTTCTGCCTACTGAAATAATGCTTGCAAATGATTTAGTAGAAGATCAAGAAGATACTCTTTGGATATCTAGTGAAATACACCAAGTAATTAAAGCATATAAAATTAGGGGTGCCGCTAATGCTGCAATCCAACTTGCTGCTAACGAACGTTGTTTAGCGCTAGTTACTGCATCTGCCGGCAATCATGCTCAGGCAGTAGCATTAATGGCAAATGAGCTAAACGTTCCTGCTTCCATTGTAATGCCTTCAAATACTCCAGATTATAAAGTAGATAGGGTAGAATCATTTTCATCAAGAAAAACTAAAGTAATCTTAGAGGGCGAAACTTTTGATGAAGCTGAAGAATATGCTAAATATCTAGCAGAAAAACAATCGCTGTTTATGATACATCCTTTTAATGACAGAAAGATAATAGAGGGTCAGGGAACCTGGGCTCTTGAATTAATAAAATCTCTAAAACACATCAATAACATTTATGTACCTGTGGGAGGTGGAGGTCTAATAGCGGGCATGGCTTCAGTTTTTAAATCTCTAAGTCCAAAAACTAGAATAGTAGCCGTCGAACCTGAGGGGGCAGCTTCACTTACTGCTGCTTATAAAAACTCAGGACCTAAGAAACTTGAATCAATCGATACATTTGTTGATGGAGCAAGCGTAAAAATTGTTGGAGAAATCCCATTTAATATATTTAAAGATCTTGTTGATGAAGTAATTCTTATAGACAATAAAGAAACCATTGAAGCTACGAAGAAATTAAATAATAAATTCTCTCCAAGGATGATTGAATTCGCTGGAGCTCTTTCTTTTGCTGCGTACATAAAAGACCAGGGAAGATCAAAAGGGGATAGCTCACTTTGTTTAGTTACCGGTGGTAATCTTAGCAGGGATAGATATAATATTTTCGTTAATCAACAGCAATAGTTTTAATATTGACGAATTCTCTAATACCGAATTCAGACAACTCTCTACCATATCCGGATTTCTTTATTCCACCAAATGGTAATCTTGGATCTGATGCTACAACGCTATTTATAAAAACATTTCCAGATTCTATTTTTCTAGCCATTTCTAGACCCTTCTTAATATCTTTAGTCATTATCGTTCCACCAAGTCCAAACATAGATGAATTCGCTATTTCAATTGCATCCTCATCTTTATCAAAACCAATTACTGACCAGACTGGAGCAAATACTTCTTCTATGAAAACTGTATTATCTTTTGAATCTAACTCGAGAATAGTCGGAAGGTAAAAGCAGCCTTTAAGGTCAGCTCTTTTTCCTCCAGTAATTAATCTAGCTCCTTCACTAATAGCTTTTGTAACTTGTTCTTCGGCGGTAGATAAAATCTGCTCATTTACTAGTGGTCCAATATCTGTGTCTTCAATGTTTGGATCTCCCACCTTAAGAGCTTCTACCCTAGTTTTTAATTTAGCAATAAACTCTTCTTTAATAGAAGAGTGAATAATGAATCTCTTTAACGCATCACAAACTTGTCCAGCATTATTTTTAAGCCTTCCGTTAAGTGCAAGTTCTACAGATTTATCTATATCGGCATCTTCGCTTACTATAAATGCATCGCTTCCACCTAGCTCTAAAACTGTTTTTTTAATTTGTCGTCCAGCTTGCATAGCTACTTCGCTTCCTGCATGTTCGCTTCCAGTTAGAGTCACTGCTTTAATAATCGGGTTATTGATAACTTCCTCAACTTGAGATGAGCTTATTGCTAAATTCTGAAAAACTCCTTTAGGGAATCCTGCTTCTATAAAAACTTTTTCTAGTTTAGCGGCACACATTTGTACATTCGATGAGTGTTTAAGTACTACTACGTTTCCGGCCATTAGCGAAGGTGCTGCAAATCTAATAACTTGCCAGAAAGGGAAGTTCCAAGGCATTACAGCTAAGATAGTGCCGAGTGGTTCGAAGCTAACAAAACTTTTCTTATGTGCAGTCTTAACTTCTCGGTCTGAAAGCATTGCTTCGCCGTTATTAGCTATGAATTCTAAAGTGCTCGCAGCTTTTTCTAATTCTAATTTAGAAGCTTTAATAGTTTTACCAACTTCGTTAGTTATTAATTTAGAAATATTATCGTCTTCTCTTAGAGATCTAGCTAATTTCTTTAGCAACCTTCTTCTTTCCTCAAAAGAGGTTTTACTCCATTCGTGAAAAACCTTAGAACTTAATTCTAGTTTTCTAACTACTTCTTCACTACTCAATGTATCTAGTTCTACGAGTAATTCTAAGTTAGTAGGATTTATTGAGATTAACTTCATCTAGCCTACTCCTGTAGAAGTTAGGGAATTGGCGCTAGTAGGAATTAATAATGCGTTTGCAGAAAGAGTATTATTGCTGGTTGGAGTTGTCGGGTTGTATGCCATTTTTAAATCCTATATCACATACCAGTTTGATCCATCACTTGCTAATGATAATGAGACGTATGGCACCTTGATTTGAATTGGTGTTGTTGAGCTGGCATTAGTTCCATCGATAGTTTGACTTGCTACAGTAGAAATAGAGACTATATTAGGAGTGGTATCTGTTTTCTTTATTGTGTGAATGATTCCTGGATATGCTGTAGCGTCAGTAAGGGTTATGGCGATAGCATTAGAAGCAGCATAAGCCAAAACAGTTTCGTTTCCAGTTGTATTTCCACCTGATCCGATTGTATATGTAGTCGTAATAGCAGAGTTAATTGTAGAAACATATGAAAGTGCGCCAGCTTGAACTGAAGCAGTTGGAATTCCAGCTACGGTTTTAGAGACTAAAGCATAGCTAAGAAATGAATTTAAAACAGTACCCCAGTTTCCTGTGTCTCCACTTACAATAGGAAGTCTATTCGAAGCCAACTTTTAACCCCTCTTAATATATAATAATGATATCATAAGCACATTGTTGAATATTAGTAATAAAAATAATAAAATATTTAATA
>CAILQE010000035.1 GCA_903836325.1 uncultured Candidatus Saccharibacteria bacterium
ATTCTACTATATAACGTTGATAAGCTTCTAAGATCTCTGCGTTTATTAATTTTCTAGTTTTTTCAGCATTATTCATATAGTCATGTTGCAAATTGAAATACATCCTAGATTCATTTCTATAGCCGAAATTCCTCAATGCTATTTGGCCGTATTCTTTAGCTCTGTGAGTATATTCTAAATATTTTTCTTCCAAATCCTTAATTTCATAAGCTATGTATTCTGCTTCATATGGTGAGTAAACTCTCTCGTTATGATTGTCCATGATATTATTTCCTTTTAGGCTTCAGGGTCGTTTAACGCATATGTAGCTTTTGCTACGCGTTTAAATTGAGTTTTGCCCTGTAGATTTAGCAATATAGTAGTTTCTTTAACGAATCTGCTCTTAAGTACTCTTTTAACGATCTCATCTCTATGTAGAGGTTCTGATGCTTCTCTAAGTACTTCTCTGATGATATCTGCAACTGTACCTTGTTTATATCCCCATTCTTTAAGAGCGTATATTCCCCGTCCAATTAGTACGAATCGGTTGTCTTTAATAAGTTCGTTGTGGATCGCTTGAGTTGTGACATTTTTTCTTCTAAATTCACTATCTTTAATAGCGGCAGATATTTCGTTGAAATGCATGTGAGCTCCGTTTTCTTTGAGCACAACGTATATTTTATCTCGAATGTTCTTAGGATTAACCGTAGGCCATTTTACAAGGCCCCATACGCCGTTTAGGAAAGCTAACTTCTTAGATACTGATGCTAGTGCTTCAGTGAGCTCTAGAGGCTTTATATTTGCCTTTTCTGATATATCTTTAGCGCTTTTAGGTTCTTTAAAGTTCTTAATAGTTTCCACTATCTTGGTTACCTCAGTTTTTACTTTAGAAATGGATAATTCTTTCTTCGAAGCAACGGAAGCATGATAATCATCATCGTCATCAAGTAGTTCTAATTTTGAGCTTAGTAGAGAAAGGAAGGCCACTCTTGACTGCTCTACCTTATCTAAACTACCTACTAATGCATTTGTAAGCGTACTGACTCTAGAAATGTTTCCTTTGGAGCTAATTATGGCTAGGGATGCTTCTTCAAATTTATCCAATCCAGCAATGTTCCCCTTCTCTGCCGCAGCTATAAGGCTACCTAACACTGCTTTTTCTAGCTGTCTTACTCTTTCCCTAGTTATTCCTAAGGTTTCTCCAATTTGTTCGAGGGTTTCTCTTCGTTCATATAGCCCAAATCTTTTAGAAATGATTTCAATTTCTCGTTCTTTTTTAACAGTCTTTAATACATCTCTAACTATATTTTCTAGTGGTAATTTGTTGTCTTGAGATTTATTCATAAGTTTCAAATATTTAAGTTATTATATAATAATTGTATATTTCGTCAATATTATTAACTAGTAGTTATATTGTAGCACATTAATGACTTGTATACATAGATTATGGTATAGAAAGCTATATTTTAATCTAATTTACTCTTTAACCATTAAGTTGTAATATTTTATTTTTTTCGTCTTTTGAATTTCTTCTTTACTGGCGCTTTTTCTAGAATTTCTTTTGCTTCTGCTTCTGTAATTTTCTTAGGATCTTGGCTTTTATCTATACGGGCATTCTTTTTCCCATCTGTAATATAAGGACCAAATGGACCATTAAGAATTTTTATGCCACTTTTGAATATCTGTATATTCTTTTCTTTGTCTTTAGCTTCTTTTTCAGCTATTTTTTCTAAGGCTTCTTCCAAAGTTATTTTATGTGGATCTAGAGGTTTAATGGATATATAAGTTTTACCGATCTGAATGTATGGTCCAAATCTACCGATGTTAGCCTTAATGTCTTCATCGTCTTTTGTCTTTCCTAGAGTTCTTGGAAGTTCAAACATAACTAGAGCTTCCTCTAATGTAACGTTATCCATAGTTCTACCCTCTGGAAGTGGAGCAAAAGTGATTTCTTTATCTTCATCAGCACTGTCACCCATCTGAAGCATTGGTCCGAAACGTCCAAATCTGGCAAATATTGGTTCTTTGTTTTTGGGGTGATTTCCTATTAATCTAGCTTTGGATACTTCTTGTCTTGATATGCCTTCAGAATCTTTAACTAATTTATGGAAGTCTTTATAGAAATCTGCGATTGCTTTAGTCCATTTTTCTTTACCGTTTGCCACTAGGTCAAACTGCTGCTCTACTTTAGCCGTAAAATCGTAATCTACTATAGTCGGGAAATATTTAACTAAGAAATCAGTAGTTAGTTCCGCTACTGGAGTAGGAAGCATCTTATTTGTATCGGCTCCTACGTTTACTGACTCTTCTAATTCTTCTAATTTGTCTGACTTTAGTAAGTACGAAGTAGTTTTTGTTAGTTCTCCCTCTAAATCTCCTTTTTCAACATATCCTCTAATCTGTATAACTGAAATTGTCGGTGCATAAGTACTAGGTCGTCCAATTCCTAATTCTTCTAGTTTTTTAACTAAAGAGGCTTCTGAATATCTTGCTGGAGCCCTAGAAAATATTGTTGAGGCTTTAGATTCTATTAGTTCTAAAATATCACCTTTGTTCATTGATGGAAGTATAGTGTCTTCTCCTCTACCTGTATAGACGGCCATGAACCCTGGAAATACCAATATTTCGCCTTTAGCTAAGAAGATACTTTTACTTTTATCGTTGGCTATAGATACTTCAGTTTTTTCAGTATTAGCTTTAGACATTTGAGAAGATAATGCTCGTTGCCAGATAAGCTTGTATAGCTTAGTTTGCTGATCATCTTCGCCCGCTGATGTGTCGTTGAAATCTGTTGGCCTAATAGCTTCATGGGCTTCTTGAGCGGATGAGTTCTTGGTCTGGAATTGTTTTCTTTCGTGATAGTCTTTGCCGTAGTTTTTAATTATGTATTCTTCAGCTGTTTTAAGAGCTAGTTCGGAAAGACTAGTACTGTCTGTTCTCATGTAAGTAATTTTTCCACTTTCATATAATCTTTGAGCAACAATCATAGTTTGCTTAACTGAAAAACCAAGTCTTCTTGATGCTTCTTGTTGAAGAGTTGAAGTAGTAAAAGGTGCACTAGGACTTTTAAATGAAGGTTTCTTAATAATGTTAGAGATGTTAAATGTAGCGCCAATTAACTGTTCGAGAGTTTGCTTAGCTAGATCTTGACTCTTAAGTCTTTCGGTAAGTTCAGCATTAAACTGATCATTATCTTTTGAGAATATAGCTGTAACCTTATATGTGGCTTCAGATTTGAAATTCTTTATTTCTTTTTCCCTATCTACTACTATTCGAACTGCTACAGACTGTACTCTGCCGGCACTGAGCCCAGCCCTAATCTTCTTCCATAAAACTGGAGAAAGTTCATATCCAACTAATCTATCTAGCACTCTTCTTGCCTGTTGTGCATCTACAAGGTTTAAATCTATAGTCCTGGGAGTCTTTATGGCTTGTTCTAAGGCGGTTTTGGTTATTTCGTGGAAAACTATACGATTAGTCTTTTTAGGATCAAGACCGAGCGCCTGTGTAAGGTGCCACGCTATAGCCTCTCCTTCACGGTCTTCATCGGATGCTAGCCATACAGTTTTATCTTTAGCTGCTTTCTTTAGTTCTGCTACCACCTTCTTCTTGTCAGGTGTTACTGCATAAATAGGATTAAAATTATTTTCAATATCTACATTGAGACCTTTTGAGGGTAAATCTCTAATATGTCCGAAGCTACTTTTGATTTCGTAGTCAGAACCTAAGAACTTACTAATTGTCTTAGCTTTTGCTGGGGACTCAACTATTACAAGATTTTTAGCCATAGTATTTAAATTAAACTCATTTTACATTTAAATGCAAGAAATACATAAGAATTAATTATTTCTAAACCGTAGATATTTGACAAATAAAGGAATCATTTAATGGTATTGACATTACATAACAATGTTGCTAAAATAGCAATTCGTGGATCTTATAACTAAGATTCAAGTACATTTACCCCTCTAACAACATTGTTAGATTGTTTTAGAGAGATTAAACCTTAAGTAAGTTGTTACCCTCCACTTATTTCTAAAAGTCTCTCTTTACGGATAGACGTTCATCTCTAAAACAAACTAATCCCTTTAACTACAAGCCACAATTTGTAGGTTCCCCAATTGAACGAGCCTAAATGGTGAGGATTCTTTTGAATCTTCGACACGAGCATTTTTTATATATGTTTCTCGATGTTTCGTTGGGGTGGGTTGAAGGGCATGAAGACAACTTTATTGTTGTCTTCTATAAGAGACTCTGGCGGTGCCCACCCCCTCCAGAGTCTCTTTTAGTTTAAAAGATAAATGTGCGAGTTTCTTCTTTAAGTAGATTGCTTGAATAGATATGCTCAATTAATAGAGCATTTACTTCTTTATATAGATTATTGAGCTGAGTGTTCTCATTTTCACTAAATTTTTGTAAGACAAAATCTGCAGTTTCTATTTGTTTTGGTTCTTTAGGTCCTATACCTATCCTGATTCTTCCATAGTTCTCTGTTCCAAGTTTTTCCGTAATAGATTTAATACCATTATGACCTGCACTGCTTCCACCGCTTCGAATTCTTATTTGACCGAAGTTAATATCCATTTCATCGTGGACGGCTATAATATTAGAATTCTCTATTTTATAAAAAGATTTTACTTTAGAAACTGCATCACCACTGTTATTCATAAAAGTTGTAGGCTTCATAGCAATAATTCTTTTGTCGCCTAGTTTGCCTATGCTGATCTGACATTTTAAAGTTCCTTTATTGGACCATTCAGACATTTCTTCGAAATTTTCTACAAAGAAATCTAAGGCTTTAAAACCGATGTTGTGTCTAGTCTTATCGAACTCATCGCCTACATTCCCTAAACCAATTAATAGAATAGTTTTATTAAGACCAAGGGAGTCTATTTTGTAGTTATTTACGATAGGAGCTCGTCTTTGAAATAAAGCCATATAGATAAGTATCTGTAGTTAAGTAGATATCGTCAAGTTGGCTTAATTTTTTCTAGGAGCTTTTGTTGGAGAATTACCGTGCTTATGACCAACGTGTTTTTCAATAAACCATAATTGAACTGGAGTTCCTTCGTAGCCGAATTCTTCTCTCAGACCTTTTTCAAGGTATCTACGGTAGCTCCAGTGAAGGAATTTGGTATTTGATCCAAACACCTTGAATGCAGGGATAGGATTGTCCATTTCTTGGGTAATGTAATTTAACTTTGGATATCTATTCTTAAGACCAGATGGAACGTGTTTGTGAATCATTTTTTCTAGCCATTTATTAAGATCTCTTGTTGGAAGTTTCTTAGCTCTTTTTTCCATTATTTCTAGAGCAATTTCGAAAATTTTAGTAACGTTTTGACCAGTTACAGAACTTGTAAATATTAAAGGCGCCCACGGTACGAATTCAAAGTTTCTTGCAATCTGGGCCGCTAGTGTGTCTCTTAAGAACGGATCTTTTTCTTCTGCCTTATCCCATTTACTTACAACTAACACTAGTCCCTTACCTGCTTCTTTAATAATTCCGGCAAGCTTTTGGTCTAACTGAACATTCAGTTCATTTACATCCATTACTAAAAGACAAATATCGGATTGCTCAATGGCGCTAATAGATCTAATAACGCTGAAGTGTTCTATGCCTTTTTCTACCTTACCGGCTCTTCTAATACCTGCAGTATCCATAATTTGGATGTCTGACTGATGGTATTTTACGGTAGTACGGTTGATATCTCTTGTAGTGCCTGCTCTGTCTGAGACAATAGCTTGCTGTTTCTTTGCTAGAGTGTTGAATAGGTAAGATTTACCTACATTAGGTCGTCCAATTAGAGCAACTCTAATAGTGTTAGGATCTTCCTCTACATATTTAATAGTAGGGATAATTTGAGATAGTTTATTTAAAAGCTCATCAATTCCCTTCTTTTGATTAACTGAAGTAAAGATATAATCTTTAATTCCGAATTTAGTGTGTTGATCAGCTTCACTTAATTTTTTAACTTGATCTATCTTATTGATAACTAAAAAAACAGGTTTCTTGCTTTTTAGAGCTAAATTAGCTAATTTTCTATCATCATCATTAACTGAAACATTAGCTTCAACCATTAACCAGATTACATCTGCACTTTCTGCAGCCTGATAGATCTGTTCTTGAATAGTAAATTCAAAGTCGTCTTCTGGATTTTTTACACCAGCAGTATCAACTAACCAAAATTCTTGATCGTTATATTTTGCCTTAGCCATTAGGCTATCTCTAGTGGTACCAGCTTCTCTAGCAACAATAGCTTCCCTTTTTTCGAGGATAGCATTAAACATAGAAGACTTGCCCACATTGGCTCTTCCTACTATTGCGACTATTGGTGTTCTGGCTTTCATTTAAATATATTTTAACATTTTTTAAGGTTTTTCGCTAGTTTTCTACCTCTATATATTGACCTTCTTTGATATTTCGCAATGAGTACTCTCCAAATACTGTTCTATGTAGGTCTAATATTTCGTAGCCAAGCGCTGCAAAGGTCCTTCTTATTTGCCTGTTTCTACCTTCGCTCATTCTTATCTCTAGATGCTTAGAATCTTCAAGTTTTGTAACATGTAGTTTACTTATTCCATCTTCTAGTTTTATTCCGTAATCCGATATCATCTGCTGATGAATGGGCTCTAAATTTTTATCTAGAGTGACTAAATAAACTTTAATTTTAAGATTTGAAGGATGAGTCAGCTTATTAGCTAGATCTCCGTCATTGGTTAGAAGTATTAGTCCGCTTGAATCTTTATCCAGTCTTCCTACTGGCTTTAGATTATGATATTTGGGATCTATTAACTTATATATTGTGGGTGTATCATCTTGAGATATTCTAGTAACCACATAACCTCGAGGTTTGTTTAAGATAATCGTGGTAAAAACTTCAGGCAGTATTTGTATTTGGTTATTCAGTTTAACTTCGTCTTCAGATTCAACTTGCTGACCTAGTGTGGCGAGCTTGCCATTTACTAATATTTTTTTAGCCTCAATAAGCTTATCTACGCTACGTCTGCTTAGTCCACTTGATAGAGCCAAGTATTTATTAATTCTCATGACTAATTAAACTGATGGGGATGGTGGTGTGGGAGGGTTAATGTCATTAATTACGTTAGTCGGAATTCTATAACTAGGCATTGGAGCTGATCGAGCTGACATATCATTCATTGGAACAGATTGATTGCTGTAATTAGGAAGTACTTCTTCCTGATCAGTAGGAGCTGCGTTCATGTCAGTTGTAGGCATTTCAGGAGCTGCGCTCATTTCTGTTGGCATAGGACTTGAAGGAGTTTCCATTGTAGGCATTTCAGGAGCTGGAGGTGTAAATTCTTCAGCTGATTGAATATTTATAGGTGTCGATGTTGGAGCTTCAAAACTATTTTCAGTAGGAGCTGCGTTCATGTCAGTTGTAGGCATTTCAGGAGCTGGAGCTGCGGCACTGGATTCACTGAGTAGTTCATGTACTGCAGTAACTATGTCTTCCAGGGTGACTTGAGATTTTACTAGATATTTATCCGCACCTAGGTCTTTAGCTCTTTCTTCATCTGTATTTTGGTTTAGAGCTGTTAACATGATTACTTTCATGTTTTTAAGGTTTGCGGAAGATTTAATAATCTCTAGCATTTCCATTCCACTAACTCGTGGCATCATAACATCTGAGATTAATAGATCTGGTTGATTTGCTTTAGCTACCATAAGACCTTCTTCGCCGTCTTTGGCCACTAAGACTTGAAAGCCTTCAGCTTCTAGACGGGCCTTATATATCTCCCCTAGATTTAAATCGTCTTCTACTAATAAAATTTTTGTCATATCTTTTTCTTTATTTAAGTTATTATGCTTATATTTATATTATCATAATTGATAACAAAATAATTATCTAGCAACTACCGCCTTAGAATATTGATCTGCTTGTTCTGCTGATAGTCTAGGAATTGTAAAATAGAAAGTACTTCCTTTGCCCACAATGCTTTCTGCCCATATTTTGCCTTTGTAATATTCGATTGTTTCTTTGCAGAAATTTAGTCCTAGCCCACTACCACCTATTGATCTGGTGCTGGTGGTATCTACTCTATAAAATTTCTGGAATATATGAGGAAGGTTTTCTTGAGGTATTCCAATTCCTGGATCCTTTATATAAACCTGAATATATGAATCATCTGCACTTATTCCTACTGTAATTCTTCCTTCTTTAGAGAATTTGAGTGCGTTATCGAAAAGCTTATCAATAACATCACTTAAAAGTTTAGGATCTGCAAAAACGAAATACTGCGGACTAATATTTTTAGATAAACTATCTGTATCGCTTACATCATCAGGGCTAGAAGATCCTACCTTATATTCGACAGACATATTTTTCTTTTCTGCCATCTGATTTAATACATCAGTAAATTTCTTCAAAGCTGAAGACATTTCTATGACTTTAGGATTGGAAACTATCAATTTATCGTCAGCATTAGTTGTATTTAGCAGCTCTCCGAATAATTCAGAGAGTCTTTGCATAGCATCTTTAGCTTTTAAGATATAGTCTCTACCACGATTATCTAAAGTTGCTGTTTTAGGATTTAAGGCTAGTTCCAGAAATCCTTCAATAGAAGCTATGGGAGTTCTCATTTCGTGAGAGGCCGTAGAAATAAAATCTTTCAATCTATTTTCTTCTAATTTTTCAGAAGCGATGTCTTTAATGATAACCAGACTGTTAAAGGCGTAGCCATTAACAAGAATTGGATTAACTGTTAAATCAATTGGAATAGCTTGGTTATTTTTACCAAGAATTGATAAATCTTTAGTCTTAACTTGTTTGCGGGTTAAGAACGCTGTTACGAAAGGATTACTTTCGTTTGGAACTGCCACCATCTTAGAGTCCACTAATTTGATAACGAATTTTACGTCTATATTGGCGGCATCTTTTGTGGTCCAACCGGAGAGTCTTGCCGCATTTTCGTTGATTAGTTTTATGGTGCCCTTTTGATCAACATATACTAGGCCGTCATCAAGATTATTAAAAATACCTTGAAGGCTTTGCATCTCAGAAATTTGACTTACTGCTGAAGGGGCGACAGTTTTTACTGTTTTTTTACCAAATGAAAACAATATATAATCCTAATCTTAATGTTTATGCTTATTATTATGCTATTTTAAAGTGTTATACGCAAGGAAAATTTGGTATAATTTTAATCTAACTGGAAGAGTTACGACCCCTTCGTCTAGCGGTTAGGATATCTGGTTCTCATCCAGAAGATCGCGGGTTCGAATCCCGCAGGGGTCACCAAATCATTCGGTATTTTTATATATTAACTACTGCTAACGCTTGAGTCGTCTTTAACTGCTGTAATCCAAGTTTGGCCTGCATTCAATGAAATAACCTGACCAGAAAGAGTAGTAAATTTAATTTGATCCTTATTAGAACTCTTAGTCCATGTTCCCTTAGTTACGGTTCCGTCTTGGTATATGTATGCATTTCCAGTTCCAGTATATTGATAGTCAGTATAATATGCGCCTGAAGCATCTAGCTCTCCCTGAGAAGCTGGCACTACTATTCCTATAACTACCTTGGGGCTAAGTTGGGTGTTTGTGTTAGAGTCGGTCATTGCAACACCGCTTTCTTCTCTCAGATAACTATTAGACTTTGAGTCGTATGTAAATACTGGATCGTAGTCTGGTCCAGAAAGAGAAAAACTGATTTTTGTGGCATTGGGTTTAACGTTTGGTGCGTCAGCTTTTCTAGTCCATGAAGTGAAGGTTGAGCTAGTGTATCCCTTAGACTGTTCAAGATTAGTTAAATCCTTAAGAGTTGAATATACATTGTGGGGTGCATCTCTAAAATTAACTCTCTGGAAATAGTCACCGTTATAGAATTGATCTAGGTTTTTAGTTCCCCAAGAACTTAGATCACTTAATGCGTCAGGACTGCCGCCAACGTGAACATAGGAAGCGTCAAATCCCATAGCCCAAGAAACATAATAAGGCCTTGCGCTTCTAATGGGCCCTAGACTAGTAGAATCGTTATTTTGGAATAGTGCCATGAATCTTGTTACTCCTCCTTCTGCTACGGCTTCAAATACCACTCCCGCACTACTTAGGCCAGACTGTGGTCGAGCCGCAATGCTATTTTCAATCATCACGGCAGTAATTGGTAATTTGTTGACTAATGGATTTACCTGAAGTCCAGTAAGTTTTGAAGCAGCTGTGGTTTTGACTACTGCATGGGTATTAATGCTGGTAATAGTTTTATTTTTTGGACTAGATTTTAATCCGAAATATGTGCCTATCCCTGCTATTAAAATTAAAACAATGATTAAAGGTATGTAAACTTTCTTCTCTTTAAGAATAGATAAATCTATCTTCTTATTTTTTATTCGCATTTTAGTTAATTCCTTTCGGTCAAGCAATGGTTCTGCGCTGCTGTGAGTATCTATTGAAGAAATTGCATCAGGAGTTTTAAATTCATCATCTTTATCTAGATTAAATTCTTCTTCTGGTTCTTCGTGTTTTACTTCTATCTTTTCTTCGTCTTCCACTTCCTTAACCTTTATTTCATGGTTAGGTTTGTGTTTTCTAGTATTAAATTCATTATCCATGACTTTAATACTAACGGTTAATTAAATAATCTAAAAATTATTTTATTTCTAGAAGTGTTTTTTCTAATCTACCTAGTGTTTTTTCTTTGCCTAGAAGGTTTAATGTATCGAATAATCCTGGGCTTTGTGGAGAATGAGTCGTGGCGATTCTAATAAGACTAAATAACACAACTGGCTTTGTTCCAGTTTGCTCAAGAAGTGTATTTAGTTTGTTTGTTAGATCTTCTATTGAGAAGTCGCTTTGCTCTAGGGTTTCTTTTGCTTTAGTAAGCCAATCTTTAAGATCACCTTTATCTTCCTTAGATAATTGTTTGTGCTCTTCTATTAAACTTAGATTAACTATAGGTTCTTCAAAAAAGAATGTAGATAGTTCATCTATTTCATTCAGCGTTTTAAGTCTTTCCTGTAATAATCCAACAACTTTTTTCTTGTATTCTTTATCAAATTTTTCTGCTTCTTTTGGAAGCTTATCTTTAACTAGTTCGTATAGTTCATCTAGGGATAGATTTCTAATATGGGCACCATTCATCCAAAGCAAACGCTTATCATCGAAATTAGCTCCAGACTTCTGAACATGTGAAAGTTCAAACTTATTCTTGATTTCATCAACGCTGTAAATTTCTTGGGTTGTTCCATCATTCCATCCAAGACTGGCTATAAAATTAATTAATGTCTCAATTAAATATCCTTCTGAAATATAATCCAGTACATCTTTAGCACCGTCTCTTTTAGATAATTTTTTCTTACCATCGGGACCCATTACCGGAGGAACTGTTGCGAATACAGGATGTTCTATTTCTAATGCTTCATAAAGATTAAGAAATCTTGGAACGGAAGCTATAAATTCTTGACTTCTAATAATATGAGTAACGTTCATTAGCATATCGTCGACAATATGAGCAAAGTTATATGTTGGATAACCATCAGCTTTAATTAATATAAAGTCGTCTACGGCTTCGGGTCCGGCACTTAAATCTCCCATTATTTCATCGTGCCATCTATAAGGCTTAGGATCGGATTTGAATCTTAGTGCAGTTTTACCATCCCACTTAGGTGGATTTTCTGGTCGATAATTTCTAAAAAGGAAAGCGTGTTTATTCGCCTTTGCTTCTTCTCTGAATTCGCCAACTTCCTCTTCGCTATACGGATCAGCATAAGCTCTACCCTTTTCAATTAATTTATTGCCCCATTCAAGATAAATATCTAATCTTTCACTTTGTAAGTATGGTGCATTATCTCCGGGTTTATTTGGGCCTTCATCGAAGTTAATATTTAGGGTCTCAAGAGTTTTAATAATATGCTCAATTGAGCCTTCTACTTCCCTATTTTTGTCGGTGTCTTCAATTCTTAAAATGAATTTTCCGTCATTCTTCTTAGCAACAAACCATGCAAAAAGAGCAGTCCTAAGACTACCAACATGCATAAATCCAGTAGGACTAGGAGCGAATCTGGTAACAGTTTTCATATCCATATTTTACATGCTAGTTGCCAGTTTGACCAACTCATTATTAGATAATGTTGAGTTGCCATCTACCAAATACCAAATACCGCCAGTCACCCAAGTAGCGTTATTATTTCCATAGATATAGATATTGATTCCATTAGAATTTATTAGACTAAAATCTGTGTAAGCGTTTGGAACTAGATATGTGTCTATTAATGTAGCGGCATTCCAAGCTGAGGGAGATTCAGTTATGGTAAATTTAAGCTTGCTTGTATTTGAGTTGTATTCAGAAGATATGCTGCCTTTATGCGCCGTTACTGGACCTAGAGTATATCCAGAAGGAATGTATTTAGGTGTTATTGCATTAAAACCGGCAACGTTTGAAGCAAAAGATATTTTTAATTTAGGGTAAAGATTATTATATAAGCTAACTAGCAATACGGCGATTACTATTAAGACAAATGCTATAACTAGTTTTCTTAATTTTGTATCTTTCTTGGGAAGGTATTTAAAATCATCTGAATTAATCTTTTCTATTGACGATTCAATTAGTTTCTTACTAGGATCTATTACATTTTCATCAAGTATTGGTTTAACTAATTTAGATATCTCAATACCTTTTGAAACTGGAGCAGTATTTTTAATAAAATCTAGATTATTTTTTGAATTAAATCTGCTTATCATGCTGCTTTTAGGAATGTTTTTAGTCTTGCTAATTAAATTTAGATTTATTCGGCTGTCGTTATTTTTTGAATTAATTTTCTTTAAAATATCTAAGTCTTTTGTACCTATTTTTGGGGTAAGCTTACTCTTGGTTTTAGCTAAAGGTTTTTGGACATATTTTCGCATTAAGGTATTTGATTTACCTGTCTTCTTTCTGGCAATATTATTCGGGATTCGAATGTCCATAATTTTTTTATTTGTTTTGTTGGTTTGCATAAATAATAAATAAAGCTTTAGCACTTTATCGCTTAAGATATATATTAACGCTAAATACCCCTTCTCTACAATAGTATAAGGATATACATATCAATAATTTGAGATTATAATAATTAACAATGGATTTTTTAGACCCAGAAAAAACAAAACGACATAGGATAATTCTATTTATTGGATATTTCTTTTTATCAATAATGGTTATTTTGATATCCGTACTTATGTACTACTTTGTAAATTATGGATATAGCTTTAATCAAGGTGGAAAATTAATTCGAAATGGATTACTCTTCATTTCTACCCAGCCCCACCCTGCAGATATTTATTTAAATGACGTATTAAATAGTAATAAGACGAACAAGCATTTATTTATTCCTGAGGGAGTATATAACGTTAAGTTGCAGCGAGTAGGCTATAGGACCTGGACGAGATCAGTGCAAGTTGATGGTGGTCAATTAGCCCATTTCGATTATCCACTTCTAGTGCCCGAAATACTTAATTCTACAAAGATCAAGACCTACGCAACAACACCGTTATTTTTCAGCGAAAGTGATAATCACAATCGTCTTGTTGTTGGCTATAAAGATACTGCAAACTATTTTGAAGTTTACGATATATCTAATACTGCCTCTCCTCTTGTTGGTAAGTTTAATATTCCCGACTCAGTTCTAACAAATCCTAATGTGAATGCCACTTATTCAGTAGTGCAATGGTCGGACGATAACACCCATGTATTAATTAATAGAAATTATGGATCCTCAAGTGAATATATAGTTCTAGATACAGTTGATCCTACCCAGAGTATTAATCTAAAGAATTACCAGACATTATTGAAGATAGATTCTGTTAGTCTAAATAACCGTAAATTTAATCAGTTTTATCTATATTCTTCATCAGCTCACCTAGTTTACAGCCTAAATTACTCAGATAATTCTTCTCAACCCACTCAACTACTTAGTGATGTTTACGACATGTCTGACTACAATGGTAGCGGTATTCTCTATGCGACCAAAGATACTAAGGACTCTAATTTAGTAGATTTCAATATATTGTTTTCGGGAAATACTTACCTAGTTAAAAAACTAAGTAAGGACACTAATTATCTGCTTGCAAACAACATATACGACAATGTTCCATATGTAGTGTTAGGTGTTTCTGATCAAAATAAGGTTTACGTATTTAAAGATCCAATAGCTCAGATTAAGTCTGGTCCTAACGTCGAGCCAGTTCCGGTGCAAGTATTAGCTGTAAAGAATGCTAACTACGTAAGTTTCTCATTAAATAAGCAATATATTATGGCTGAAAATGGTAATCAATTTGGTGTTTATGATATTTTTAACGACCACGGATATAATTTTACTAGTAAGTATCCAATTGATGCAGCTCAAGGACATGCTGAATGGATGGATAAAAATAGAATTAGTTATGTTTCATCTGGCCAAGTAGTTATATTTGATTATGATTACAACTATAATCAACTACTTAATAAAGGACATTCATCTTTCCAGACAGCATTTGATTCCAGCGATACCTATTTCTATAAACTAGTTCAATCTAGCGATACAAACGTAGACCTATATAAAACCTCTTTCTATACGCCAGCAGATCAACCTTAAACTAGTTTTTTGAATCTAATGAACACACTCACAATGTATCCAATTAGTGATACTGCGAATAATATTAATGCTATTTTTCCGTAGGTATTTTTAAGTATTTTAGAGAACAGACTCGGACCGTTCCCTGGTAAGTTAGTAGCTGAGGTAGTGTTAGCTTTAACAGCAGAAACGATATTGCTAGATGGGTTCGGGCTAATTTGTTGACCTACAACAACTAGACGATTGATGCTTGTTCCTGGAGGGTCGCAGGTAATCAATGTTGCCGTAGCTGTTTGTCCTTCAACTGAATCTAATACGCCAACTTCACTAGGGCTGACTACTTGGGTGTAAATAACTTTATAGATAAACATTTTCTGGTTGTAGCTTAGGTAAAAAGTATCCCCTTTTGTTAGTTGATGTAATAGCACAAAAGCAAACTTATATTTTCCAGAATTAAATATATTATTTGAAGAGTGCCCAAAGAAAGCAGTATTCCCTAGCTCACCAGGAAGTACTGTTGTTGGATAATGCACTATTCCGTTTTGAAGACCGTTCTCTATAGTGCTCTCTTCGGTAGTTTGGATTGAATAGTCTACTGGGATTTGAACATTAATTTTAGGAATAATAACTTGGTTTTGACTAGTAGCTACGAAATCATTGGCGCCAATTATCAGTGGAATGTTGGTGGCATTATTACTGGGTTGAATAAATGGGGTGATGAAATATTCATTGAAGAATCCGAATAAGAAAATAAGAATCATTATTAGTCCTATTCCAAGTCCAAAAGCTAATGATTGTAGCTGGTGTTTAAGATTCAATTTTCCGTTTGCTGTTATTTTATCGCTTATTTTTCTAGTTAATTTTTTGCTAGACTTATTAGCTGGTTTAAATTTATTAACAGAAGGAATCTGATTTTTTAAATCATTTACAGCCAGTGGTTTTTGCTTGGTTTCGTTGAAGAATTTAAGATTGGTATTACTCTCGTAAAATTCATTCCATACTTGCCTTTTAGAAATATCGTCTAGAGAATTATAATACTCATGCCATAGAACTTGAATTTCTTCTATTCCTTTTCCAGAATTCATTAAATTTCGAAGAAATTGCTGATGAACACTTCCAGGATATATTCTTTGAGCTTCGATTTCAGCTTGCTTTGAATCAGGCTCCTTATTAAGGATTTCGTTGATTTTTTGTCTTATAAGATCGTTTTTGTTTTCTTGATTCATCTTGGTGTTATAGATTACTAAGCTTAATTATAATATAATGACCTCTTATAGGCTATTTAAAGTCTAAAATGGGCGAGTGGCGGAATGGTATACGCGCACGACTCAAAATCGTGTTCCTCACGGATTGAGGGTTCAAGTCCCTCCTCGCCCACCACTTTATTTGGATAAACATAAGCACTTTTGATATACTTATAAGATGAATAATGATGATATCAACACACCACAAAACCAAAACTCAAATAATGGATCAGTGCCAGTAAATACACCCGCACAAAATACACCTGAAACTCCATACCCTAGGCAGCAAGCACCTATTAACGATTTTATGGCGCGTTCACCTAGGCCAATGATTCCTAAAAACCCTAATTTTGAGAATTCAAGAACACAGGAACAAAACAAAGCAGAAAACGTGAACGATATTGATCTAGGCTCTATGTCTGGAATGCCTCAGCCAACTGTTTCCGTCCATAAGAAATCTAGTAAACGCTTAATAACTGTATTGGTCGCCCTAGTAATATTAATATTATTGGCGGCTGGCGGATATTTCTTAGTCAAATCTATGGGTAGTAAAAAAACTGTGTCAACTACACCAGTTACTACTTCAATGGCTAATATGACAAACATCTGGACTGGTAAAGGATCATCAGATAATTTCAGTGATAAAGACAACTGGAGTATGGGTGTTCCTGTAAATGGTCAGATGCTTGAAATTAATCTAGCTAACTTAACCGCTCCAGCAACTGCTAGTACTACTGCTGGAAGTTCAAGTACTGTAGTGGTTGCAAGCCCTATTCCAACTATCAATAACGATATGCCGGCATTGAGCGTGAAAGAATTAAAGATAGATGGTAATGCTAAGATTTCTGCCTTCAATCTAACAGGAAAAGCTTTAGGATTGACTGGGGATATTAATGTAAATCCAACGTCTTCTACAACAGGATTCAAGGTAGGAATAAATCTACCAGTAACTCTAGGTGCTGATTCGCTATTGAGTATAGGTGGAACAAATGCGGTTACTGTTTCAGGAGATACTGCTGCTGTGTTCGCTTTAGGCGCATACAAATTGAATGTTTCGGCCTCTAATACTTCCAATCTTAATTTCCTAATGCCACTTAGTGGAACTGGAAGCCTAATGTTTAATGCAAATTCAGTAAGTCTAACAGCAAATGCTTACTTCCAATCTGTCGGAACTGCTTTTACTGGTAAGGTAGAAATTGGCAGTAATGACTTAGTGGCTCTTGGAAATAGCGGCGCAACAAGTGCATTCGGCACTTCAGTTATTACAGTAGATAGTGGTGGATCTTTAGAGCTTCAAAGCACTACAAATACTTATGCACTTGCCAATGCTCTTAATCTAAGTGGTTCAGGAGTTAAGAATTCATCTACAAGTGCACTAGGCGCAACAACGGGTGCGTTAACTGGTTGTATTACAGTAGGACCCGAGAAATGTAACGGGGGCCTAGCAGTGACATTATCTGGAATGACAACTCTCAATGCGGCTACTGAAGTTGGTGCTTTATATCTTCCTCAAGCAGGAGCTAAACTTACAGGAAGCAGCGTGTCTTACCACTTTGCTAATTTAATGAAGAATAACTTTAACGTTACAGCTGTTGCTAATAGTCAGGCAGTAATTAATTAAAGTAGTTCGTATACTGCTGAAGATATAGATTCAAATATCTTGTTAGGATTTTGCATAATCCAAACAGCAGACTTAACGCTAATTAGATTATATTCTTCAGGTATTTGTGCCATTCCTACCTTATTTGAATAGGCGTAGATACATTTATCTAAGTAGAACGTAATAATACTTATATTGTATCTGTCTGTTAGATCCTGAAGTATTTCAGCTACTCCTTGTAGACTTAGGTTCGATGTTAGGGGTTTATCGTATTTAGCTTTAGTTAATATTTTTTGTAATTTAGAGAAGCTTAACACTATATTGACCTTGCCTCTGCTAAGTATCTTATTGGGAACATTGCCAATAAGGTCGATAGTGTCATTAGCTATGGTGGTCCAGCCTTTGTGCTCTTCGAAGAATCTTTCTATTAGTATTTCAGTTTCACTGTTCTGTCCAAGATCTCCAATCATAAGTGTGTGATCTGAATTAATGGAGTGTATTAGCATTTCACTTAAAGCTTTTTTTGATAATCCTCCACTTGGATTACTTGGTAGATATATTCCTTCTGGAAGTAGGCCGTGCAGCTTCTTAAGTAAACTATCTGGGAGCTCTATAGATACCGAATTAATGACTTCTTTTTGTAGTAAAGCGTAAGAGTTGGATAGATTGCTAAAACCGTTTAAATTGCCCCCTATGAGCGCCATTTTACCTGCATAGTTTCGGTTTTCTGGTTTACTCCAAAGCATCTCAGGGTATTCTGCTTTACCCTTTGTTTGTTGAGTGAAGTTTCCTAGATTCATAAATCTATATCTATGCTTACCGGGCAATGATCGGATCCTGTAATGTCTGCATGAATTCTAGCGTCACGTAATTTTTCTTTTAGTGATTTAGATATTAAGAAATAGTCTATTCTCCAGCCTACGTTTCTTTCTCTTGCTTTTGCAAAATAGCTCCACCATGTATAGTGTCCGTTGCCTTCAGTAAAGTGTCTGAAGGTATCTATAAATCCTGCTTTATAGAAATTATCTAGTCCTTCCCTTTCTTCGAGAGTAAATCCCTTTTTGCCTTTATTGGCTTTTGGGTTAGCAAGATCATCTTCGTTGTATGCTGTATTAAGATCTCCACAGAAAATAACTGGTTTATCTTTTTGCAGCCTGCTTACAAATTCTAAATATGCTGGATCCCATTCTTTATATCTTAAGTCTAGTCTTTCTAAATCGTCTTTGGCATTAGGTGTATACACAGTAGATAGATAGAACTTTTCAAATTCTAAAGTAAGTACTCTTCCCTCTTTGTTTGGATGACCGTAACCATCGTCTTTTAAATATTTTTCTTCAATATCTTTTGGTAAATTTTTAATAACACTAAGAGGTTTTACTTTTGTTAAAATTGCGGTTCCTGAATATCCTGGTCGATCAGCAGGATTGAAGAATTCTTCGTATCCATCTTTCGGTAGTTCTATTTGATGGTCTTTGGCTTTAATTTCTTGAAGACAAATAATATCGGGGCTCTCTTTAGTAATAAATTCATCCCATTTACCTTTAGAGATTACGGCTCTAATTCCGTTAACATTCCAAGAGTATATCTTCATCTATTTAAGTATATATTAATTATTGAGTGTATAACATTTTAATAAACCTGGCGGAGGGAGAGGGATTCGAACCCTCGAGGGCTGTAACACCCAACACGCTTTCCAAGCGTGCGCCATAGGCCACTAGGCGACCCCTCCAGGTAATGTTAGATATTATACCTTATGTATGAATTATTCTAGAGATGTTTACCGAAGTAATACCAGAAATGATTAAGTATAAATAAAGTTAAAACTAAGAAGAAAATTATTATAATTTCTAAATGAACTTTTCTTACTTTTGGATAGTAAGCTTTAAGATTTTTAGGAAGCTTAATAAAACCGTGATCGATATTGAATATTAGTGTATACCAAAAACTAATTATAACTATTGCCCATACCGCCATACACCAAGGACAAAGCGCATGTATTTTGTATAGACTTTGATAGAATAACCAAGATATAAATGCTAGTCCAAGTATTGTGCCAAGCTGTAAGCCTTGATGGAACCATTTCTTGTATTTAGCGCCTGCAAGCATTCCCATTCCGATTGTTACAAATACCGCAAAAGCAGCAAGTCCAATGAAAGGATTTGGAAAACCGAATGCTGAACCTTGATGAGTTTTTAGAACATCTCCGCAGGCTAGAATTGGATTTAAATTACAACTAGGTTTATATGCTGGATTTTGTAATATTTTAAATTTATCTACCGAAAGAAAGAATGAAGATGCAATTCCTATCACTCCGGTGATGATTAAAATATATGGATAAGATTTATCTACTGAAAGTTTTTTAAACATAGCTTAATTATACCTTAAAAGCTGCCACGTATTATACCTAGAGTGAATACTCCTAAGCCAACAGCAATACAGTAGTATGCGAATGGTTTGTATGAATTACGTTTAAAGTATTTGTCTAGGAATCTAACTGCAAAGTAAGCGGCAATTCCTGCTGATAAAGCTCCTAATAACATTTGAGTGTGTAGTCCATTAGATTTAGAACTTAATACTGCAGGAAGTTTGTATAGGCCTGCACCAAAGATAACTGGAGTAGCTAAAAGGAACGAAAATTCTGCTGCTTCATCTCTATTTAGTCCGCTGAATATTCCTCCAACCATAGTTATACCTGATCGACTTATTCCGGCAAATAAGGCAAAGATCTGAGAAAGTCCGATGAAAATACTGACCTTTGGAGTTAGTCGTTTAGAAATAACATCTTCTCTAGAAAGGTCGATTGCTTCACTTCGTTGTTTCTTCGAGTTAATTTTTCTGTCTGCATAAAGAAGTATTAGTCCGTTAATTGTAATAAATATTACTGCACCAATTGGCTTAGCGAATTGTTCTTGAAGTAAACTTTGAAATATTAATCCAACCATCCCGGCAGGAACGGTAGCCAAAAGAAGAAGCCATAATAGTTTGGCGTCTCTTTTTTCATGGTCTTTTTTAAGTAGTGACAAGAACCAGGCTCGAATAATCCTATACCAAGTCTTTCTATAATAAATGAATAGAGCGAAGGCTGTTGCCATGTGCAGAACGACTAGTATAAGTAGAAAACTTGATGCTTTGTCAGTAGTTCCATTTAGAACACTCGTCCAATTGAATACATACGCTATTAAAACTGAGTGGCCTAGTGAAGATACTGGAAAAAGTTCCGTAACCCCCTGAAGTAAACCTAAGATTATGGCTTGTAGAATTGAAATCATTTATAGATATACTACTAGATAAGTATGAGTATAATCAATCTTTAATAGTTATAGTATTTATGGTTTAATAGGTATAATAAATAGTAGGAAAAAATAAAAATGACAATTAAGAGTTTTCTATCGCATCGTAAATTTAAATGGTTTCTAGTAATATCCATAATATTTGTATGGCTAGGAATTAGTGCTGTAGGAGGTCCTACATTTGGCAAGTTATCTACTGTTGCAAACAATGATCAAGCAAGCTACTTGCCCTCCAGTGCAGATTCTACAAAAGTTGCTAATTTGGAATCTAAATTTATTACTAATAGTCAATTTCCCGCAGTCGTTCTAATTACAAGTAATAAATTTGCTCCCACAGACTACGTCAAGCTCTCTGGAATGGTTAGCGGCTTTAGGCAGATTCCAGCCGTTGGGAGTAATCCGAGTAACGTACTCGGTCCGATTCCCTCTAAAGACGGTAAAGCTCTAGAGTACATAGTTTCAGTTAATTCTTTGGATAAAATTCAGAATACTGTGGCTACCATGACAAATGTAGTCAATAAAAATATAAGTGATAATCAAAAAGGATATGTAACTGGTCCCGTTGGATTGGCTTCGGCTTTATTTAAAGCATTTGCTGGTATTGACGGAAAATTAATCTACGTAACTTTAGTGGTTGTTTTTGTAATTCTACTTTTAGTTTACCGAGCTATAATACTACCTTTTTTGGTATTAGGAACCGCTCTGTTTGCTCTGTCGGGGGCTGGACTTGTTGTTTATCATGGAGTTCTTTGGAACTGGTTTAAATTAAATGGTCAGAGCCAAGGAATACTTTCCATATTAGTAATCGGTGCATGTACGGATTATTCACTGCTATTAACATCTAGATTTAGAGAAGCACTTACTCATCATGAGTCTAAATTTGAAGCTATGGCATTTGCTTGGAAGAGGTCTTTTGAGCCCATATTGGCATCTGGTTTAACAGTTATTTTAGGATTACTTTGTCTAATATTCTCAGATCTTAATTCGAATAAGGGTCTGGGCCCTGTTGCTGCTAGCGGTATTGTGTTTGCGGTACTATCTGCACTGACTTTCTTACCTGCTTTCTTAGCAATATTGGGAAGAAAAGCATTTTGGCCGTTCGTTCCTAAATTTTTAGGGATTGAAGAAAAAGTAGTACTTAAGAATGGCTTAGAAGACCGTTCTGGTTTCTGGAAAGCTGTTTCAGAATTTGTTGCTAAAAGATCACGAATTCTTTGGATCACACTGTTTATATTACTCATAGCTAGTGCATTTAATTTAACTCAGTTTAAGGCCACAGGCGTAACTCAATTGGATAGTATACTGGGTCAATCTAATGCAGTTGATGGGCAGAATGAACTATCAAAGCATTTTCCTGCAGGATCTGGTTCCCCGCTAATAGTTATTGCTAGCAAAGACAAAGCAGTGTTATTAATAAATAAAATTGAAAGCAATAAAGGAATTATTAGTGCGGTTCCAGTAGTTGACGCAAATAAACAAATTAAAGTGGTTAATAATCAGATTATGATTAATGTTACCCTGGACTATGTTTCTGGATCTGCTGCATCTCAGGAAGTAGTTATGAAATTAAGAAACGAATTACCGAGCATAGATAAGACTGCTTTAGTTGGCGGTAGTACGGCGGTTTCTTTGGATGTAAATAATAATGCTAAAAGAGATTTGAGGGTTATTACTCCGCTTATACTCTTTGTGATATTGATTATATTAATTGTGCTACTTAGGTCTTTAGTGGCGCCAGTTATTCTTATACTGAGTGTTATTCTAAGCTTTACAGCCACTATAGGAATTTCCGCATTTCTATTTAATCATGTATTTCACTTCCCTGGATCTGACGCCTCAATTCCGCTGTATGGATTTGTATTCTTGGTAGCTTTAGGAGTAGATTATAATATTTTCCTAATGACTAGAGTTAGAGAAGAGTCTCTAAAGCTTGGTACTCACGCAGGAATACTCAGGGGGCTTAGCGTTACGGGTAGCGTAATTACTTCTGCTGGAGTTGTATTAGCTAGCACATTTGCAGCACTTAGTGTTATACCGATTCTATTTTTACTAGAGATCGCGTTTATAGTAGCTTTCGGAGTTTTACTAGACACATTAATAGTACGGACCTTGCTTGTGCCCGCATTATCTTATGACCTAGGCAAATATATCTGGTGGCCTAATATTCCGAAGAGTGATCGTTAGCTTTTTCTTCAGCTTCAATTTCTGTCATAGACTTGTATTCTACTGACAGCCAGCTTGTTCTTTTAAGAACATTACTGAGATCTCGAATTTCGGATTCACTCAAATTTCTACGCATCTCATGATTAAATACAACTTCGCTATTATCTAGTATCGTGAAGTTGACCCCCAGAACACCTAGATGTTTACATTTTAAGTTGGTCTGATTACCCCATTGAATGTAGGCTGGTACTATGTAGGCTGGTACTGATTCTAAAAAAGAAGCTTTAGTAGTTTCACCTTTAACATACATCACCACGTCATCTTTAATTGTTTCAATAGGAGCAATACCTAGTGATTCCGGTACATCTCCATTATCAGAAATATGATCTAGTAGATCATCTAATTTTAATCTTTCTTCAGCAGGTAAAATTAATTCTTCTGCTCTTCTAAGAGCAATAAGATCAATTATCTCGTTTAGTTCGTAGTAGTTTTCTCTTCTTATTTCCTCAGACATAATAGAAATATATCTTACATTATTATCGTCTAGATTTCAAATATCTGTTATTGTTACCAGAATTTAGGTAGAAGTGCTGGAGTTTTCTTCTTGTATTCTTCCCAGCCAGGTTTTTTAGATGTACCTTTTTCGG
>CAILQE010000036.1 GCA_903836325.1 uncultured Candidatus Saccharibacteria bacterium
AGTTCTCTACCAGAAGAAGCTAAAGATTACATAGAATTAATTGAAGGCTATACAGGAATACCGATTAGTATGATAGGCGTAGGTCCTAAAAGAGACCAAGTTATTATTAGGTAAATCGTATACAAATATAAGTGTAGAAGGTTTGATAATAGTTCGGAATAGTTATATAATATGCTTCAATTATGAAAAATTTTGAAGAGTTTTCTAGTTCTGAAGAACCAGAGTTTAATATTCCTAATCCTGAATATAATAGATATGGCCTTGATGAACTTCAGCATATCGAAGAGGATTATGATTTTATTCTAAGAGATTATTTTACCAAACATACCGAATCTTTAAGACCATACCTAGATAAAGAAATAGATCTATTCCCTACTGGTATAGATATGAATAATTTAGAAGAAAAAATAATTGATTTTTATACTTCAATGGAAGATTTTTCTATTCGTAACACTACTCTAAAAGAAATAGCTTTTTATGACATTATACTTTCCACTCTTAGAGCTAAAGAATTTATGTCGGATTTAGAAATAACTACCGACATAGCTAAAGAAAAATCTAGATTAATGTTTAATGAACTTCTTTCAACTAATCAATATAACAATGAAGAAAAGATTAGATGGATAGATATAGTCAAAGAAGCTACAGGGTTCAATATATTAAATCTAGAACCTAGTTTAACTGAAATAGAAATAGAGATGGTAGCTAGTTATATAGAAGATGAAAATTTAAGAAAATATAAAATAGAACAATTTACTTTTGATCTAAAAAATGAATTAGTTGATTATATAAGAGGTAGTATTTCTAAGCCTGAAATTGCAGAAGACTTAGTAGATGATATGGTTAGATTTAGTAAAGATAGTTTAGAAATATATTATAAAAATGGGATAGTCATTCCTGAGAATGAAAGAATTAATAAGAAGGAAATTTATTTTCAAAAACTATATGATGAATTCGCAGTTATTATGAATAGATATACGAAATTTCTTGAATCAGAAACAATAATTAATATAATTCAAAAAATAGTTGAAGATTACAACTCTTTATATAAAGAAATATCTAAAGAGTATTTAGAAGACAAGGAAATATAATATATAATTGACCAATTAAAATGTTCATTGTATTATATATTTCTATTCATGGAACAATTTAACGGCGGTGAAATACCAAAAGACGGACTAAATTACGATGAACTTCAAGATTTTATAATTGAAGTAAATGGTGAGTATCATGAACTAATGAGTGAAGAAGAAGAGCACGCTGCTTATCTTGCTGAATATATTAATAAGAACATAGATCGCATAAAAGATATTCTAGAAGAATACCCTGGATTACTTCCTGGTGATATGGAATTAGATCAGCTTAGCGATGAGGTGCTTGAATATTTTCTTAATTTCGAAGAAGAAGTAGATTATCCACCTTCTAAAAAGAATATGTATATAGACAATGTAATGTCTATTCTTAAAACTAGAGATCATCTTGAAAATGATACCTTAAATAAAATTCAAAATGAGTTATATGCCAGAGAAACATTATCCGACCTCTTAGTAAATACTGTATATACGTCTAAAGAGAAACTCCAATGGTTAGAAATAAATGAATATGTAACCGGGTTTAATCCTATGAGTCTAGGCCCTGAATTATTTGATCAAGAACTAGACTATTTGATGGATATCCAAGCAAGATTAAGCGAAGACTATTATTACATTTATCATTATTTAAGCGATCTAAAGACAGATACCGCCAATTATATTACTGAAAAATATGGTAATCCTGATTTAGCTATTGATATAGCAGAAGAAATAGTCGAGTTAATTAGACCAATAGAAGATATTTTCAGAGTAGATTGTTCTATGAAGACGAATCCTAAGGAATTTAAGACATTAAGATACCAATTCTTTGATTACCTAAATAACTTAGAATTAGATGTATATGATTTAGCCGAGAATTATATTGATGAAGGAGATTTAAGTATCCTAATAACCAACGTCGGTGATGAATATATAAAGTTTCTTTCTGATTTAAGTGAAATAGAAAATCAAGAAGAACCAGATCAAAACATAGAAGATTTATAAGAAATATTAACTATTCTGTATTATAAGAGTAGTCAATTATGAATAAAAAGAAACTAGCAATAACAGTCGCAGTAGTTGAAGCATTGCTTTTTGTAATCCTTAGTGTGTCAGTAAGACTTATGGGAAAATCTTTCTCTATTCCACAGCAGATGTTTGTTAGACTGCTTGGAGCCTCTTTGTTATGTATAATACTTTTCTATCCTAAAATTAAAAATATAAAATTGAGTGAAATTTCAGGAGTAGAATGGTTTATATATATAGCTAGATCATTTATTTATTACGGTCTTAGTGTTACTTTGATAACCTACGCCTTACTTCATACTACTTTAGGAATAGTTTCTTTCGCTTCTTCCCTGCCTATTATGGGACTACTTGGGTATCTTTATTATAAAGAGAAGTTTAATTTAAAAATCATTCCTATTATTCTACTCTCTGTTGTTGGACTTGCACTGCTTTCTAAGATTAATTTATCTGACTTTAAGCTTAATAGTGGTTTGATTGCTGCTCTTGGATCTTTACTACTTTTTGATACTGCGTTCTTAATGGTAAGACTTCACAATAAGAAATATACAAACTACCAAAATACAGCCATCATATTAGCTTTTTCTTGGTTAGTACCACTAATTACACTTCTAGTGCAGCATAAGCGTCTGTGGCCTGCTCACGTAAGCTTAGAAGCATATATTGGCTTAGGTATCTCGATTGTATTAAACGTTGCTAATTTATTCTTCTTAAACTACATATTTAGTAACTTAAAAGCATTTGTAGCTGGAAATATATTATTACTTGAAGGTGTATTTGCTTTGATTATAGGATATATATTCTTTAATGAAGGCGTAGATTTACTACAAATGGTGGGAGTTTTAATTATTTTAGGATCAACAGTAGCCGTCTCATATATGGAGTATAAGGATTAAAAAGTATTTCTAATAAGATACTCTTAATTACAAATATTAGAGAATCTTGTTTCTCAACTGAGCAATTAGATAGAAAGAACCCGTAATAACTATATTGATATTATTTGATTCACGCATAGCTTCACTATATGCGTTTATTTGATCTGGAATTATTTCAAAGTTAGTAAAACCTTGTTTGGTTAATTCTTCGGCTACCAAAAAAGGATCTATTGATACAGCTGGAAGATCTTGACTGGTATTAAAGGTTGTAAGATATATTTTATTAGAGATTGTAGTTAAGTATTTCAGTGTTTCAGGGAAATCTTTACCTTCTTTGAATCCCAATACTATATTAGCTTTATCCTCATATTTCTTCTTATAGCTTTCAGTAAATGCTTCCATTTTTTGTGGATTATGAGCACCGTCCATTATTATTCTTTTATTATCTATCTTTATCTCGTCCATTCTTGCAGGCACAACTGTATTAATAGAATTTATTAGTGAATTTTCATTAAGTTCTATCAAGTTGTCTCGGTTTTTTATGTATTCGTAAGTGTGCTTAGCTAATAACCAATTTCTTATCTGATATTGAGGTAATTTATCTATGTAAGTTGAAATTTCTTGGTTAGCTTCATATTCAATATCTTGATCGAGATATTCATGGGTTGTATTCCTTGAACTGATCCAGGAATTAATTACATTCATAATAGCCTTGCATTGCTTATACATTATTATGTGGTTTCCTTCATGGACTATACCTATTTTCTGGGTTGTAATTTCTTCGATAGAATTTCCAAGTATATGCATGTGATCAAAACCAAGATCTGTTATTACGCAAATTTTATTTGGATTCGTTATTACATTAGTAGCGTCGTAAAGACCACCTAGGCCTGTTTCTACAACGGCGTAATCTACGTTATATTTAGCAAACAACCATATAGAGAAAGCATACAGTAATTCAAAGTACGAAGGTTTAATTCTAGAATTAGCGACTATTTCAAGGAATTCGGAAATTTCTTTGAGAAATATCTTGTCTTCTAATGGTCTACCATTGATTTGTGCCCTCTCACTTATCTTGTCTATGTGCGGAGATACTGTCAGTCCTACTTTATTTCCTGATTGAATTAATAGAGATGAAATGTAATACGAAGTGGAGGTTTTACCACTTGTACCAGCTATATGAATGGTCTTTATTTTATTCTCAGGATTACCTAAGATTTTCATTAGGGGAATAATTCTGTCTAGTACGGTATCCTTGCCTGTAAGTTCTTTGACAAGTCTTATGTAAGGCACCATTTTATTATCTAGTTCTTCGAAGCTTTGAATATCTATCATTGTTTAGGTATTATATCCTATGAATTTACAAATAATACTAATTCTTTTGTAATATATTGTATCCTGGAAGTTTAATGGCTTCGTGGTAATTAGTATTGAAATAATTTTCTACTGGTAAGACCTTCGAGTATAGATAATTGTCTGCATTAGATATAACTATGAATTTTGGTTTACTGTCTTCCATATCTTTTATGAATGTTTCTGTCATGCCAAAACCAAAATTGTTAATATAGTCCATATAGGGGTGAGAGGCACTTACGTATCTACTCCCTGATTGTCTATTAGAAACTTGATAAAATGTAGCTCCATATCCATAAAATATTACTTTATCGTTTAAATTTGAGTTTGCGTCTACGTATTTGGCTGCATTATTCAATTGTATAAAGGCTACATGATCTGATCCTCTAAAATTGTTGTATAACTGCTTTGTAGATATTGCATAGGAACCTATTAATCCAACTACAGAGATAGTTAACAATATTTTTGAGTTAAATACGTATTTAAAGTATTTTGAAACTATTAGGCATAAGTAAGGAAGAACGATTAGGTAATAATGGTTATAGTAAGGACTCATCATTAAACTAAAGATTAATGTGAAAATTAATATATTGATTAATAAGCTTTCATTGTTTTTGAATTTAGTATCTTTAAATGCTTTGTATATGAATGGTGCGAAGAATAGTAGCGCTACAAATATTACTGTTATGAAACTTAATTTGTTGTGAAGACTTTCGCTCCAACCCATAGAAAAGTATTTCTGATTGAAAGAAAAGGCTGCAATTATGAATTCATGGAATGTTCCGATTTTATTAAAATAATATAACCAAAATATAGTCATTAGAGCTGTAGGTGTTGCTAATGCTAAACCTTTTAAAATTATAACTTTAATATCTTTTAGGTGAATTCTTAGGATATCTATAACTATAGGGAGTATAAGTATTAAGAAATTAATTTTAAAATATGCTAATAAGCTCATAGACAAACCAGATAGTAATAGATTCCTATAGGGTTTATTAATAGTAGATTTTAAGTAGCTGTATAAAGCTAAAATTACAAATAATGTGGCAAAGTTTTCTGTATCATTTCCGCTATTTGTAAACTGCGATAAGTTAAACCAAAATGCGAATAATAATGTACCTAATCTAGAGCCAAGTTCAATATGGTCACTATTTATATATTTAAGGAATCTTTTAGAAGTTAAATAGAACAACCAAATAGTTAATGCTGCTATTACGGTAAAGAAGAGCCTGTGGAGCAATAAATTACTGCCGAACATCAAAGACATAAAGCCGTTTATAGCGTAAATGACTGGTGCTTTATGATCCCAAGCTGTAATATATAAAGTTCCTTGATGAAACCAGTTATTGCCTACGTAATAATAAATCCACTGATCAGAATCGTATGGAAAAAACCAAGTGGCTAATCTAGATAATATGGCTACTAATATTACTGAAGGTAAGAAATATTTAGAGGTTAATAAATTGATAAATTTTTCGACATATTTAAATTTAGATATTTTTTCCATTTAACTAATTATATATAAATTAATCGATTATGGTTAGCTTTCCATTTGTGAAATCGGCTGCCTGACCGTCGTTTAAGATAAGAGCATTATTTCCGTGGTTTCTAAAAGAATTTGTAAACCTATATATTTCTTCAGGTGATGTAGTAGAATTTCTTAGCGATAAATTAACAACTTTACCAATAATAGGAATCGGATGATCTAGTATGTGACCTTCTGCGTGTATTATAACTTCTGAATCAATTAGCCTTAGTGCGCTATCAGTTCGTGCATAATCGGGTCTTCTATCTGCTGGAGATAAAGTGGCTGGCCATGAACTTAAACCACTAATTATTGAACCAGCACTTTCTCCTACGTATAAGATAGAGCCTTCTTCAACACTATTTTTTATTACAGAAGAATTTTTTCTTAAACCTCGCATCAGCTGAAATGTATTACCACCAGGTAAAATTGCAGCATCATATTTATTCAATTCGTTCTTAAGTGTTATATTGTCCATTTTTGAGCTATTGACAGTGCTTATTAGTGCGTTTCTACCCAATAGATATTTTAGCCATGTTCTCGTCCATATACGTTCACCCATACCATTTAGTCTTTGGTTGATTTTATGATTAATAGAAAGTTCGCTCTTTCTATTAAATCTATTCCAACCATCTGTGAATATTAGAATTCTAGGTTTATCGTCTTCTGAATGTTTAATTAGCTTTTCTCTAAAAGATTCTACAATTGCAGGCGTAGCAATCGCAGTAGACATTAAAAATAAATTAGATTTATCCGAAGCTGAAGGTTTTCGAATAGTATAAGAATTGTTCATCAATAAAACATATTATACAACGTTTATTGATTTGTTGCTACACTCGAATCAGCCGAATGTGTATCAAAAGATTGTATAATCTTCAAGAGGTCATCTAATTGTATGGCTGCTTTAAGTGCATATCCGTCTATGTCTTCGTTTATATCTTTAGGTATTTGCTCTTTACCTAAGTTTGTGAGAAGCACCATCTTAGAATGCGTACATCCATATTGTTCTTCTCGTCTTAGTTTTCTTACTAGTTCGAATCCGCCCATTCCTGGCATCATTACATCAATAAATAATAAGTCTGGTGTATTATTTGATACTTTTTCTAGTGCTTTATTACCATTTTCTGAAACGTCAACAATAAATCCGCTCTTCGATAAGAACTCTGAGTAAAGTTTACTTAGCGCAATATTATCTTCAACGATTAATATTTTTTGTATTCCAGGCATTGTTGGCTTCCTTAGAGTTAATATTATCTGTACCGGATAATGTTTTAATTAATGTTTCAGAGTAATGCGGCAGAGTAATTGTGAAGGTAGTTCCTTTATTAATTTCAGATTCAACACTAACAGTACCTCGGTGACTTTCTATAATTTGTTTGGCAAGATAAAGTCCTAGTCCGGTGCCAGTTGATCCTGATTCTAATCCTCCATGTACCCGATAGAATTTAGTAAATAGGTAAGGTATTGCATTTTTAGGAACTCCTATGCCTGTGTCAGCAATAATGATTGTGTAATTACTTCCGTCATCTTCAATTGATACGTTAACTTCTCCATTTTCTTTATTATATTTTATGGCGTTATCTATAAGGTTATCTATAACTTCCTGAATTGAATATCTGTCAGCTACTATAAATTCATTTTCTACATTTCCTTTAAGTGATAGAGTTACTTTTTTCTCTTTCGCATTAAATTGTAGAGATTCTACAGCTTCTTTAACTCTTTCGGCAATATCTACTTTATCCCAGTTAAATTTAAGATTTCCATGTTCAATACGAGACACATTCAGTAGTTTGGTAATAAGTTCGGATAGTTCTTTTGAGCTTACCCTAGCCTGATCTATATATCTCCTAGTGCTATCATTGTATCCATTAGCATTATCTCCGAATAACATCAATTCAAGGTATCCTTGGATGGCTGTAAGCGGGGTTCGAAGTTCGTGTGCAGCCATAGAGACAAAGTCTAATTTCATTTCATCAAGTTCAATAGATTTTGTTTTATCTGTGAACGTTAATACGTATCTAGTTATTATTAAATCACTTTTAGGTAATTTTGTTATTGATATATCTACTATATGTTTCTGCTTAGTAGGTGACATGAATATTTGATTTTCTAAGAAATATTTTCCATCTAGAAGCCCATCTAAATTAATATTTGTTTTAACTTCTCCAACTTTAAGCGGCAAGATTTCTTCTATTTTCTTACCATGTATATTAATCTCTGTTAGTTCCAGAAGTGTTCGTGCTGGTTTGTTGGAAATAAGAATTCCACCACTATTATCAAGAGACAAGATTGGACTTATATTGTTATCTATAATAGCCTGCAATTCACCACTTTGTTCATTCGTTGTCGTGAGAAGAGTTTTAATACTTTGAGAGAGGTTCACCGCAGAAGTATTTAATTGACCAAATTCATCTTTTCTTTCAGTATTAAGATCAATATCATAATTTCCTTCTCCAATTTGATCCATCGCTTGTAAAAGTTTTTTTATAGGACTAGTTATTAACTTAGTTGTATAATTAGCTATGATTATAATTAACATAACTGCTATTAGCACTAAAAGCGTATTAAGTAATGCAAATCTAACTATTGATGAATAAACAGAACTCTTAGGTATTTCTGTTAATACTCCCCAGTTACCGTATGCGCTTAGTGTTGTGTAGTTAGTGTATGAATTTATATTCTTATAATTATTAAAATATCCGCTATTTGATAAATTTTGTGAATCATAATTAGAATTTGTGGTATTCTTTATTCCGTTTATGTATTCTTTGATAATGCCTAGATTGCTTAAATCTTTTCCTACCATCGTTGAATCATAGGATGCAATAACTACACCAGAAGGATTTACTATGTAGCTATATTGATTAGCTACAGGTACCCCAAAATTAACGGTTTTCATCCCTTGCATATTCATACCAAAAGATGGATTAAGTACAGATTTGAGTAAGGATTGCATGTTTAAGCTATAAAAGATCATACCTTTAGGATTTCCGCTAGTCGATACATTGCCTTTTGAATTATTGAATTGATCTGTTAGTGATAAGGAATTATCTGTACTATTGATAGGAACAGCTAGAGTAACTGATGGTTTACTATTTATATATTCTATAGACCCTGCATATGTGTTTTGGTAATTTTTATTAGTATTTTTAAATGCTTCCGTATTGTAAACGTTCTTAAGTGCCAAATTATTCATATTAGAATCAACTAATAATATTTCTTGTCCTGCACTATCTGTAATCCCTATTTGATCTACATAAGTGTCGTTGGCTAATTGTTGTTTAATTTGATTTAGAATATCTGGGTTTATTTGATTAGTTTTGGCGAATTCAAAAGATAATGCACTTAATGAGTTGAATCTACTGTCAAGAAAGTTCTGCACAGTGGATGCGTTGGATTGATTTAACATGAATTGATTCATGTATGTGGTTTGAAGAGATACTCCAGAGTATTTAATACCCCAAAAAATAGATATCGAAATCAAAGGTATCAGCATTACAGCCAACATTATTGCTGTTAATCGTACATTTATTGAATTTCGCATAAGTTATATATCATTATATATTCTTCTTATGCTTTATTAAAATAATTATTTTTTTTCTATTTGCTCCCAAGGAAGAGATTTATTCCCAAAATGGCCATATGAACTAGTTTCAGAATATATTGGTTGTCTTAAGTTCAATTTATCTATGATTCCTTTAACACTCAAATCAATTAGATTCTTGGCATAAATATTGATTTTATCTTCAGATATTTTATTTGTACCGTAAGTATCTATAGACACCATCAACGGATCTTTAATTCCTATTGCATAAGCTACACCAATCTCACATTTGTCGGCATACTTATTAGCTACTATATTTTTAGCTATGTATCTTGCTGCATATGCTCCAGATCTATCTACTTTACTGGGATCTTTACCACTAAAAGCTCCTCCTCCAATCCTAGCATAGCCTCCGTATCCGTCTACGACTATTTTCCTACCCGTTAACCCTGCGTCAGTATATGGACCAGGTATATACCATTCACCAGTGCCATTTATTATGATATGTTTGTCAATTGGTAATTTGTAATTATATTTATCTAGAACATATTTAAGTATCTTATTCTTTACTTCTTTGCGTATTATTTTGTAGTCTATATTTTCTTTATGAGCAATTGCTACTACAATTCTTTCAATAGTTTTTGGAATTTCGTTTTCGTAACCTACAGTTACTTGTGCTTTACCGTCTGGCCTTAACCAATCAATAATTTTCTTTTCTCTGCATTCATCTATTCTTTTAGTTATTTCATGAGCTAGAGTAATAGGTAAAGGCATTAGTTCTTCAGTTTCATTGCAGGCGTATCCGAACATCATACCTTGATCCCCTGCTCCTTCATTATTCACGCCTATAGCAATTTCTCTTGATTGTTGATGAATGTAATTTGTAAAAGTAGATTTATCAGAAAAACCCCATTTAGGTTCTGTATATCCGAGTAATTTAATTTTATTTCTAGTTACTTTTTCATAATCAATATTTGCTTTTGTAGTGACCTCTCCAAATATACTCACATGGTCAGCTCCAACTACTGTTTCAATTCCGCATCTTGAATACGGATCAATCTTTATTAATTCGTCCAGAATAGCGTCAGAAATAGCATCTGCTATTTTGTCTGGGTGTCCGGCACATACAGATTCACTTGTAAATAATGTTTTTGTCATATAATATCCTTTCTTTGATTACAAAAGATGGGATATTTTGAGTGATATATCCTCCCCTTTATAATGGGCTAGGTGGAGCACCTTATGATTTATAGGTTGCTATTGGGTCAAAGAGCTAGTTCTCTCGCCAATTCTTTATATTAAATTGTTAATGTATTTTAATTCTATTTATTTAATTATTCGGTGTCAACTTCTTCGTTAATTCTAGTTAAGAATTTACTAAATGTTATTAAGTCAATTTCTGCTGTAATCTTTCGTATCGTTTCAAGATTCAATTTATCATTCCAAACAAAAGTTCTAGCTTGTGCAGGATTTTCATTCTCTATTTCTACTAAATCAGTAAGATTATTGAAATCATTAATCTTCAAGAAACTTCTAATAAATTCTTTGGAAGAATTAATTGTATATGTAAATAGTTTTTTATCTTGGTCTCTGAAAAAGACCTCTGCTTCTTGTATGTCATTGTCGTCACCTATGATCATAGGTATTTCTATGGTTTCTGGTATTGCTTTGTTTCCCTTTTCCATTTATTTTGTTCCCTGATTTCCTTTAGTAATATGTGTAAGTAATTTTTTCTCTCCTGGTACTGTGAATGTAGATCCTATCCGTACAAAAGTAGATATTCCATCTTCATTTCCTAGAGAAGCGAAAAATAGCCTGGCTTTAGTAGTTTTATCCTTTACATAGAAAGCTGGAATTGGGCAATCTATAAATCTTCCCACGTTTCTAGGTTGACCGTTAAGAATATATCCAATATCTGTCCAGAGTCCCCTATTCATCCTGTCTTCTATTTTCTCTCTATTAACGTCGCGTACCTGTTCTTCATCGTTGTACCTAATATTCCAATCATTATCCATTATTTTTTTAGCTTGTTGTGTCATTGCACTACCGTATCTTACGGTCTGTCCAGTCGGTAACTTGACCAATACCGTAGAAATGTCCATATCTTCGCTGATCCAGGGCATAATTTCTGAAGTTACTCTTATTATTTGATGCTCCACTGTTTCTATTTGAGATTCACTCGCTATGTCTCTTCTTTCAAATAAATCAGTTTCTCTTGTAGTCATGATTGGTTAATTCGCTTTAAAATATA
>CAILQE010000037.1 GCA_903836325.1 uncultured Candidatus Saccharibacteria bacterium
TTCTCGCTATTCACAGGATTGGTATAGCCATGAGCTTAGAAAAGCAGCAGCTTCTAGCAATGAAATGTACAAGCAGAGTGCTGGAAAACAAAGAAATTTTTCAAAGCGTGCAAAAATTATCGCTTGGTCATTTGTTGGCGTCGTAGTCCTGTTAGTAGTTTTAGCCAACCCAATTTCAGAATACATTACGATTAAGGGTGCCAACCCTACCATGCTAAAGTTGGCTCAAGATGCTGGAATGAGTCGAAAGGGAGAGGTTCTTTTCCTGAGAACTAACCCTCAACTTGATTCAGATACACAAATATTAAATGACTGTCCGGCATTAGCTAAGGCCATTAATGGTAACGGAGGGATTCTCCAAGGTTGTTATGATCCAGCTCATAATAGAATATATCTAAGGAAAATGCCTTCTGATTTATATAATCTCGAGATTGTAACTGCAGCATATGAAATGCTACACCCTGTTTACCTGAGCCTATACAATACTAGCCAGCCTCAGCTCAACCATTCAATAGAGAGTAATTATTCCTCAAAAACGGCTAATAATTACAACCAGGATCTTGTTAACACCATAACATCACTAGTTGCAACTGAACCAGGTAATAAAGATCTAGAATTGTTCTCGCTTTTGGGGACACAGTTTTCAGATCTTACATCAGACTTGTCGACATATTATGCCCCTTATTTTACTAATATGGGTAAAACTACAGCAGCATATCAATCAATACAAGACTTATTCAGTAATGATCAACATAGTTTAAATATTCTTAAATCTATAATTAATAACGAAGCAGATCTCGCTCAAAAATATGATAACGCTGCCAATACTGCATATTACAATAGTACAACTTGGGCTTCAGTCGGCAACCAATACGAAAATGACCGAAACTATAATATTTATCTACAAGATTATAACTCGTATAAAACCGTAATATCTAATGAAAATTACAGTATAGATCGCTATAATCAACTTTTACAAACTTACAATACATTAGTAAGTGAATACAACGGCACACAACAAGTTAATCAGATTCAAAATGCACAATCACAGCAACAGCAGTCGCAATAAAATATTCACTAGACTTTGTCAGATTTGAGCGCAAATTTAATATATCTGCCAGTGTTTAACGGAAGATACACTGCGGTTACAAAAAAGCTAATAGTACCCCACCAGCCAAAAAATAGATTGTGTAACTGAACCTTTGCAAATGTCTTTTTCGCACATGGACGACACATAACGCCCCTATATGTTCGTTCCTGCCGCGCTAGAAGCATACCGGTATTCTGGTTCAGCTCAAGATGTTCGCCTTTAGTCTTTTGCCCGCAAAAAACACAGTAGAATGTGTTCAACTGACTTTGTGGTCGCGCTGCTATTTCCATATAACGACATAGTAACGTTTTTACTCCTATATATCAACTTCATATATTTTGCTAAAATCAGAGTAAATTATGAATAGCCTATTTGTATTCTTAATCAGCTCCTCCCAACAGCGCGGTTCATATATGCTACACCTATAAGCTCCTGCACTATAACGCTATAGCATACTCATATTTGTAAGTAATGCATTTCTAACCTCGAAGCATATGCCCAGCCATTCGCGACAAATTACCTCTTCGGAGGCTTTTAGTTTAGTTGTTCTATAATTATGTTTCCTACCGATATATCAGCAAATACCGATATAGAATATTCAACATTTTTTTAAATAATATAATTTATAAAAAACTTTGAATATACCATAATATTATTTAACAATATAAATAATCCACCCTATACACATATATAGCGTTTTGAGTTGTAATACTAACGCTATATGTGTAATATATATTTAGGAGAATAAAATGAGTAACTCTATTGATAAA
>CAILQE010000038.1 GCA_903836325.1 uncultured Candidatus Saccharibacteria bacterium
TAAAGCTGTATCTTTTACTTTAGCTAATTCATCGATAGTAATTAGACCATCTCTAATCATGGCCTCTTCTATGGATTTCTGAGTTGTGTTATCTAGTACACTCACTCTCTTATTCCTTACTGTCCACTAGTGAACGGACTTCCATTATTATTGTTATTAATGTGAATAAGCACTGTAGGATCTATATTTAGATTTTGGAAAATAAGATCCTGAGATTTTGGAAAATTTGAACTTATTAGAGGAACATTTTCTACTTGAATATCTGATGATTTACCACCAAAAACTAAACTAGAAATAATAATTGAAAGTATGGCAGCAGATACCATCACGATTGCTAGAGTAATTAAATCTTTTTGTTTAAACATTATTGGACACTCCCCATTTTAACTTGGAAATTCTGAGCCGGCAGATAGAAGGTTTCAGCACTGGCACTTAATGAAAGTGATGACGAACTACCGCTAATTGTAAAACTCTTGAACTGAAATGGACGAATTGATTTTTCAAATATCTTCATGGTGTTTATAACATTATCCGCACTACCAGTTACGTTGAATGAAAAAGGTATTGGAGTCGTACCCGCTATAGGAATTGAGCTTGCTCCAGAAATATCTCCATTAGATGAATCGGACCCAGTCAGACCAGAAACAGTAACTCCAGTAGAACTTAGAAGTCCCTGCAGTGATGTAGCAAGTGCAGGAAAATCATATTCACTAGGAAGTGCATCTAATATTAGCTTGGCATTATTTCCAGAATTTACACTAGCGCCATTAGTTTGCAACCCCATTAAATTCGTAGTAGCGTTGTTGAAGTTCTGATATGCACTAAGTAGAGATTCGTTGCTAGATACATTTTTTATAAGGTTACTACGAGCTATAGACTTGGCATTAATAACTTTATTCTGGTAATTCATTCTAGCTACTAGTGTTTTTGCTGAAAATAGAGTGAATACTAATAAGAAGGAGGCAATGGAAGCAAAGATAATCATTTTTTGACTAGTCTTATCTATTTGAAGTTGTTTAAGTGATGGAGCTTTCATTATTTTACTTTCTGAAATAAATCATTAGGTTGATCCAATATAGACCTAGTTGAAGTTATGCTAGGCACTACTAAAGCTATGGCTTTTTTTTGCATGAATATGTCTGATTTGAAACTAAAGGTTAAAGAATAACTAGGAGAACTGCCTGAAGAATATGAAAAACTATTCAAAATTACACCGCTAAAAGCTGTTCCTAAATTCTTTTCGCTACTTGTGTAGGTAGTGAATTTAAGAGTATCAACAAATTGGTTCACAGTAGCTAAAGAATCAGCTGTTCCGTTGATATTTATCGAAGATTTAGAAAAATCTACAGAAATATTGGATATTTTAGCATTTGACGGAGTTAGTTGAGCCATATAATTAAATACTCTGGAACTTTGATATAACTGAGATTGGATATTTGGAATTACACTAGCCTGTTTCTGTATTGTTAATATTTTATTTAGATTAGTGTTTTGATTAATCACTGTAATTTTACTATTAATATCTTTTGTAAGACTTTTTATTGAATTCTTTTGAATGACATTAATGTAAACTATAAGCAAAGTTAAAGTGGTAACGCTAATAATAGAAACTACTATTGAAATAGCAACCACAACCAACTTATATTTTTGAGCCTTAATATAATTTCTTTTAACGTCTGGTAAGAGGTTGAATTCAAGCATTTGCTCTCTCCGCTAAGCCCACAGCTACACCAAATTGGCTAGATAAAGTCATCAATTCATTAGACTTAGATTTATTAAAGATTACATTTCGCCACGCATTACCTTGCTCTACATTTATTCCTACTTTAGTTGCTAAATTATTACTAAATCCAGGCACAGACGTAAGTCCCCCAGTTATTACTATCTTAGCTACTGAAGAATTTGGATATCTATTCATATAATATTTAATAGATTTACTAATTTCACCGAATAATGACTCGAGGGGATATTCTAGTGCTTCAATTAATTTACCTTGCATTTTATCTGTCTCTAAACCAAACTTGAATAAAAATTGGTTTGCTTGATTAACGTCAATATTAAGATTTTGCGCTATAGATCTCACCATTGTTTGAACACCCATAGGTATTGATCTTGATAAATAAGCTACTCCATTACCGACTACCACTAAATCTGTAGATAAGCTTCCAAAATCTAATATAACTTGGGTTTGCTTGTCGCTAGGAGATACTAAAGCCCTTGATATTGCCATAGTATCAGGCTCGAAAGCTATTACATTAAGTTCGATAGATTCGAGCATATTCAGCAAATTCTCTAGGTATTCATTAGTTATACTGCTTAATAATATTTCTATCTTGCTTGCATCCTTGGGTGAATCTCCTATAACCTCCCAATCTATTGTGGAATCATTTATAGGTGTAGGTATTATTGAATCAACCTGATATTTAATTGCGCTAGATAGTTCACTTTTCTGAGCTCTATCTAATTCAAAAACTGTCGTGAAAACCTTTTGAGTATATAGACCTACTGCAACGTTTTTTGTACTGACCCCAGATTTGCTAACTAAATCTTTAATTATTTCAGCTAGTTTTTGTCTGTCTGCGGGCGCATCTGATCTGGATATATTTCCTTGAATAGGAACATATGCGTATCTACTAAGAGTCTTTGTTGGCCCGTCACCTTTAAGCTCAACCAGCCTTATGGCGGAAGAACCAATGTCTAACCCGAAGAAGTCTATTTTCCCACTCAATATACTCATGATTAATTAAATTATATCATAAGCAATAAGCTTTATATCCTATAAAGTTGGAGGAAGTTGCTGTATGTAGTCTGTTGTAGTTGTAGTTGTATTAGTAATTTCTGAGAATGGATTAGTCAACCAATATAACGGAGACATACAGATCTGTTCTGCTCCTTTGAAAGAAGTTTCACAACCACCGGTAGCATTAACCGAAGATGAAGCTGTAGAGTTATTAGAACCAGTTCGAAGTAAATAAACCTGAGAAGCAAGTA
>CAILQE010000039.1 GCA_903836325.1 uncultured Candidatus Saccharibacteria bacterium
CTCCATTAACTACAATAATTAAAGAATCTCTAAACGAAACTTCTAAAAAGCTAACCTCACAAGTTCAGTCCTCGTTCGCCAAAGAAGGATTAAGTGTATATCAGGGAATGATATTGACTTCAATAATCAACCAAGAAGTAAGTAAGTATTCAGATCAAACTCAAGTAGCTCAAGTGTTCTTAAGTAGGCTCAAAAATGGAATATCCTTAGGAGCCGATTCAACTTCAAATTATGGAGCTATTGCCGCAGGACTCTCTCCAAGCCTTACTTATGATTCTCCGTACAACACAAGGATTCATACAGGACTTACGCCCACACCAATCAGTACTCTTTCAGATTCTTCTTTGAAAGCTGCCATAAATCCTGCTAATACCAACTGGTTATATTTTGTAACGGGTGATGATGGAACTACATATTTCTCAACAACTTATGCTCAACATCAGGCCAATACCGCTAAATACTGTCATAAACTTTGTGGTACACCTTAATAAATACCCTCAAATTTGTTAGAATATATACTATCCTAGGAGAAAAAATACTGAGCATAGTTTATCTAGGATTATTTTTAAGGAAAATGGAGCATATATAAATAAGCTTTCAGAAAAAATTAACTTAGATAAACCTACCGAATTTGTCGACAGGGCTATTTTAAAACAAAAGAAAAAACTTAGAAACAAGGCATACAAGAAAAAATTTACAGCCTACAGTATAGTGATTGGAAACTTAATTGTATTTGCTCTTATATTAACTTTTGTTCTTCAAAATTCCACTACAGACAAAGGTGTTTTGAATTCTAATCCAAATACTACCGGATCTTTAGTTCCTAGCCCTTTAGACCAATTATCTAGCGCACAGATAGCTCTTACTGTATCCAAGATGACTAGTCTTCCGGAAACAACTCCTATAACTAACCAGGCAGACTCTCAGAAGGCTGAGCTTGCAATGGCTAGTTCTACAAGTGGAAACATAGTTCTAAGACCTCAAGTAATAGACACTAAAACTAAAAGTATCGCTAACCTTGTTTACTATACTGTTCAACCTGGAGATACTCTCTCTGGGCTAGCTAGTACTTTTGGGGTTACTTCTAATAGTATTTCTTGGTCTAATAATCTTGGAGGATCTAATCCTAAAGCAGGTACAAAATTAGTTATTCCTCCAGTAAATGGAGTTGTCTACACTATAAAAGCTGGAGATACCGCTCAGGGTCTTGCAAGTAAGTATGGTTCAAGTGCGTCAGATATTATTTCTTTCAATAACGGTGAGGTATCCGGTTTGCAGGTTGGACAGACTATAGTCATCCCAAATGGTTCAATACAAGCTCCTGTTTTTGTAAGTTTTTATGGTGGCAATGGTTATGACTTTGGATACTGTACTTGGTACGTTGCTAATCAGGTGGCAGTGCCTACTAACTGGGGTAATGCGGCTACTTGGGCCTACTATGCACGTCAATCAGGATGGAATGTTAGTTCTAACCCTAGTGTCGGTGCAATAGCACAAACTCCATATGCTGCAGGCGGTCAAGGACACGTTGCGGTCGTTCGAGCGGTTAATGGAGATGGAACAATTTGGGTATCGGAAATGAACTCATTTGGTCAGAAATCTATGACCGATTCGAGTCCATACGGTGGATGGGATAGGACGGACTGGAAGATAGTTTCAACGTCACATTTTCCCAATTACATCTCTCAATAAGAAAACTAAGGTATAATAAGAAGTAATATTATGAGTTTTATAGATAAAGTCAATATTACTATACGAGCTGGCAAAGGCGGAGATGGCAAGCTTAGCTTTAGGCATGAAAAATTTATTGCCAAAGGTGGACCTGACGGCGGAGATGGTGGAGACGGCGGCGACCTAATTCTTGAAGCCTCTACAAATCAAAATACTTTATCTAAATTTAGATTCATTAAGGAACTAAAAGCCGAAGACGGATTTCCTGGAGATAAGACTAGAAAGCATGGTAAACAAGGACAGGATCTAGTTATTAAAGTTCCAGTTGGAACAATAGTGACAAGTGAAGAAGGCCTAGTTCTTGCTGATTTAACTAAAGACGGACAAAAAGAAATAGTAGCCAAAGGTGGAAAGGGCGGATTTGGTAACGCTCACTTTGTAAGCTCAACACGTCAAGCTCCTAACTTTGCTGAAAAAGGTGAGGGCGGAGAAGTATTTAATTTAGACTTTGAACTTAAACTAATTGCTGACGTTGGACTTGTTGGACTACCTAATGCAGGTAAATCCAC
>CAILQE010000040.1 GCA_903836325.1 uncultured Candidatus Saccharibacteria bacterium
AATATTATTCAAAGTGGATTAGCCACCTCTGACGAAATATTGGCAGTAACTTTTACGAATAAAGCTGCTAAAGAAATGAGAGAAAGAGTCGCACATCTTGTTGGTGGAAGCGCTAATAATTTTAGTTTCATGCCTTTTATGGGAACATTCCATGGTATCTGCGTAAAACTCTTAAAGCAAGACGGTGAGTATATTGGAATACCCAGAACCTTTGTAATTTTTGATGATTCAGATCAGCTGACGGTTGTTAAAAAAGCTCTTAAAGAGCAGGGGATTGAAGACAAATCTTTTCCTCCAAGAGCAATTTTAAGTCTTATTTCATCTGCCAAAAATGAACTTTTAGATCCGGATGAATATGCAATGAAGGCGATGAGTCCAACCCAAAAAATTGCTGCATCTACCTACCCTATTTATCAGAAAAGTTTGAAGAGTGCATCAGCTCTAGATTTTGATGATCTAATAAATAAGACTGTTGAATTACTTAGATCTAATGATCAGGTAAAGAATAAATGGCAACAGAAATTCAAATACGTGATGATTGATGAGTATCAAGATACTAACGGTGCCCAGTACCAATTAATTAAGCTACTAACCAACAAACATAACAATATCGCTGTTGTAGGCGACGATTGGCAGTGTCTACCCGAGGGCACTTTAATAGAAACACCTTCTGGAAAAAAGAAAATAGAAAAATTGAAAATCGGGGATGAAGTTATATCGGCTTCAGGATTTGAAAGAACTAATAATTTTAAAATTATAAATACTAAAAAATATAAGATCAATGAAGACATAGTTAAGATTAAAACTCAATCAAATAAAATATTAAAATTAACAAAAAACCATATAGTTTTCTCAAAATGGGGTCCAACAGAATCATATTTTGTATATTTGATGTTCTCTAAGAAAAAAGGATATAGAATTGGCATTACTAAAAGTTTTAGAAATGATGGCAAGAAAATGGACATCGGACTTAGAGTTAGGGCTAATCAAGAGCGCGCAGATAAAATGTGGATTATAAGGACTTGTATTGATCGTGAAGAAGCAGCATACTACGAAGCCCTATACTCTTATAAATACGGAATTCCAATGTTAGTGTTTAATGCATATGAGAATAGATATATGAAATTTACTCAAGAACACTTAGACAATATATTTAATGAAATTGATACAGTTGGAAGAGCAAAAGAATTAATGAAAGATTTTGAATTAGAATTAGATTATCCTGATTTCACTCCTCAAGCTACAACTCGAAATGGTATTAAGAGAGTTAATATAAATATTGTCTTATTCGGAGACAGGAGAATTTCAAAAACTAGCCCATGGTCAAGTAGTAGACTCTCAATAAATACTTCAGATAAAAAAGATTTAGTATTGTTTGAGGAACTTGGTTACAAAATAAGACCTGGAAAAAATAATACATACAGAATAGAGATTTCGAATAATGACTACGGCAAAATTGAAGAAATACTGAACACAGTTAAAGCTAAAATAGATCCTGAATTTGAAATAAATAAATATGCTTTCATCGGAGATACTAAAATGACTTTCAATCTTGCATCACAGATTAAACCCGACATGCTTTTACCGATAAAAGATGGTAATCAAATTAAATATGAAAAAGTAAAAAGCGTTGAAAGAGAAAAATTTGAAGGCTATGTTTACGATTTAGATATAGAAAAAGTACATAATTATATAGCTGAAGATGTTGCTGTTCATAATTCGATTTATAGTTGGCGAGGCGCTGATTTTAGAAACATATTAAACTTTGAAAAAGATCATCCAAACACAACTGTAATTAAGTTAGAACAAAACTATAGAAGCACCAAACATATTTTAGATGCAGCTCACAGCATAATTTCTAAGAACACTTCAAGAAGCGATAAAAAGCTATGGACGGATCTTGGCGACGGCACACCAGTTCAAATCCTTACCCTGCCTAATGAAAGAGCCGAAGCTGAAAGTATAATAAGACACATAAACTCTAGGATAGATGAGGGAATATACAAATATAAAGATTTCGCCGTTTTGTATAGAACTAACGCACAGTCTCGTTCCATAGAAGAGGCCTTTATAAGATATAACGTACCATATCACATTGTCGGTGGAGTAAGATTCTATGATCGTAAAGAAATCAAAGACATAATTGCCTACCTAAGATTAATTTATCAACCGGAAGACAGAGTTAGTTTAGAGAGAATAATAAACGTTCCAGCAAGGGGAATTGGAGCAAAGAGTTTAGCTTCGATTCTTTCATATGCAAATAGTTTAGGTTCAATTGATAAAGCGCTAAATTCTGCAGACGCCTGCCCTGGCCTAACTCCAAAAGCCAAAAGTCAACTCATTGATCTTGCCGACACAATTAAATCATTAAGAAAAATAATTGAAACCAGTACATTGAGCGGCCTTATAGATTCGCTGATTCGAAGAATTGCTTATCTTAAATATCTTGATGATGGATCACTGCAAGGAGAATCAAGAGTAGAGAACGTAAAAGAATTAATTTCAGTTGCTTTAGAATACCAAGAACTTGGACTGGGAGTTTTTCTAGAAGAAGTTGCCTTAATTTCCGACGTAGATAATGCTAATTTCGACAATAACACTGTAACTTTAATGACTCTGCATGCAGCTAAGGGCCTAGAGTATGACGTAGTCTTCATGATAGGAATGGAAGAGGGCTTATTCCCGCACAGCAGAGCACTTTATGAAGCCAGCGAGATGGAAGAAGAAAGAAGACTTTGTTATGTTGGCATGACTAGAGCTAGAAAAGAATTAATTCTAACTAATGCTAATTCAAGAATGATCTACGGTTCTGTTTCGCATAACATCCCTTCCCGTTTCCTGAGTGAAATAGACGGTGAATTTAGAAATGAAAATTCATATACTCCGCTAACCACATCTTTCGAAAGTAATGATGAACCAACTTATGTCCCAGATATTTTCGTTGGAGACGTAGTGCGTCATCAGCTATTTGGTGATGGAACAGTTATGGAGATGGAAGGTAGTAATGTGGCGGTATATTTCAAAGGACAGGGAATGAAGAAGCTTAATTTAGAATACGCAAAACTTACTAAACTCTAAATACTCTCTTTTTGATACAATATAACTGTTATATACATCTTCAATGGAAAAATTTAAGAAAAAAATAAACAAGTTTAAAGCTAGTTTCATTAATTACATAAAGCACCCTCTAGTGTTTATTCCTCTTGGGAGTTTTATTTTAATTTTATCTATTGTACTTAGTATTTATCATTTCGCTGCTAATACCCTTCATCTTAAAACTATTCCTAATACCAAAATAGTCATTATTTCTCACGATAAAATGTCTCAAGTAGTTCCAACCACCCAGAAAACAGTTGGTGCTTTACTTAAAGCCGTGAACATAACAATAAATCCAGGAGATGTCGTCGAGCCGGACCTATCTGCAGCTATCAAACAAGATGATTTCAGAATAAATATATATAGAGGTAAACCTGTAAAAATTGTCGAAAATGGCAACGTTACTTACGCTACTTCTGCCGCGGCCACTCCAAGAGCCATCGCAATTCAATCTGGTTTGCAGCTATATGCTGAGGATGTAGCTGCCACTAATCCGTCCGAAAATATTCTAGCTAATGGCGCAATTGGAGCTGAAATAGACATAACAAGAGCTACTCCGTTTAATTTAAATCTATATGGAAGTTCGTATGGAGTAAGAACTCTAGCTAAAACTATCGGCGATTACCTTAAAGAGCAAAACATAAAACTAGTTCCAAATGATAAAGTATCTCCCGATGTAAAAACGCCAATTAGCGAAGGAATGACTGTTTCATTAATCTTAACTGGACAAAAAACAGTAACAATTAAAGAGACAATAGCAACTCCAGTAAACCAGGTCTATGACAATAATCTAGCATATGGAACAACTGCTGTTCGGCAAGCAGGTTCTCCAGGTCAAAAAGTTGTAACCTATAAACAAAATCTACAAAACGGAGTTGTTGTATCTCAAGACGTTCTGAGTTCGGTAACAATTATTCAACCAGTCACTGAAATAGTGGCAGTAGGAACTAGTCTTTCCGGTATAAAGGGCGATATGGCTTTAGCTGGAATAGCTCCTGGTGATTATAGCTACGTTGACTATATAATCTCTCATGAGTCGGGTTGGTGCGCTACAAAGGCACAGGGAGAGCACTACTGTCCTGCTTTCCCGGATAACCAATTTACTTCAAATGGTTATGGACTTTGTCAGGCAACTCCTGGATATAAGATGCAGAGTGCAGGCTCAGATTGGGCTACTAATCCAATAACTCAGCTTGAGTGGTGTAATGGATATGCAGTTTCTAGATACGGAGGCTGGTATAATGCGTACATGCACTGGATAAATCATGCAAACTGGTAGACAAGCAAAAAAATCTTTAGGACAACACTGGCTATTCAGTCAAATTAGCCTGGATGATATTGTTGATGATGCGAAATTAGAAAAAGAAGATCACATTCTTGAGATTGGACCTGGAACAGGGAATCTAACGGTAAGAATGAGTCCTAAAGTTAAACAAATTACAGCAGTAGAAATAGACGACTCTTTAATCAATGAACTTAATGCTCTAAAACTTCCTAATTTCGACTTAGTTCATCAGGACATATTGAAATACAATCTTAACGATATGGAGCCTGGATATAAGATTGTTGCTAATATCCCCTACTACTTAACCTCTAAATTAATAAGAGTCTTAAGTGAAACTAAAAATAAGCCAAGCTTAGTAGTCCTTCTTGTCCAAAAAGAAATCGCCGAAAGATTATCTGCAGATGTTGGAGATTACTCAATTTTAGGACTTACTGCACAGTATTTCTGGGAAGTAGAGAAAATGCAGCTAGTTCCTTCAGATAGATTTGATCCTCGTCCTAAAGTAGACTCACAAATTGTCAGGATGACACCTAAAGATAGCCAAAAGTTATCTAAAGAAGACGAAAAGGAACTATTTAGATTAATTCGTATTGGTTTTGCATCAAAGAGAAAAACGTTAGTGAATAATCTGAAAAATGGATATCAGCTAAGTAGGGAAGATGCCGAAGATTATTTGGGTGAATTAGACCTGCATTTACTTATTCGCCCTCAGGAACTTTCACTTTCTAATTGGATTGATTTACTAAAAATAATAAATAGAAAATAGAATTTTAGATTCTAAAGAAATTTATCCCAAAAGTATTTTAAATATAAGCGTTTTATGGTATAATAACTCCTTGATGGGGCTGAAATTATGCTCGACGTTGTACTTTATCAATTAGATCCGCGAGTCGCTTGTCAGCGTTATAGGCAAACCAAATTTAGATGCAAACTCTAAATTAAGTGCTATTAAGACTGCATTTGCTAGTCTTTTTGCACGACCAGCTTTTAGCATAGCCTAAGAGCAATGCCTACTTTTGACTTCAGATATTTAGCTAGGTGTTTAATATTTTTCTGAATGCTCTATATTTTTAAGCTTTTGAATGTAGTTAAGATTAATGAAGCTTGCGAGGAAGAACAGTTTGTTTACTTATCAATCTTCCTTTAAGACAATTAAAGTAAACTAGACTTCGTAGACGACTAATTAGATAAAATGACGGACCCGGTTGCGATTACCGGCAGCTCCACCATTATTAAAAAAACTTTGTTATAAATAATCGTTTAATTAAGCTAATTTTATCCTTTTTCATAAGTATAATATTATCGTTAACGTTGCTAATTTTATCTTATATATACAGGATTACCGGGATTGTGTCTTGGATCTTAATGACTGAGTTGATGGAAGTGGTTGATGACCTAAACTTCCTTGTAGATTAGTATTAGTAATAAATAGTTCAATAGCCTTTGATCCTAATTCTTCAGCTACTTCAGGAGTAGCTGGATTAATTTGTTCTTGTGGGTTTCGTTCCATTTTTTTACTCCTTATTTTTTTAAACGACAAGTATAAATATTACTCTCATTTTTAAGCTACTGCAATAATATTTTTAAGGTATAATCTAAGAAGTAATGAGTAAGTTTTATATAACAACTTCAATTCCATATGCCAATGGAACTCCACATCTAGGTCATACCCTAGATTTTATTCAAGCTGACGTTCTTGCTAGATACGCAAAGCTTCAAGGCAAGGAAGTTAAATTTTCAACTGGAACGGACGAACATGGTTCTAAGATTAAAGAAAAAGCAGAAAGCTTAAATATGGACACCATGAAATATGTTGACGGAATTTCTGCTAAATTTAAAAAACTTCTAGATGTTCTTCAAGTGGAGTATACCGACTTTATTAGAACTACCGATCCGGAACACGAAAAACGTGCCAAACTAATTTGGAAAAAA
>CAILQE010000041.1 GCA_903836325.1 uncultured Candidatus Saccharibacteria bacterium
AAAAACCTACTGTTATTTGGGACTGACAATAATTCTCTGCATCAGTATATAGCTTAGTATTGTTGTCCTGAGAGCCTAACTGACTCTGAACTATGCGCTGATAAGTGTATTCAAGTTGAATAGGGGGATATACTGAAGTATTTCCGCTCGTAAGATCCGTATTCATATGTGAAGTTACGTAGGTTCTTAGATTATTTAAAGCAGTCTTTACGTCACCATTGTTCTGGTCAACCGAATATAGTGTATTTCTGAGATTTACCATTCTAGAATAATTAGATCTAAGAGAGTAAACGAACGCAAACATACAAACAATAAAAATAATAAAGAAGCCAAGTGACATATTTTTATATTTAATTCGCAAGTTTCTATTGTTGTCCATATAATTAAAAGTATAACAATTTTAAATAAAGAATCTTAAATGAAGCATATACATTTTGTCGCTATAGGTGGAGCAGGGATCAATCCTCTAGCTAAATTCGCAAGACTAGCAGGTTTTAGGATCAGCGGATCAGATCTTAGATCCAATGAATATATTGAGAAGCTGCAGGAAGAAGGTGTAGCAATTCACATAACTAGCGCATTAAGTGGGCTTAAGAATGAGCTTGCCAACGATATAGATTGGGTTGTATATAGCTCTGCAGTTAGTTTGAATGAAGAAAATAAAGAATTCTTTGAATTTCTAGATCAGAACAACATAAAGCATTCCAAGAGAGATATGTTCTTAGATTTTATTATCAAAGAAAACAAACAGAAATTAATAGCTATTGCTGGAACTCACGGTAAAACTACAACTACTACAATGGTTGCTTGGCTTATGAAAAACTTAAATCTTAAAGCTAACTATATTCTTCCTGCAGAGGTAGAATTCGGTGATTCAGTTAATTTCGATAAGGATAATGAATATCTTATATACGAAGCCGATGAATTCGATAAGAATTTCTTAAGTTTTAATCCATACATTACTTTAATATCTGGAATATCTTGGGATCATCAAGAAATATATCCTACTGTTGAAGAATATAATAATGCTTTCATTGAATTCTTAAATAATTCTAATAACGCCTATATGTTCGAAAGAGACGCAGAGTATCTGAATCATAAAGCAGATAATATAGTAGTTCTAAGCAGTGAAAGCGAACATCTAAACAAGCTCACACTAAAAGGTAAATATAACAGAGAAGATGCTTTCCTCGCGGCTATAGCTGTCTCTCAGGAATTCAATGTAAAAATAGATCAATGTATTAAAATACTAAACGAATTCAAGGGTTTACATCGAAGAATGGAGGAAATAACCTCAAATCTATATACAGATTATGCGCATACTCCAGAAAAAATTAAGGCAGCAATAAATGTTGCTAAAGAAATGGTTGAAGAATCAAAGCAGAGATTAGTGGTAGTTTACGAGCCATTAACCAACAGAAGGCAAACATATATAAAACATAAATATACAGATGTTTTTATGGGAGTGGATCAACTTTATTGGATTCCTAGCTATCTTGCCAGAGAGAATCCTCTGGATAAAATACTTACGCCTAAAGAACTTATTGAATATATGGAAAATAAGAATATAGCTACACCCCTAGAAATAAGCGAATTAAGAGAAATAATTGATATGCATCTACAAAACGGAGATTTTATTCTTTGTATGAGTGGTGGTGGAGCGAATAGTCTAGACGAGTGGCTTAGAGAAAATTACTAAATATCAGCAGACTAATTATTTATAAAGTTTTTAATGTAAAGTGATTTGTTGTATTTTTTATACTTCTTAGAAAATATAAATAACAGATAACAAAAGAAATGAAATATATCATCAAGCTCTAAGGTGTTGACAAGGGTAGGCAATCGGGCGTATCTTAGAATTACATTAATATATAAGAGAGGGAGATTAAATAATGGCTTATAATCACACTAATTCTAAGGGTGTAACATATCATCTTAATTCTAAAGATGTCACTTTAAGAGGTGGTAAATTACAGACAATTTATTACTTTTCTAAGGACGTAAGACCGGAAGCAACTGACCTTCCATCAGGTTACGAAGTTAACGAAAACCCACGAAACGGTTTTCTAACTGTTAAACGATCAGTTAAATAACTGATTAACTAAAAGTAATATCTTTTTAATTAAAAAGATAAGAAATTTATTAATAGCCCCTGTTCATTTAGGGGTTATTTTTATATACTTAAATTAACTGTGAAAGATGTAATACTCAAAGTAAAAAATCTAAAAAAATCTTATGACAATAAGCCCGCTGTGGATGGTATTTCATTTGAAGTATACAGAGGAGAGATTTTTGGCATTTTAGGGCCTAACGGTGCCGGTAAGACCACAACATTAGAAATGATTGAAACAATGCGTGAAATCGATTCCGGAAGTATTAGCGTAGATGGATTAGACGTAGCAACCCAAGGAGATAGCGTTAAGCAAATAATAGGGGTGCAGCCCCAAACTGCGGCATTCCAAGATAAACAGAAGCTATCTGAAATTATTGAACTATTCTCGGCAGCATATGGTGAAAAAGTTAGCGCTAAGAAGTTCTTAGACGAAGTTAATCTTGGAGAAAAGATAAACAACTTTGCAGAAGAGCTTAGTGGCGGTCAAAGACAAAGACTAAGTATTGCCACTGCCATTGTTCATAATCCTAGGCTATTTTTCCTTGATGAACCTACGACTGGCCTAGACCCTCAAGCTAGAAGAAACCTGTGGGATCTAATAAGGGAAATAAGAGACAGGGGTGTAACCGTTATTATGACAACCCATTATCTTGACGAAGCAGAAATTCTATGTGACCGAGTGGCTATCATGGATAACGGTAAGATTATAGCGATAGATACTCCAATAAAATTAATCAAAGATTTACTTAAAAAAGGTTTTCATAAAGAACAGAAGGTTGAACAAGCTAACCTGGAAGATGTATTTATTGATCTAACAGGTAAAGGACTAAGGGAGTAATATGACAGAAAAAGATGTTCCGAGAATTAGTCTTCGAAAAAAACTACAAACAGTATTAACCTTTACTAGGCTTAATACCAAGAGATTTTTTAGAGACAAGCTAGCTATATTCTTTTCAGTCTTATTCCCATTAATATTTCTATTCGTATTTGGATCGATTAGTCGTGGAGGAGGAAAGTTATCTTTCAAAGTAGCAATCCTAAACGATTCTAGCTCTAGTTATTCAACAACTTTTGTCGAACAACTGAAGAACTCTAAGATATATAAAATAGATAAAACTGTAAATAATCTAACTCAAGCTAAGGATAAGATGGGTAAAAGTCAGTTAGACGGAGTTATTTATTTAAATAAAGATTTTGGAGTAGTACAAAACGGTAATAAATACCCGAGTGGTCAAGTAGAGGTAATATATACTCAGAATCAAATGACGGCAGGCCAAACTATGGCATCTGTCTTAAATGCTAGTTTAAGTGGTATTAACGCTAAATTTGTTAACATCAAAACTCCATTTACAGTTTCCCAAAACCAGCTAAACGAGAAGAGTTTAACTACTTTCGACTACACATTCGCAGGTCTTCTAGGTTTTTCAATCATTGGAATAGGTATATTCGGTCCTGTTAATGTATTTCCAGAGCTAAAAAAACAAGGAATTCTAAGAAGACTTCATACTACTCCAATAAAAGTATGGCAATACTTTTTATCTACTATGTTTTCTCAGTCCATAATAGGGGTTCTATCTATAGCTATTCAGTTTGCTATTGCCATATCGGTATTCAATCTGAGAGTTGTTGGTAATTATTTTGAGATAATCATATTTACTATAATTAGCATCTTCATGGTTCTAGGAATAGGACTTGCCGTAGGAGGTTGGGCTAAGAACGATCGTCAAGCGGCACCTCTTTCTAACATAATAGTATTTCCGATGCTTTTCTTATCGGGAACTTTCTTCCCGAGGTTTCAAATGCCACAGTACTTGCAATCCATAACGAATTATCTTCCTCTAACGCCAGTTATAGACGGTATGAGGCTTTTAATTACAGAAGGTAAGCATCTGACTCAGATATTGCCTCAATTAGTTCTAATAGCCTTGTGGATGGTTATTATCTATGCCATAGCCTTCAGAGTATTCCGTTGGGAGTAGACATAAATGCCTAAATATGTAATAGTATGCTTATGGAAAATTTTGAACCAAAACCTAGATATGATGATGAATTCTTAACGCCTTTATTTCAAAGACCTGACGTAGTTAGATGGATCCAAAGCTTAAAGCCTGATGGGGTTTCTGCTCCAGACATAACTACAGAAGAATAACCCAGCTATTTATAAGTAGACAAATAAGCTTAAGTGTGTTATAATAATCACATAATGGTAAGAAAAAATATCCCAGGACCAGAACACCCACAATTTGACTTTACACCGCAAACTAATCCTGAAGTTTTAAATCCAACTGAGGCATTACAGCAACCTGCTCTTTCTAGAGTAGATTGGGAAAAGGAAGTTGGTTTAATTTATATAGACGAAATTCGTAAAATGCTTAATAAAGAAAAATCTCAAGAAGCTATCGACGAAGAAATTAAAAATAGAATACAAGCTTTAGGTGCAAAACCAGTATCAGAAATGACTGAAATAGAAGTAACTTCTGAGGATACTGTATCTCAAGAAGCTATCGACGAAGAAATCAAAGATCTTAAAGTAGAAGCATTATCTCCTGCTGATAAATACGATAAAGATTTTTCAGAACTAGTAAGCAAAATTTTTGATCAGATTGAAAGAAACTATCCTTCGCAAGATATGGCTTTAGCAAAAGCTGAAAATGAAGCTAGAAAAAAATTAGGATCAAGACCTCAAGAAAGTATTAATTTGGAGTCTAATTCTGAAACATTAGATTCTAAATGGTTAAGTTATTTTAAAAAACCAGTACTAATTAATATGTTAAATGCAGCAAGTAAGCTAAATATGGCTTCTGGAAGAGTGGCTC
>CAILQE010000042.1 GCA_903836325.1 uncultured Candidatus Saccharibacteria bacterium
AATATGGACACCATGAAATATGTTGACGGAATTTCTGCTAAATTTAAAAAACTTCTAGATGTTCTTCAAGTGGAGTATACCGACTTTATTAGAACTACCGATCCGGAACACGAAAAACGTGCCAAACTAATTTGGAAAAAATTGGTAGATAATGGAGATATATACAAAGGTAGTTATGAGGGTTGGTACTGCGTTGGTGATGAAGCATTCTTTTCTGAGACTGAAGTAAAAGAAAATAGTGGAATTTGTCCTAATCATAAGAAGCCATACCAGAAGATTAAAGAAGAAAACTACTTCTTTAAATTATCTAAATACACTAAAGAAATTAAAACAAAAATTGAAAACGAAGAATTTTTAATCATTCCTGAAACTAAAAGGAATGAAATTCTTTCACTAGTTAATGGAGGGCTTGAAGACGTTAGTTTTTCTAGACCTAAGAGCAATGTAGAATGGGGTATTGAGGTTCCAGGAGATCCTAATCAGGTTATGTATGTATGGCCAGATGCTCTTACTAACTACCTTACTGTAATTGGCTATCCAGACACAGATAATTGGAAGACATATTGGCCTGCCGATGTGCAGGTGATTGGTAAAGATATATTAAGATTCCATGCAGCTATATGGCCGGGAATACTATTAAGTCTAGGCTTAGATCTACCTAAAAAACTATTCGTTCATGGATTTATTCAAATTGAAGGCCAAAAGATGGGCAAGTCTTTAGGAAATGGTGTAGCACCTGAAGATCTTGTTAATAATTACGGAGTCGATGTTCTTAGATATTATCTAATGAGACATATGCCATCTTATGCAGATGGTGATTTTAGTTTAGATCACCTAATGGAAAGCTATAACGGTGAATTAGCCAATGAGCTAGGTAACGTAGTTCAAAGATCTGCAACTATGGTTAAGAACTTCTTATCTGGAAACGTTGGAGAAATTCCACCAAGTGAGCATGACGTAACCGCATATAAAGAATTTATGGACGGATGCAGATTCGATAGAGCATTAGACGAAGTATGGGCTCAAATTAGAGGAATTAACCAATACATTGATGAAACTAAACCATGGGAAGTTGCTAAGGATAAAGATATTGAACACCTAACGGAAATTCTTGGATATATTGTAAGCAGTATCCTTGAAGTAGCCACATTACTTATTCCATTTATGCCAAATACAGCTTCAGCTATTAAAGAAATATTCAGTGGAGATAATATTACTCCTCCAGAAAAAGCTCTATTCCCAAGGAAAGATTAATGCAGTTAGTTGACACTCATTGTCATATACAAAGTATTGAAAATGATTCCGGAGAACCAGGAACAAGAAGACTTTGGAAGGAGGACTCTAACTCAGTCGAGGAAATTATTTCTTCTGCTAAAGAAAATGGCGTAGAAACAATGGTCTGCGTTGGATGTGACCTTAAAGATTCCAAGTTAGCTATAGATTTCGTTAAAAATAAGTCTAACTTATATGCATCAATAGGAATCCATCCTCATGAGGCTAGTGAGTATCTAAAAAATAATCAAAGAAACGAATTTGTAAGTCTAGTTTCTTCAGAAAAAGTGGTTGCAGTTGGTGAATGTGGACTAGATTATTTCTACAATCATTCAGATAAAAAAGATCAACTCGAGGTATTTGAACAGCAGATCATATTAGCTCTAGACAACAATCTGCCTCTTATATTTCATGTTAGGGAAGCTTTTGAAGATTTCTGGCCACTTTTTGACTCTTTAAATTCCAGAGAAAAACCAATAAGAGGAGTTCTTCATAGCTTTACAGATAGTACAAAAAACATGATTAGAGCAGTAGAAAACGGCCTATTTATAGGCGTAAACGGCATAGCAACCTTCACCAAGGACTCTAAACAGATAGAGATGTATAGAAATATACCTCTAACTAACCTTGTTTTAGAAACTGATTCACCCTTCTTGACCCCTGTTCCGTTTCGTGGTAATATAAACGAACCTAAAAACGTGAGTGTTATAGCGGAGTTTTTAGCAAGTATAAGGGGTGAGGAACTTGATGAATTGTCCAAGCTCACGACCTTAAACGCAAAAAGTTTATTTAGATTAAATTAAAGTAAAGGAATTTGTAGTGTTTAACGACCGTAATAATGAGACTATTAAAGCCCCCGTTGAATGGGTAGCAGAACATCGTGCCCAGGTTATTAAAGATGCTCTTAAAATTGCAGATGCGTTCTTACTACAAGAAACTGCTAAAGAAATAGTAAGTTTAATTCCTGAGGAGTTCGACTTAGCTGCCTAGTATAGACGGCTAATTCGCCTTTCGCATATGACAAAGGGCTTCCTACCACAGATATTTAGAAAAGTTAGACCAGGTGATCTAACTGAACTCGAAAATAACCTAATAAGACAAGAAGCTAGTATTACTAAAAATATTTTTGGTCCTACTCCTAAAGGCCACTACCGAGAATTTTTTTGTTTAGATCAAAACACTTGGGTTTGGCACGATGAATGGGATGATGAAAGCGGCAATAGAGTAATTGTGAGTACTAAATATTTCATTAGAACTGAAGGTGCGCTTAAAAGTCTAAATGGTGGAGCATACTCTCCAATAGACAAAGACGAAACCAAGAATCTTTATCACGCAATTAAACAATATGCTAATTTGGTTCTTAAAGAATACGATAAAATTAAGAAGTAAATATGAAAAAAAGTATTTACCTAGATTACGCTGCAGCTACACCACTGGATCCAAAGGTTCTCCAAAAAATGCTACCTTTTTTTAGTGAAGATTTTTTTAATCCAACTGCAAATTATTCAAAATCTAAACTAGTTAAAGAAAAAGTTACTGAAGCTAGAAAGCAAGTAGCCATGATATTGGGGTCTAGAAGCAATGAAATTATCTTTACAACCGGCGGAACTGAAAGTAATAACATTGCAATAAAAGGTGTCATGGATTTATTTAAAGACGCCAATATCCTATATAGCTCAATTGAACACGAAGCTGTTATTAATCCTGCAAAGAGTTATAACCACAAAGAAATTAAAGTAGACGAAAAAGGTAATCTAGATTTCGAAGATTTGAAAAAGAAAATAGATTCTAAGACAGTTCTAATTTCAGTTATGCATGTAAATAACGAAATTGGAGTTATTAATAAACTTAGTTTAGTAGCTGAGATTATAAAAAAGGAAAGACTAAGTAGAGAAAAAAATAATAATCCTCTTCCACTATATCTCCATTCTGATGCATCACAATCTCCTAATCTACTTAGCTTAGTTGTAGATAAACTAGGCATAGATTTAATGACTTTAAATGGTGGAAAGATCTATGGTCCTAAACAAAGCGGTGCCCTATATATTCGAACCGGAACAAACTTAAAACCATTAATTGAAGGTGGAGGACAAGAAGATGGAATAAGAAGTGGAACTCTTAACCCAGCTAATATAATCGGATTTTCTGAGAGCCTAAAACTTGCTAATGAAATTAGAAAAGACGAAGAAAAAAGATTAGAAAAACTAACTGGGGATTTAATTAAGAAGCTACTAAATAATCCTAAAATTACATTAAATGGACCTATTAAAAATAGGGCGATGAATAATATAAACATCTGCATAGATGGAGTAGATAATGAAACCCTAATATATAAATTAGATCAAAAAGGAATAATGGTAGCTAGTGGATCAGCATGTTCAGCTTCAGACCAAGAGCCATCTCACGTCCTAAAAGCTATTGGACTTAGTGGTAAGCAGGCAAGAGAGTCTATTCGTATTTCTATCGGAAGACCTACTAGTGATGAAGATCTAGAATATTTTTACAATGCTCTAATGGAATTAATTTAAATTATGAAACAAAAAGTATTCGTAGGACTTAGTGGTGGAGTAGATAGTTCGGTTACAGCTGCATTACTTAAAGAACAGGGCTATGACGTAACAGGTGTGTATATGAAAAACTGGAGTAAAGATATTCCAGGTTTTGAATGCCCATGGCTAGAAGACTATCAGGACGCAAAGAGAGTAGCAGCTATTTTAGATATTCCATTTAAAATGTATGACTTCGAAAAAGAATACAAACACCTAGTTGTAGACTACATGCTTGATGGATATAAAAATGGGATAACTCCAAACCCAGATATTATGTGTAATCAAGAAATTAAGTTTAAGCTATTCTTTGAAGCTGCCATGAAAGACGGAGCAGATCT
>CAILQE010000043.1 GCA_903836325.1 uncultured Candidatus Saccharibacteria bacterium
CATTATCCCAGTTTTCCAAACTGGTGACGGGGGTTCGACTCCCCCCACCCGCACCAAATAGCGCCCTGATAGCTCAGCTGGATAGAGCAGGAGACTTCTAAGCTCAAGGTCGTAGGTTCGAATCCTACTCGGGGCACCATTATTTTATAGAAACTTTATTGTGCGTAATTTGTTCCGCTACTGTTGCCGTAAGGATGGTATGTTTTTGAAAAATTCGCTATTGGAACAGTGAATATTAATTCATTGGGATTTGGCATTGCTATCCCGCATACAAATGTAGCTTTAGGTCCATCTGTTGTGACACTAAAAGTTAGTGAACCATCACCATTTTGCTTAATACTACTAGAAACTACTGTCGCATTCTTAACATTAACGCTAATGTTATCTGCAACATATGACGCTATAGCATCCTTAACGACAATATATTGTGATGCTAATAAATAACTGAATAACTGATTGGCGTTGACTACATTTATTGAGCTGTAATTAGTGCCTGAATTACTACCGTTTTCAATACTGTTTGTATTTTTATTAGTCTTCGTGTTCTTATTGTTAAAAGCAAACAGTAGCACAATTAATATCACAAATATTATAGAACCAAATATTATTAATCTTTTGTTGTTTTGGTTGTTATTCATTTTTTAAATCCAAATAAATTATATAAGGCTCCTTGATTTATTAAATATGACGCTGAATATCCTGTAGTCTCAGTTGAGTTTGCATTGAACCATGCCCCAGGATTTGCTAAATAAAAATTACCAGATGCATCAATTGCTCGAATAACCATAAGGTGCCCTCCAGTAGTAAATGCTCCCGCTCTTACTGAAATAATAACTAAACCTCCAGTTCTAATATAATCAGCTGCTGAAGCTAAATTTGTACCAAGATTTTCTTCCTTTAGACCAAAATCTTTAGCAACTGCAGGAAATAAACTCCAAGAACTACCACCTTGAGTATCGTAACCTCCGTATTTGGTAGCATAATAGTCTGGTGTGTAATTTAAATTTTTAAGAGTATCTACGACCATTGCTACTGAAGTTATACCACATCCGTTGGCCTTAATAGTCCAAGATCCATATGGTTTACTTGCCCATCTTGTATCACCTTGATAAAAATGTGCCATTGCATTTGGTCCCGTTAAACTGAATCCGTTTGCTGTTCCGCTATAACTAACCCCTCCTGAGCCTGAAGAAGATGAGCCTGAAGAAGATGAGCTACCACAATTACTCTGAATGTCACTTAGAGTTTGATCTATATTAGTACTGGCATTTGAATTTGAAACAATTGGATCTAGAATCTTATGCATGACCTCTAGAGTTAATTGAGTCGCAGCCTCAACACCATCTGGAGTATAGTGTTTCATCATCTGATAAATATTTATAGAATAATATGCTCCTGTACTCAAAACAAAACTGTCTCTAACGTATTTTGTTACGGGATCAATACTTGCTTCAAATGAATCGAAAATTGCAAACCCATATTTATCATTATTAAATCCAGTTATTCCTATTGTACCGAACGAGTCGTGACTCGATTTAGTAGTAAAATTATCAGCAGTTCCCAAACCTTCTTCTTTATATGCTAAAGCAAC
>CAILQE010000044.1 GCA_903836325.1 uncultured Candidatus Saccharibacteria bacterium
GAAAAACTAGGTAAGGTAACACTTCCCGATATTAAAGATATGAAAGTGGATAAACCTAAAATTGAAGTATCTAGTAAAGAAATCGAGGAAGCACTACAGGACTTAAGACTAAGAGCTGCTGATTTTAGTGAAACAAAAAAGATAGCTAAATTAACTGACAGAGTTACTATTAATTTTGATGGAATTGATCCTAAAACTAAGAAATCAATTGAAGGTACCAATGGAACCGATTATCCATTAATACTTGGATCTAGATCTTTTATTCCAGGATTCGAAGAAGAATTAGTTGGCCTTAAAACTGGAGATAAGAAATCTTTCAAAATTGTATTTCCTGAAGATTACTCAGTAGATTCTTTCAAAAATAGAAAAGTAATATTCAATATAGATGTTACTAAAGTTGAAGAATCTAATGTTCCTGAATTAGATGACAAATTAGCTCTTAATTTCGGACCTTTTAAAAATTTAGATGAACTTAGAAGTGCTATTAAAATTGAAATGGAAAAAGAATTAACAATTAACAATCAACGAAAACTTGAAGATGAAATTCTTAATTTCCTTGGTGATAAAACCAAAATTAGTCTTTCTGAAAAACTCGTAGATGAAGAATTGTCACTTGTAGAATCAAAAGCCAAGCAGGAAGCTCTATCGCAAGGTCTCACCTGGGAAGAATATCTTAAAGCTTTGAAAATGGATCAAAAATCATTCATCAAACAAGCTAAAGATACAGCGGAGAAGAGAGTTCGATCTGGAATAGCTATCGGAGAAATAGCACAAAGGGACAATATAATTATTTCAAATGAAGAATTCAAGCAATCTATTCTGCACTTAGAAGAACAATATAAAGATGATGCTATGAAAGAAGAAATTCGTAAACCTGAAAATCAAAGAGATCTTATGATCAGGCTCTTAACTGACAAGGTCCTGAAACATCTTTCAGCCCAAGTTAATTAGCACTCTTGACTATTGAGTGCTAGAAATTTAAAATAGAGCTATGAACAAGAAATCTTATCTAGTACCTACTGTTATAGAATCTGATGGAAGAATGGAGCGTGCATACGATATTTACTCTAGGCTTCTAAAAGACAGGATCATCTTCTTAGGTGAAGAAATTAATCAGACTACAGCAAATCTTATCGTTGCTCAGTTATTATTCCTAAATGCAGAGGATGCTAAAAAAGAAATTAAACTCTATATTAATAGTCCTGGTGGAAGCGTTTACGACGCCTTAGCTATATATGACACTATCGGATTCCTAACAAATGATGTTATGACGGTTGGAATTGGTGTGCAAGCTTCAGCAGCAGCCCTATTGCTTAGTTCGGGTACTAAAGGAAAGAGATTCCTTTTACCTAATTCAACAGTTATGATCCATCAACCATCTAGCGGCACTAGAGGTAAAGTAACAGATCAAGAAATAGATCTTAAAGAATCACTTCGAATTAAGAAAGTAATTGAAGATATTATGATCAAGAACACTGGTCAAAAACAGTCAACAATTCATGATGATATGGAAAGAGATAAGTGGCTTAACGCTAAAGAAGCTAAAGCATACGGATTAGTTGACGATATTATTACCAAAATATAATACAAAAAGTATTGACTAATTATAGTAAAAAGTAATAGTATATTAGTTAGAAGTTGTGTAAGCCTTATTTTCTATTCTTATAAAATCCTAAGAATATAGACTGATCGCTTAGTTTTCTTCAACGTTGAAAACAATAAAATATATCAAGATTACTATCAATAACTGGTAATTATCATTATTCAAATCAATCACACAAAATTTTAATATTAAACTAACTCCTCATTTGAAAGGGGGCTTTTAAATATATGGCTAAAAGTACCATTAACAAGCGAGTCTACTTTACTGACCAGGAAAATGCAGTAAAACTTCCTAATTTAGTAGACCATCAAAATAAATCATTTAAATGGTTTGTAGACGAAGGACTAGGTGAATTACTTAACGAAATTAGTTCTATCGACGATTACACGGGAACAAAATTAACATTAAAGTTTCTAGATTATCATTTTGAGCCACCTAAATTAACTGAAGCAGCCGCTAGAGTGAACAATGTGTCTTATGATGCTCCTCTTATGGCTAGAGTAGAGCTGACAAATAAAATTACTGGTGTTGTTAAAGAACAAGAAATATACCTCGGAGATTTTCCATGGATGACAGACCGAGGTACTTTTGTTATTAACGGCGCTGAAAGAGTTGTAGTGAGCCAATTGATACGTTCAGCTGGAGTTTTCTTCACTGGAGATAATCACGGCAGCACAAGACTTTATGGTGCTAAGGTTATTCCTGGACGTGGTGCTTGGTTAGAATTCGAAACTGCTGCTAATGGCGCTATTTTCGTAAAGATTGATAGAAAAAGAAAACTAGCTGTTACTACCTTACTTAAAGCTTTGGGAGTTTCAGAAGCTGCTATGAAAGATATGTTTAAACACGTTGATAGTGGTAAAACAAAATATATCGATGCTACACTTGAAAAAGACACAGCAAAAGGACAGAACGAAGCTTTAATCGAACTATATAGAAGACTTCGACCTGGAGATCTAGCTACTGTAGAAAACGCTAAAAGCTTAATAGAAAATATGTTCTTTAACTACAAGAGATTTGATTTCTCAAGAGTGGGACGATACAAAATCAA
>CAILQE010000045.1 GCA_903836325.1 uncultured Candidatus Saccharibacteria bacterium
ATCTTGGTTGAAGAAGATCAAGAAATGTTTGATAGATACGTGTTAGCATCATCAGTGCTCAGAAAAGGTGGAATAATCATGCAAATTACTGAATTTGGCATAGAAGATATAGATCAATCCTTTCTAAAAGAACTAGATATTATATTTCCCCAATTAGTAAAATAATTATTTCTAATTAATGTTAAAATATTAATATTAAATAAAGGATAAATTATGAAAATTTCTATCGTGTTATTAGTTTTGGTTGTGATCTTACTTGTTGTTATGTACAACTCTCTAGTTAGATTAAATATTAGAACTAGCGAAGCTTGGAGTGATATCCTAGTTCAACTTAAAAGAAGAGCTGATCTTATACCGAATCTAGTTAATACAGTTAAGGGATATGCTAAGCACGAAAAAACTATCTTTGAAGAAGTCACTAAGGCTCGTGCCGCATCCTTAAGCGCTTCAACACCAGATCAAGCTGCAAAAGCTGAAGGTGATTTCCAGAAAACAATGAAGAGCTTATTTGCTGTAGCAGAGAATTATCCAACACTAAAAGCTTCTGATAACTTTAAAGAACTTCAAGATGAATTAACAGATACTGAAGATAAGATTCAGGCATCTAGAAGATTTTATAACTCTATGGTTCGAGATTTTAATACAAAGAGAAAAACTTTTCCTACTAATCTACTAGCAAGTACGCTTGGATTTAAGGAAGATAAACAATTCTTTATGGTAGATAACGAAGACGAAATAAAGGATCCTGTAGAAGTTAAGTTCTAATATGGCATTGAGCACCGCTAACTACAAAGGTACTAGAGACTTTTATCCTGAAGATAAATTAATTCAGAATTATATTTTTGAAATTTTTAGAAAATCTTCAGAAAGATTTGGGTATAAACAATATGACGCTCCAATGATTGAATCTCTTGAGCTATACAAAGCTAAAAGTGGACAAGAAATAGTTAACGACCAAACTTACTCTTTTGTAGACAGGGGAGATAGAGAAGTTGTAATTCGTCCAGAAATGACACCTAGTGTGTCTCGAATGGTTGCTAAAAAGCGTAATTTACTTAATTACCCTCTAAGACTTTATTCTATTCCTAACTTATGGAGATACGAGAGATCGCAAAGAGGTAGATATAGAGAGCACTGGCAACTAAACGTAGATATTTTCGGTGAATCAGGAATTGAAGCAGAACTAGAACTTCTACAACTTGTAGATAAATTGTTCAAGAATTTCGGTGCAAACGAATCAATGTATGAAATTCATATTACGTCTAGAAAATTAGTAGATTTTCTAACTAATAATTTATTGGGTCTTAATTCAGATGACTCTATCGCACTTGTTAAACTATTAGACAAGAAAGATAAATTATCTGTTGAAGAATTTAATGATAACCTTAAACAAATAAAAGGCATTAAGAATTATGAAAAGATTGAAGAATATCTTAATCTCGATCTAATCAACCCTAGTTCTGATTTCGCTGAACATGCATCTATAAAAGAATTAAGATCCTTAATCTCTGAATTAAATGATCTTGGTGTTAATAATATTAAATTTGATCCAGGAATTATGCGAGGTTTTGATTACTATACAGATATCGTTTTTGAAGTTAAAGATACAGATAAGGAAAATAACCGATCAATGATGGGCGGAGGTAGATACGACGGTCTTGTTGGTTTATTCGGAGTAGATAATCTTCCAGTCGTTGGATTTGGGCTTGGAGATGTAACAATGGAAAACTTTTTAATATCCCATAATCTTATGCCTCATCTAAATTTCCAGACTCAGTTAGCTGTTTTGTCTTTAACTAACGATAAAATGAACGTTAATAAATTTATAAATTCTATAAGAGATCTTGGAATCAACGTAGTAAGTGAACTTTCCGATAAGAAAATACAAGCAAAAATTAAGTGGGCTGAAAAAGAAGGTATCCGCTTTATCATTGTAGTTGGAGATAAGGAACTAGG
>CAILQE010000046.1 GCA_903836325.1 uncultured Candidatus Saccharibacteria bacterium
TGCCACTATTACAATAGCCACTAATGCTCAGAGTGTTAATGCCAACTTAAGTTTTTCGCTAAGCACAACAGCAAACACTCTTGATTCAACAAATAATGTACTACCAGCTAAACAAGTTACACTGAATAATAATTACACTGCTAGCGTTCCGGCGACAGGAGTTATGTACCCCGATATTGCAAAAGGTCAAGTGAGGCTTACTGTTCAGATTTGTAATCAAAGTCCTCCATCAACTAATCCTGTAGTAAATACCAATGTCGGTATTGCTTGGAACAGTTTAACTTTCGTTACCACTGAACCTACTTCATTCAACGATGGAGTTACAAGTGAAGGCTGTATAAACTATTCAGCTAAATCTAACACAAGTGTTTCTGCGCAGAGTGGTGGAAGTAAATACATGGCAACAAGTGGCGCTAGTTTCATTTACCGAAACTATACCTACAGTAATAAATCAACTACTATCACAGGAACTGCAGTAGCAGATTTTACAGGCGGAGATAACAATACAATTACCGTGGCATCTCAAGGCGACATTAATAGTGCTACAACTAAACTAAATCAGAATAACGATACTGCTAAATCTAAACTACAAGATCAATTAACCCAAGGAAATTACTATCCACTCCCTGCAACTTTTGTAGCCACTCCATCGGACGTAACTCCAAATGTCTCAGCTGGGACTCAGACCAACACAGTTACTGTATCTGAATCCGTAAACTTTGTAATGTATGGAGTAAAACAAGCAGACCTTGTCACAATTCTAGAGAAAAACATTAATTCTCAAGCTAATAATCAATCAATTTTAGATAATGGAATAACTAATGCAAATATAGCGCTAGCTAATGGTTCTACAGATACGACTCATCTAACTATCCAAGCAAATGCGGCAGTTGGCCCAGCATTAGATGTGAATAAGATTAAAATCGCATCGGAAGGTCAAAAATCCCAGGTAATAAAACAGAATATAAGCGCAGATCCAAATGTAACGAACGTAACTATTAAATACAGTCCATTCTATGTCTCCCAGGCTCCTAGCAGTCCATCCAAGATCACCGTAATAGTACAAAAGCCAACGAGATCTAATTAATGCCAATAATTAAAGTTATAGGAATAGATATTGGTGAAACTAGGGTGGGGGTAGCTTTAGGTTCCACGGAGACTAAGTATGCAAGCCCACTTATTACACTTCTAAATAACGACACTCTGTTTTCTAACTTAGAAAAAATTATAAAAGAAAACGAAGTAGGTCTAATCGTTGCTGGACTTCCTAGAAATCTAGATAATGAAGAAACTATGCAGACTAAGTACTCTAGAAAAGTAGCTGAAGAAATAAAAAATAAACTTAGCATTGAGGTAGTATTTCAAGATGAAGCTCTTACTAGTGTTAAGGCTAGAGATGAGCTAGATGCTCGAAAAAAACCTTATGAAAAAGGCGACATAGATAAACTTGCTGCATGCTATATACTGGAAGATTATCTAATAGGTAGTAGTTAATGATTCATTATTCTCTGAAGAAAAAAAAGAAACTAAATTCCAAGATTTATACTCTTATCATTTTCTTGATAATCTTCTTTATTGTTGCTGCGGTTGTTGACCGTATTGTTTACGACAGTTACTTAAGACCGGTAGATAAGACATATAAGCAAGTAATCTTTAGAGTAAGTAGTGGTGAAACTGCTAAACAAGTATCTGATAGCCTAAATTCAAATAAGCTAATTAGATCTTCATGGGCGATGCAGCTATATATGCACGGTAAAAATCTAACAGATAAACTTCAGGTTGGAATATATTCACTCTCACCTAACCAGGATACTCAACAAATTGTTGAAATTCTAACTAGCGGCAAGATTCAAACTAATCTAATAACTATTATTCCAGGTAAAACAATTTTTCAGATAAAAAACGATTTAATTAAATATGGATATACTTCTAGTGAAGTAGATTATGCACTTAATCCAAGTAATTACAGTTCTCTTCCAATCTTCCAATTTGTTCCGAAGGGAACTGAAACTCTTGAAGGTTTGCTGTGGCCTGATTCTTTTGATAGAAATTCAGATACTCCATTAACTACAATAATTAAAGAATCTCTAAACGAAACTTCTAAAAAGCTAACCTCACAAGTTCAGTCCTCGTTCGCCAAAGAAGGATTAAGTGTATATCAGGGAATGATATTGACTTCAATAATCAACCAAGAAGTAA
>CAILQE010000047.1 GCA_903836325.1 uncultured Candidatus Saccharibacteria bacterium
GAACTTACCAACTTCGTTCCAACTGCTACTCACATAGAACAATATGCGGACATAGTTGCACAAAAAGCAATGCGAAGAAAGCTTATCACCATTTCTTCAGAAATTGGAGATTTAGTTCAAGATGAATCCAAAGAACTTAGAGAATTAATTGAAGAAGCTGAAACAAGATTATTCAATGTATCTAACCAACACGTTAAACAAAACATTGTAAGTATTGAATCTATACTTGCAGATAGCTTCGAAAGACTAGATGAACTGCATAGGGATAAAAGTAAAATTAGAGGCGTACCAACTGGATTCAAAGATTTAGATGATATCTTAGCTGGTTTCCAAAAAAGTGATCTAGTTATTCTCGCAGCTCGACCTTCCATGGGTAAAACTGCACTTGCTCTAAACTTCGCTCATAACATAGCTACAAAATCCAACCAACCAGTTATATATTTCAGTCTGGAAATGAGTAAAGAGCAGTTAGTAGACAGGCTGCTTTCTATGGAATCTGGAGTTGATGCCTGGGCACTTAGAACAGGTAACCTAAACGATACAGATTTCGAAAAAATTGGTAATGCTATGGGTAGTTTAAGTGAAGCTCCGATATATATCGATGACACCCCAGGTATTACAGTTAGTGAATTAAGAACTAAAGCTAGAAGAGAGGCACACAAACATCCATTAGGAATTATTATAGTAGACTATTTGCAGCTTATGAGTGGAGGTAGTAAATTCGGTGGAGATTCTAACCGAGTGCAGGAAGTTAGTGAAATCTCTAGAGGACTGAAAGGAATAGCTAGGGAATTAAATGTACCGGTAATAGCTCTTTCACAGCTTAGCCGTTCCGTAGAAAACAGATCGCCGCAAATACCTCAGTTAGCCGACCTTAGGGAATCTGGATCTATTGAGCAAGATGCCGACGTGGTAGCATTCATTTATAGGGAAGAGTTCTATAAGCCAGATACTGATCGAAAGAAAATTACAGATATCTTTATTAAAAAGCACAGAAATGGTCCTACAGGCGGAGCTGAATTATACTTCGATAACGAGAAGCAGCGCTTCAGATCTATAGATAAAAGACACAGTGAATCCTCCAACTAAGGTATAATATAAATTAATGAAAAAGCTTAAAAGTTTTAAGTTAAGTAGCCCAAAAAACATTTTTAAAAAAATTAAAAAACTAGACTGGAAAACCTTTCTTAAGTTCGTTCCTTTAATTGCCTTGTTTATATATCTATACATTTACAAGCTTTCTATATTAATGCCAAATCTTTCAATTACCGAAAGGTTAATAAATGTCCCAAAATTAGGAATAAATTCAATAATTAATGATCCTAGATATTTACCAATTAAATTTGTTAAATATATATTTGGTCTTACTAGCACATCTGTTAGTGTATTTGAAATTAGATTAGCATCAGTTGTCTTCGGACTACTTACTATTTTCATGATTTATGAAATTACCAGATCCTGGCTTGGAAGAAGAGCTGCAGTAATAGGCACAATATTATTTAGCTTTAGCGCATGGACACTACATGTATCACGAATTGGAACATATTCAATTATGTACATGTTTTCAGTAACTCTATTTATTTATTCACTTAACATGTTAAAGAAATACTATTTGAATAAGAAATATTTCCTTATCATCACTGCTATTATTTGGCCACTTCTTATAACTGTTCCTGGAATGATTTACTTCATTGTTTACGCATTAATTAGACATAAGAAAGAGATTAAGGAAGGACTTAAGAATATTGGCAAGCTTACTTCATTAAATATTTTTAGTTTAATTATCTTAATTGGAATATTTGTTAAATATTTAATTACATCACCAGTTAATATATTGAATGCTTTTTATTTACCGACAACAATTCATAAGCTAAGTCTATTTCCAGTTAATTTACTGAAAACTATTTATCATCTATTTATATTAGGACCTAATACTCCGGAGATATGGATGAATAAAGCTCCAGTATTAGATTTATTAGTTTTAATGAGCGCCCTGTTCGGTATGTACTTCTATTTTAATCACCGTAATAAAGGACCAGCTTATTTACTTTTTTATACATTCGTTATAGCAACTATTCTAACTGCATTAAATAATCCTAATGACCCGAGTCTTATTCTACCAATGATATATTTATTCTCAGCGACAGGAATAGCTCTATTCTTGCAAAGATGGCTTGGTGTATTTCCTAGAAACCCAATTGCTAAGGTTTTAGGCATAGGAGCGATACTTCTCTTAGTGTCATTAAGCACAATATATAACTACCGATCATATTTCGTAGCATGGCCACATAATCAATATACAAAATCCTACTTTATATCTAACTCTTAGATTGATACAATATATCTTAGAAATAAGGAGTTTTATATGAATAGATTTGATCAGGCAAAAATGTTAATGAAAGTTCGAAAGATTCAGAAGGAACTTGAAAGACAGATTATTACAGTAGAAAAAGGTGATGGTGCGGTAAAAGTAGATATCACTGGAGAACAGAAATTAAAAAAAATCCACATAGATAAAGACAAAGTAGATTTTGAAGATGTCGAACAACTAGAAATGTGGCTAGAAGAAGCGGTTAAAGAAGCCATTAACACCTCTCAAAAGATTGCAGCTGAAAAGATGCAACCAATGATGGGCGCTCTTAACCTAGGAATGTAATTATATGGATAACTTGCCACCCGCTCTAAAAGAGTTGGTTGACGCGTTCAAATTACTTCCAGGAGTTGGGAGTAGATCTGCTGAAAGATATGCATACAGCATACTTAAAAAAAATCCTAAAGTAGCTTCTGAGTTATCTCGTGCTCTAGAAGAACTTCATGATGGAGTGGGATACTGTGAAATTACCTTTGCTCTCGTAGGAAAGGGTGAAAAACAATCTCAACTTTATACAGATCCAATGCGAGACAAGACTGTAGTTTTGGTAGTAGCTGAACCACTTGACGTTATAACCATTGAGAATACCGGAATGTATAAGGGTACTTACCATGTGCTCGGCGGACTCGTATCTCCAATAGATAATATAGGACCTGAAGAATTAAGAATGAAGGAACTAGTAAGTAGAGTATCTAAAGATAATGTAAAAGAAATCATACTAGCTACTAATGCTAGCGTAGAAGGCGAAAGTACAGCTCTTTATTTAAAACAGCAGTTAGAGCCTACTAACGTTAAAATAACCAGATTAGCTCGTGGAATACCAATTGGTGTAGATATTGAATATACTGACCATATTACTCTTGGTCGAGCTCTAGAGGGTCGACAAGACCTATAGGGTATAATATAAGTAATGGACAAAACAAAATTAGATAAATTTAAAAACCTTATAGATAATGCTGACAAAATAGTTATTATTCAAGCCGATAATCCAGACGGGGACTCTCTTGGTAGTTCTATAGCATTAGAACAAATTCTTACTAATTTAGGCAAAGATGCATACATGTACTGCTCAGTAGATGTCCCTACTTATCTTAGATATATTCCAGCATGGAGTAGAGTTCAAAAGGAACTACCTCACGATTTTGATTTAGGTATAATCGTTGATACTTCAACCATGACTTTACTTGAGAACATGGATTCTATGAAAATGGCACAGATTAAATCTACACCTAGTATTATGCTTGATCATCACGTTTCTGATGCAACTATTGATTTTACATCTCTTTATATTAATGAAGGTACCGTATCAACTGGTGAACTTATTTTTGATATAGCTAAGCATCTTGGATATGAGATGAACATGGAAGCCAAAGAAGCTATTATGACTACAATACTTTCCGACAGTCTTGGACTTACTACGCCTAATGTTAAGTCTAGCGCAATTAGAGTTGTAGCCGAACTTGTAGACATGGGGGTAAGTATTAGCACCCTTGAAGACAAAAGAAGAGAAACATATAGAAAGAGCCTAGATCTCATTCACTACAAAGGTCGTTTGCTAGAAAGAATCGAAACCTTTCTGGATAATCAACTAGCGATGGTTACAATTACTTATGATGAAATAATTAAATTCTCACCACTATACAACCCACCTATGCTAATTATGGAAGATATGCGGCTAATCGAAGGTAATAAAATTATAGTTGCTCTTAAAACATACAATGATGGACGAATATTAGGAAAAGTAAGATCACAAAACGGCTGTCCTATAGCCGAAAAGCTTGCAAGTAGTTTTGGTGGTGGAGGACATGATTATTCATCTGGTTTTAAAACATATGACTATAAAGATGTTAATGACCTTAAAAGAGAAATAATATCAAAAACAAATGAGCTTCTTGAAGAAGAAAGAAAAAAGAATGAAATTATACAATACCCTAACTAGAAAAGTAGATAAATTTAGACCAATAAGAAAAAGAACTGTGACTCTGTATACCTGTGGTCCAACAGTTTATGATCACGCGCACATCGGACATTGGTTCACCTACATAAGAATGGATCTATTGGTTAGAACATTGGAAGCTAACGGATATAAGGTTATATGGGAATTAAATATTACCGACGTTGGACATTTAACATCCGATGAAGATACCGGTGAAGACAAACTAGAAAAAGGAGCTAAAAGAGAAGGTAAGACTGCATGGGAAGTTGCTAAGTATTACGAAAAGGAATTCATAAGTGAGATGCAACTACTTAATATTAGGAAACCATCTTATTTAGTTAGAGCTACCGATCACATCAAGGAACAGATAAGTTTAATTCAAACACTTGAAAAAAAAGGTTATACATACAAGATTAGTGACGGAATATATTATGATACTTCAAAATTTAAGAAATACGCTAATTTCGCTAAATTAGATTTAGACGAACAACAGGCTGGTGCTAGAGTAGAATTTAATCCAGAAAAAAGAAACAAGACAGATTTCGCACTTTGGAAATTTAGTCCAGAAGATCAAAAAAGAGACATGCAATGGGATAGCCCATGGGGAATAGGATTTCCTGGATGGCATATTGAATGTTCTGCAATGGCATTAAGTTATCTTGGCGAAACAATAGATATCCATGCCGGGGGAATAGATCATATTCCAGTTCATCACACTAATGAAATAGCCCAAAGTGAAGCAGCTACAGGAAAAAAACTTGCAAACTACTGGATGCACTCCAATCACATAAGCGTAGATGGGCAGAAGATATCTAAATCTTTAGGAAACTCTATAACTCTCAAAGACATAGAAAAGAATAATTATAGCCCAGAAGACCTAAGACTGTTAGTTTTAGAATCAAGCTACATGACACAAAGTAAATTTAGTTATGACGCTCTTAGCTCAGCGAAGAAAAGATTAGAAGACTTATATGCAGTTAGTGTTCTTAGATATCAGGCGAATAAAAATTTTAAGAGACAAAAAGTATATCTAAGAAAATTCGATAAAGATTTACTACTAGCAATGTCAAACAATCTAGATAGTCCTAAAGTAATGGTTCTTCTAAGTGAATTTACTAAGAAATTTTTGGACAATGGAATTAATATTAAAGATCTCAAGGAATTTAATAAAACCATAAAAAACATGGATGAACTATTAGGACTTAAAAACGTTGACCTTAAAGACATCTCAATTGAGAATAAGAAACTTATTGAAGAAAGAGTTATCGCTAAACAAAATAACGATTATAAGAAATCTGATGAGATTAGAAATGAATTATTAAAAAGAAGAATTGGACTTAGAGATAAAGAAACTAGTAACTGGTATTATCTTTAGGAGTAATTGATTCTTTAAATTCTTTTGCGTCTAGATAATTCTTAGATCTTAGATATTCTAATAATATAATTCTTAGACAACCCGCAACCGGAATAGATACTAAACCTCCAAGCAGTCCACCAAAGCTCACTCCAACTATTAGTGAACTAAAAACAAGGAAAGGGCTCATGTTTGTTGTATTGGCTTGAATCTTTGGCTGAATAACGTAATTTTCAAACTGAAGATAAAGTATATAGTAAGCAAGAATTATTAATGCAGCTGGAATAGATGTGAATAATGCTACTGTCGTTATAATAACTGCTCCAATACTGTGACCTATCATAGGTATAAGGCCACAAATAAATACTAGTAGTATTAACGCCATAGGGTAGCTAATATGAAGAATAAATAGTGCAGGTGTAATTAGCGCAGTTGCTATTAGCGCTAGAGCAACTTGTCCATTAATGTAACCCTTTATAACCTTATACATGTCTTCGGTAAGTTCTCTAACCATATCTTTTCGCCTTCCAGGCACAATGCCCCTTAGGAACTTAACCCATCTAGGTCCCTCAACTAACAACATGAATGTCATAACAAGAACTGTAAGTAATGCAAAAACACTGCTTCCTACTGCGGATAATGTAGTGAAAGCATTTCCTCCAATATTGTGTGCCCTAGATCCAAACTGATTAGATATAGCAGTTACTTGGCTACCTAAATGATATTTTCGAATAAAGTTACCTATGCTGCCATCTTGATTTCTAAACTCATCTATAAGATGGGGAGCTTGAGCTATCAATCGATCAGTTTGTTTAACTAGGGGAGGTGCAACCAAAGATATAAAAACTCCTAAGACTACGACCACTAAAAGATAAGACAGGGCAGTCCCTAGAGCTCTACTACCTTTTTTCTTACCAGGTACCAATGAAGCAATTTTGCTGACAGGTGCATTTAATGCGAGAGCTAGGAATACTGAGAGTCCTATTAAGAATAAGGCGTGTGCAGCTTTATGAAAGAATGTGTGAAGTAAGAATAAGGCGCCAATAAAAATACCAAGTTTAATGAAGGTTTCAAAACTTACCTTTATATCCATAACCTCGTTATCATTTTTATATAATTTAAACATAATTATTTATATATCTTTATTATATCAGAAGCTATTCCTAACTTGTTAAAAAAGGCATTTTAAGGTAAAATCTACTAGAGTTAATAGGGCGTCGCCAAGTGGTAAGGCACTGGGTTTTGATCCCAGCATTCGGGGGTTCGAATCCCTCCGCCCTAGCCAATCAATTTGTCACAATCCTTCACTAGAGATATTATTATCTAGCACAAAACTCATAAGGGCATTCTCAACTCTATCTATTCCATATCGATAATCTGTCCAACTTATAGGAGGAACGTGCTTAAATCTATCAAAATCCTCAGTACCATCATATTTCGTATAGATTAACGAAATATTATTCTTACTTCCTTGAACCTTACCACCAAAATTATAGTATCCTATTCTCCCGTCAATACTCAATAAGTTGCCATCATTTCTTACAGAAATTTTCCAACCAGAAAATTCATCTTTTAAATTACGACTAATTTCATCTAACGTTTTATATGTTTTCCTAGAAAACATATTCTTTTTCATAAGACTATAATTTTTTGTTTCTTCATAAATCCTGAAATTTGTTTTAGTTATCTGGGCTTCAGTAGCCCGAACTGCAATAATTCCAGCAACTCTAATCAAATTAGCCTTTTTTTCATCTTCTAGTTTTGCTAATTCAACTAAATTAACCTGATTATTTTTTAGATACTCACTAGCCTCAAATATTCTTCGTTCTCTAATTTGATCTATTTTTTCGCCAAATTCACTCATAATCTATATATACAATCATATATATGTTTTGTCAATTATTTTGATCTTGATTTTCTTTTATTGCTTTAAGCGAACAACTAAAACATATCAACACTCATTTCTATAACGCAATTAACATGCATAGAGATATTAACTAAGTTCAATCCAACGAGATTAGTTCTCTACGAGAACAAATCGATGGAATGATTAACTCTAAGTCCTGGAGAATTACTGAGCCATTACGAATATTAAATAAGAAATATGATAAATAATTATTAGCATATTAGAATTCTTAATATTTTATCTAAATCGATAATTTAAATATGATTTAAAATTAATCTGAGATGCAGTAGGGTGGTTAGTGTTCTTTGGTATAGAATATATACATGCTAAAAGATCTTTCATCCAAGGATGTTAAAAAATTACAGCAACAGTATGGTCCAAATACTCTTCAAGTAGACAGCAGCAAAAATAAAGCCGTTCTAGCATTCCTAGCAAGATTTAAAAATCCCCTCGTTATTATTCTTCTTTTTGCAGCTACCTTATCTTTATTTTTTGGAGACAAAGCAAGTTTCTTCATAATATCAACAATAATACTTTTAAGCGTAGGCCTTGATTTTATTAATACTTATCGTTCTCAAAAAGCAGCTGAAGCTTTAAAAGATAAAGTTAGAGTTAAATCTTTAGTAATTCGTGGAGGCAAAGAACAGCTCGTAATGGTAAGCGAATTAGTGCCAGGAGATATAGTCATATTATCTGCTGGAAAGATTGTGCCTGCTGATGGAGAAACAATTGAAAGTGAGAGTCTGTTCGCGAACGAAGCCGCTCTAACAGGCGAGTCTTTCCCTCAAGGTAAACCTATTGGCTCTGAATTATTCATGGGTAGCGGTATCGTTAGTGGATCAGGTAAAATGCGAGTCACTCAAACTGGTCAATCAACAAATTTCGCACATATAGCTCAAGCACTTCAATCAGCATATAGAACTACGGAATTCGAAAAAGAAATTAAAGACTTTAGTGTTCTTATAATTAAGATAACTTTTGTATTAGTACTCTTTGTATTTCTTATAAACGTACTATTTCACCGTAATATACTTGAATCCATATTATTCAGTTTGGCATTAGCTGTTGGATTAACGCCAGAATTACTTCCATTAATCATAAGCCTTAATCTTACTAAAGGCTCCCTTAAAATGGCTAATGAAGGAGTTATTGTTAAACAATTATCCGCTGTTCAGAATTTCGGCAGTATGGATATACTTTGCACAGATAAAACTGGCACATTAACCGAAGACAAAATCGCTTTAATGAGATATGTAGATGGAAAAAACAATAGCTCAGATAACGTATTGCTCTTAGGATATTTAGCAAGTATATATTCAACTAGTTTCGAGAACCCCCTTGATACAGCAGTTGTCAGCCACACTGGAGTAAATATATCTTCATATCGAAAGATAGATGAGATTCCTTTCGATTTTGAAAGAAAAAGGGAAGCGGTTATAGTTCACCACGTTCACGAAAAGCGACGGTTCCTAATTGTTAAAGGCGCCCCTGAAGAAATAATAAAAATATCTAATACTTACGGAGATAATAAAACTCATATTAGCGCTCACCTAAGTAGCACGATTAAAGAAACTTACGACAAATTAAGTCGAAATGGTTTCCGCGTACTAGCTATAGCCTCAAAGGAAATTGAACCTGAAAAACACTACGATCCAAATGACGAGAAAGACTTAACATTTCATGGATTCTTGGCTTTTCTAGATCCAGCCAAATCATCAGTTTCTGAAACACTAGAGCGAATGCGCAATATGGGAATAACTACTAAAATAATAACTGGAGACAATGCCTACGTCACCCAGAAGATAGCTGAAGATATAGGATTAGTAATAGAAAGCATATTAACAGGAGAAGAACTAGATAAATTATCTGAACGCGAACTAATACTAGCTGTAGAGAAAACAAATGTTTTCGCACGTGTTAATCCTGAACAGAAAATGCAGATAATTAAGGCGCTCCAAGCTAATGGTCACGTTGTAGGATACATGGGTGATGGAATAAATGATGCCCCTAGTTTAAGAGCTGCCGATGTTAGTATTTCTGTCAATAACGCGGTTGACGTTGCAAAGGAAGCAGCTGACTTTATTTTATTACGTAAAAGTCTACATGAACTTGTGAACGGTATTACTGAAGGTAGAAAAACATTCTCTAATACTATGAAGTATTTAAGAATGAGTTTGAGTTCTAATTTCGGAAACATGTTTTCTATGGCAGGAGCTTCATTATTTCTACCTTTCCTTCCAATGTTAGCAACTCAGATATTATTGAATAATCTTCTATATGATTCTTCCCAGTTTGCTATACCTTTAGATAACGTTGATGAATCCGAAATAATTAAACCTCACACTCTGAGTATTCGTGAAATTAAAAAATTCATGTGGTCTTATGGACTACTTAGCTCTATCTTCGACTTTACAACCTTTGGAGTTCTACTTTTAGTATTTCATGCAGATCAATCCTTGTTCCAAGCAGGATGGTTCCTAGAGTCTATTATGACCCAAGTTTTTGTTGTCTACATAATTCGTACCAAATTAGTTCCATTCAAGGAAAGCAGGCCATCGACATTACTTATATTTAGCACGCTACTAGTTATACTAACTTCGTTGCTAATAGTCCTATTACCTATTCGTAACTTATTCCACTTCGGACATCTTTTACCAATACAAATCATATCTTTAAGTGGTGTTGTTGTACTCTACTTATTCTTTGCGCAATTAATAAAAAGTAGATTCTATGGTGATTCTATTAAATCTAAGATGTGAAAATATGGGCGATATTGACATCAATGCAAATTACTAAATCTAATGAAGTAATAAGTACTATTTAATTAATATTAAAATTAGGCATGAAATGTTCTTAATATTGAATATTCATTGCGTTTATGTTATAGTATTAATATAATAAAAGTTTAAGTGTTGGGAGTTTTAAGATGAGAAAAAATGAAGTAAATCATATAGTGAGTATCTACGACCAAAATATTGGTAACGATATAGGATTGGATCCTGCAACTTTTGTAATAGCGGCCTTATCGGAAGATCAATTAGTTGAGAGTAAAAGATTTATGAAAAACCAAGACGAAGAATCATTCAATAAATTAATGAATATTCGTAACAAAGAAATATATTTAACGCCAGAAGATTTACCCGTTGATAAGTCAATAGAAGAATTACTAACTCAACCTAATAAATCACTTATCGATTGGTTTGATCATCAGGTAGAGATTACTATTGCGTCTACAAAGAGAGATCTCTTACGAAGTGATTATGTTAAATTAAGAGAAGTAACTGAAAAGCAATATGTGCTTACAAAACGTTTTGTTGGAAAAACAGCTATTGCTGGTTTTATAACTGGTACTCTATTCGGTATGGGCCTCGATTATGAACTTCAAGAATCAGCTAATACTGCTATGAGAAATTTAGGCGCAAATCAACATATACCAATTTACTCCCATAGACCTATCGATATCGTTGTAGGTCTAGTTGGATCAATTGGTGGAGCAACGGCTGGATCGTTAATAGCAACTAAACTAAGTCCGAGAATAGCTAAAAGAAAAGCTCAAAAATTAATAGACAAAAATAGTATTTAATATTCAGTCTAGCTATATATATTTTCGAAATTTCATTTTTATGTAAATGCTATATAATAAGCATTAACATAATGATTTAAAATGAAAGAAAATTACATGGCGAAAAATAATAGAAAAACAATTGACACAGTATTTGTCAGTCTAGGGTTAATAGCAACAATATTTCTAATACTAGCTGGAATTGGATCTTGGTATGGATATAGCTTTGCAGATAATAACGTTAAAGATCAGTTAACTGCAGAAAAAGTATATTTCCCAACTACTGATTCATTAGCATTTAAATCACTTCCTGCTGCCGATCAAACTGAGATGTCTAAATATGCAGGTCAACAATTAGTTAATGGCAAACAAGCTAAAGTCTATGCTAACAACTATATAAATGTTCACTTGAGTCAAATAGCTGGCGGTAAGACATATTCACAAGTTAGTGCAGCCTTGCAAGCTGATCCAACCAATACAACACTTAAAGTTCAACAACAGTTGCTATTTCAGGGAGAAACTCTCAGAGGACTTCTCTTAGGAGATGGCTATGGATTCTGGATGTTCGGACAAATTGCTTGGTACGCTAGTTACGTTTCATTCCTAGGATCTATCATTATGGCCGTACTAGTTATTTTTGGACTTAGAAGAATTAATAAATCTTAGTAATTTAAATCTTACTAGAAGAATAGTTTTTAATATAAAAATACCCCCTTTAACTAGAGGGTATTTTTAATTATTTAGACAATCTTGGCTTCTTATATTTAGCTTTACTGAATGCCAAAATTAGATATCCAATAGGAATGAATATAAACAGCCCGAAAAATGCGAATGCCTTGGATTTACCAAATACCTTAGCCAACCTAAATGCAGTAAGTATTGCCCAAATTAAATTTATACCTGGTATAAGCAGAGTTAATGATAACCAAGGGTTGTATCCTAAAATTTCAAAAAATACCCATTTTCCATAAAATGGAATTAATGCTTTCCATCCAGGTCTTCCGGCTTTTACGAATATTCTCCAACCAGCCACAATAATTGACACTATTAGCGCTAGACTTAATATAATTAATGCGATTAATATATTTTTCATTTTTTTTCTTTACCTATTTATATGACCTATTTATATCACTGATACTAAGCATAAACAAGAATAGCAGTTATCTATTCTATCTTACCAAAAGCTACTCTCTTAATTATTACATCTTGCATATTAGCCATTAGGGCAGGGGTTAGGGTAAATTCGCCGTACCTATCATTAACTTCATCGGAAGCATCAGCAATACTATATAGATCAGCTTCAAAAGAATTAAATAAACTTATTTGCCGGTATTTTAGATCCTTAAGATCGTAAACTGTTACAGATATATTAGTAACTTTAGATGATATATCTATTAATCTTATTGCCTTCATAGCAGAGAAGTGTATTTGCTGAGTAGCAAATATTCTTTCTTTAGTCTTCTGTCTGTGGCCAAAGAATTTATATCCTTCAAATCCCAAGGTGATATATATACCTCCTGCGGTTAAATTAGCACTTCTAAGGCGTCTTCCAACTTTTTCAGATAACTTCATTACTAACTTAGAAATCTCGTTAATATCCATCGTTCTTTGCCCCAGGGCATATTGTTGTCCTATGGTCTTTCTACCAAAATCTATTTGATCTATTGGATATCCGCGTAGTCTTAGATACCAATAGTATCCGACTATGCCTCCAAAGACCTGTTTCTTTAACTTATCTAAATCTGAATCCAGAAATTGAAGGGGGGTATATATACCATTCAGATTAAGTCTTGCTTGATACCGATAATTAATTCCCGGTAAGTCTATTAAGCTAAGCCTGGATAGGATTTCTCTTAAGTTTGTGTGGTCTATCCTATCCATTCCATCAGGCTTATTAAGTCCTGCTGCGAGTTTAGCTAAAAAACGATTAGGCGCAATTCCTACGTTAATAGTGACGTAAGAACCTAGCTCCTTCTTAACGTCTTCTTTAATCTTCATACCAATCTCTTCCATTGTCATACCTGCACGTATCGCCGGAGAGCCTTCGAAATCTATAGCGAATTCATCTACAGACTTAGCAACAACATTATTGGTATATTTATTTAAAACCTTGCTGAATCTTCTATTGGCATCGAAATATTTCTCAGGGTCCGGCATCATAACAATAACTCCTGGATATATTTTCCTGGCATCAGCAACACTAAGCCCAAGAGCAAGTCCTAGTGCCTTAGCTTCATAAGAAGAGGCAATTATCATACCCCTTGGAGTGTCATAAGCCGCAATAACTACTGGCTTATTCCTGATTAAGGGATTGGCTTGTTGTTCAATAATAGCGAAGCAACTATTAAGATCAACGTGCATAGTTAAAGCTTCTTTTTTACTAATCTCCATATCCATCACTAATAGCCTCTACTATCCAATGCAAATTATCTGTGTTTAGCTTCATCCTAAACCACAGACTATGCTCTGAATCAGTTAATTCATAAATATGAAATAAGGTACGACCTTCACGGAACTTGTGATGATATCCTATTTCTCCTACTCTGTATTCTTTATTTTGCCAACTAATCAAATGGGGTAGGGCCATCTTCTTTCTAGCTGAATAGTACATAACAACACTAACTTCTTGGTCAATTTTTTGTCTCATAAGCAAATAGATCCTTTTTATTAAAAATTTATAAGGTCACTGGGGTTTTTAATTAAACTAGTTGTCTAGTCGGGATCCGTAATCTATACGTAAGACTATGGATAAAATATATTTACTTAAATAAAGCTTATGAGAAAGAAGGATTTACCATCTCCCATATTGCTAAGTAAAGTATATCAAATATACTTCTTATTTCGGGCATAAAATATGGCAGGTAGTCCGACAATAAATGGCACCCACATATTAAATACTCTGAATATAATAGAAATGGATACAGCTTGAGGCAAAGTAGATCCAAAAATTACTAGGATAGCTACAAGTCCGGCATCTACTGAACCGACTCCTCCTGGAGCAGGGATAAGACTACCGAAAAGAACGGCGAAGTTATATGAAATGGCAATATCTGCAATATTAATATGGATTCCAAGAGCCCTTGAAGCGAAATAGAGACAAAGTACGTTAGATACATTTAGTATTAACTGAGCTGCAAAGGCGAGAGCAAGATTAGATTTTCTATCTTTGAAAGTTATTAATTGCTTTAATAAGTCCTTAAGAAATAGATTAAATCTCTTAACTTTTTTATATAAAAGAAAATTAGCGAAAACTATAAATATAAATATTAATGTGGCATAAATAATATTAGTAAATTTAAGATGCAAATTAGTAATGGCCGAAAAATTACCAATAACAACTAGAGATAAAAGAGTTACAACTCCTGCGATAAGTCCTAATATATTATTAATTGCCACTAGTGCTAGAGCTTGAGTTTTAGTATTCTTAGATCTTACTAAAAAATCATAGAGCGTTCCAAGTGCACCAAGACCTGCAGGTAGTATCCTATTCATAGTATTAGCCGCAACCTGAACAATAGTAGACTTAATTACACCTAGCGGAAAGAAGGATAACTTAATATATGAATAAGCGGCTACTGAAAAATTTGTAAAAGTAAATAGTAATATTAGGTAAATAAAATCTTTATTACTATTTCTTATAAGGTCGATACTTTTTCTAAAATCTTTGAATAGTGAAAATAGAGATACGACTAGAAAAATAAAAAGCAATAGATATAAAATTCTAAATAATAATGTCTTTTGATCTTTACTTAGCATCTATTAAATTATAACTAGTTAACAACACTAATACTAGAAATGAAATCTCTTATTTGAGAATAATCACCAAGTCCAGCTCGAGGTATCAAAGTATCTTGTCCGTTTGACGTTATATAACTTGTAAGAAGATTCTTTCCATACGCGCTCTGGAAAGAAAGAGACTGAATATTATTATTATCCACCTTCTTTGCAACATTGTATATTGAATGTGCCGAAGGAAGATTAATATCTGTTTGTATATTCTTAGATAGTGCCATAAATAGGTTAGCCAGTTTAAAAGGATTGCTAAGCGTGCCGGCAGATAATACCTTGCTCTTTAATGCCAATATCATCATTCTTTGATTCTCTGTTCTTGTAAAATCCGAATTTCCATATCCATAAGAACCATACGCATCTCCACGAGCTCTAGCAAGATCTAAAGCTTGTTGACCATTTATTTTATGAAGGCCGTTACTCAAATTAACAAGATGACCATTGGTGGTGTAATCTATGCTTGGATCATACAGCCCTCTAGGGTCTGTACTCTGAATATTCACAGTGATTCCACCAACACTATTTACTGCATCTCTAATTGCAGAATAATTAATTAAAGCGTAATAATCTATTCTTAGATTAAAATCCTTTGATATAACCTTTTCTAAGAGCCCCATACCACCATTTGGATATCCAGATTCTGAAAAATTACTTGAAACACCGTAATCATAAGCTGCATTAATCCTACTCCATCCATTTCCTGGAATATTGACATATAGGTCTCTCGGTACACTTAATAAGTAAGCAGTGCTATTCTTAGTATTTACACTAAGAATCATTATTGAGTCAGTTAGATCCGCCCCTTGATGTCCTGAGTCGTCACTAGAATTACCGGCTACTAAAATATTAATTCTTCCAGTATCCGAACCTTTTAGGTGCGCAGTTCTAAATACATCTAGTACGCTTCCACCAAATAATTTGTGCATACTCACTGCAAAATTGACTCCAGTATATCCAAAGTATAGAATTACGAATGCTATAACAAATAAAATAACTCTCTTAAATGTAATTCTGCGTTTATGTTTTTTCTCTTCAGGAAAATTACCCGACTTCATTCCTCTATGTCTATGTTTTGTTTTATTGAAACTAGAATTAGTGTGATAAGAAGACATATTAACTCCTAAAGTAGGGAAGTCTTTACGTCTTCTTTCGTACATATGATTAAACTTTGAATCTCTATTTAGGGAATTATCGCTGTTTAGTGTGCTATGCCGAGATTTATGTTTGTTTCTTTTAAATGACATGATTAGAACTTTATTATATAACAATGAAGCTTATTAGCAATATAAGGGCCATGTAATTTTACATTAAAATATAGAATAATAAGGAGTATATTTATCTAAAAATGTTCTCTAATATGCGAGAAGCTGTAATCCCATTTTGCATCAGATTTTTTATGAGGATTGAAGATGTTTTCTGGATCAAAGGTATTTTTAACTTGCTTAAATACCATCAACATATCATCACCGAATTGTTCCTTAAGCCAAGGACCTCTAATTAAACCGTCATTATGTTCACCGGATAATGATCCATGATATTTCAATATTAATTTATTAACTTCCTTCATTGCAGGCAATAACTTAGCGCGATCTTTTGGATCTTCCAATTTCATAAGTGGAATTATATGGAAATTTCCATCTCCCATATGACCAGCAATAGTCGCGAATAATTTATATTTGTTTATAATCTTTCTTAGTTTAGGAAGAAATTCTGTCAGATATTCAGGATTAACTACTAAGTCGTCAATGAACGGTGCAGTGTGTTTATCTTTAACTTTGCTTCTAAGTAGATTAAAGCTCTGTCTACGCATATCCCAGAATTTTTCACTTCTTCCTTCTGTAGGATCTTCTTCAAAGCCATTGATTTCATATCTTGCTTTATATTTCTTTAAGTCTCGGTGCAGTTCTTTAATTTTATCCCTTACTTCTTCTTCAGTATTTCCATTAAATTCAACCATTAAAATTAATTTTGGAATACCTCTAAGAAGCTGCAGTCCGTCAGGTATCAAATTGATTAATAGATTAATAAATTTTTTAACACCAAGTAATTTAAGAAAACTAGGCATGAAACGAATTGAAAGAAGAAGTGTTTGATCGTCAAAAGATTCAAAAGTTGCCGGCTTGTGTTCTAGTACTTTAGGTATTACTTCTCCTAGATCGTCTAGATTTTTCATAAATAAAACTAGTATTCCTGAATGTTTCTTATTCTCAACTAGTTTTAATTTAATGTCTGTAACCATTCCGAGAGTTCCTTGTGAACCAACAATAAGCTTGGTTAAATCAAAAACTTGTTTATCTCTATCCCAAACATCCCAGATGTTATATCCCATTGAATTCTTACTTACTTTAGGTCGAGCATTTTTAATAAGGTCGTAGTTCTTATCCGCTAATTCAAAGATGTCTTTATATAGTTTTCCTTCAAAAGTCTTTTCTTTCATTTTTACATCTAATTGAGTTTTTGAAATAGGCCTCATGACGTATTCATTTCCGTCAACTAGAACTACCTTAAGTTCACTAACAAAGTTAAGTATCTTGCCATATTCCAGTGATTTCTCACCACCAGAATTATTTGATACCATACCACCAACTGCAGCTAAATCTCTTGAAGCAGGGTAGGATGGCATAAGTAAATTCTTCTTCAAAGTTTCTTTTTCAAAATCTCTATAGAACATTCCAGGCATAACTCTAGCTTCATCACCCTTAATACCTTCAAATTGATTTATGTGTTTAGTAAAGTCAACGATGATTGAATCATTAACAGCACCTCCGCTCATACAAGTTCCAGCCGACCTAGCGGTAATGCTAAGTTTAGGATTCATCTTCTTTTCACCGGCAACTACTTTAACTAGGGTAATTACATCTTTATTATCTTTTGGAAAGAGAACTATCTTAGGCATTATTTCAAAAAGCGAAGCGTCATGAGAATAAAATTGCAAAGTAGAAATAGAATCATCCATCTCTCCCTTAAATCCAGATTCTATTAATTTTTGTTTAATGTTTTCCATTTAATATATATTAACATCTTGTGAGCTTAAACATAAAGACTTTGATATACTTATCTATAGATGCATAAACAAAAAATTGTAATAGTTGGTGGAGGTTTCGCGGGAGTAAAAGCAGTCCTTAAATTATCTAATCATCCTAATTTAGAATTAACGTTGATTTGTCCTAATAATGACTTTAGATATTACCCAACTTTATTTAAGTTAGCTACTGGAGGCGCTAGATCTGCCACATCAATTCCATTAGTCGAAATTTTTAAGGATAAAGAATTAAATATATTAAATACGACCGTTAAAAGTATAGATAGGGCCAACAAAGTCTTAGTTACGGAAAATAATCTAAGTGTAATTTACGATAAAGTAATATTTGCGATTGGCTCAGTTACAAATTACTTTAATATCGACGGGATGGAAAAATATTCATTCAATATTAAATCTCAAGAAGGTGCGGAAGATTTCAAAAATCATATTCACCAACAAATAATTAAAAGTAAATCCCCGGATCTAAATTATGTAATAGTAGGCGGCGGACCAACAGGAGCGGAACTAGCAGGATCACTAAATGAATATCTTAAATATGTACTTAAATGTCACGAAATAGAAAACGCTAAATATCACATAGACTTAGTTGAAGCTAAACCTTACCTAATGCCAAGAATGAATAAGTCGGTAGGAATTAGTATTGCCAAAAGACTAAAAAAATTAGGTATAAAAATATATACCAACGCTTTAGTGCAGGGCGAGAGTTCTGATGAGTTAATGGTTAACAATAAACCAATAAGAACTCATACCGTGGTATGGACAGCCGGTATAGCTAACAACCCATTCTTTAAAGATAATGGATTTGTTTTAATGAAAAATGGTTTAGTAGCAGTTGACGCCTACCTTCAAAGTGAGCCTAATATTTACGTAATCGGAGACAATGCTAATACCCCATTTTCTGGGATGGCTCAAACAGCACTTAGAGATGCGGATTTTGTTAGTAAAAATATATTAAGAGAAATTTTCGGAAAAAGAATAAAACCATATAAACCAATCAGACCAATTTCTGTTGTTCCAGTAGGAAAAAATTGGGCAGCAGTAAACTGGGGTAAATTCAATTTCTACGGATACCTAGGCCAGGTAATTAGACAGTTTGCAGACATTAGAGGATTTAGTGAAGTAGAACCTCTACCAAATGCAATCAAACAATTACTTAAAGAATATTCAACAAGTGAAACTTGTGAAGTATGTGCGCCTAATCAGTAAATACTGATATTATTAAGGTATTAATTATGTTAAGTAAAACTTTTAATACCTCGAGGGCAAATCTAAATAAAAAACAACGAGAAGCTGTTGATACTATTGAAGGACCCATGCTAGTTATAGCTGGCCCTGGAACAGGTAAAACACAACTTTTAAGTATAAGGGTTGGAAACATTCTAAATCAGACCGATGTTGATCCAAGCAATATACTATGTCTTACATTCACAGACGCAGCCAGAGAAGAGATGTATGACAGACTTAATGTGCTCATCGGTCCATCATCGTCTAACGTAAACATTTATACATATCACTCGCTTGGATCAGAGCTTATTAAAAATTATCCAGAATATTTTGAAAATATTATTAATTCAAACCTAGTTGAAGAAGTTAATAAAATAAATATTATCAGAAAAATACAAAGTGGGCTTAGCTATAAGAATAAATACAAACAAGAACATTATCTAGTGCACCTGATTAGTACCATTTCAGATCTTAAAAGAGCATTAATAAGCCCAGAAGAACTTATTTCTAAAGCTAAAGATAATATTAAATTTATAGAAGAAAAGTCTAAAGACGTTCTTAAGATAAGCAATCAAATATCTAGAGTCAGTGTTAAGAATGCAATATTATTTAATCAGTTGCTAGATGAAGATGTTAGTGACGATGCTAGCTTAAAATCTATGTTCAACCTGAGTCTAGTAGATTCAATAAAATTTTTTGAAGAAACTAAAAAAACTAAATTAATTACTGAGTTTAAAAATACTTATCTAGAAAAGAACAATAAGAATGATTTCGTTGTGTCTTCACTAGAAACTAATCAGAAACTTTTAGATCTAGCTGAGATATATAAAAAATATATAAATACATTCAGTGAAAAAAGATTACATGATTTCGATGACATAATTTCCTATACTGTTTCCGCGCTAAAAGATAATCCAGAATTTAGATATACACTACAAGAAAAATATCAGTTTATTTTACTAGATGAATATCAAGACACAAACGAAGCACAAGCTCAGATTGTAAAACTACTAAGCGATCATCCACTGCATGAAGGAAAACCAAATGTTATGGCAGTAGGTGATGACGACCAAGCTATATATGCTTTTCAGGGTGCTAAACATTTCCATATGTTAGATTTTGTAAAATCTTATGAAGACGTTAAAGTTGTAGTTCTTAACGAAAACTATAGAAGCACCCAAAAGATAATCGATGTCTCTAATCATGTAGCTAATAAAATAGAATCTAGATTGTCTAAAGAATTAGATATAGATAAAAATTTTGAATCAAGAAATATAAGTTCAGCAAAAGTGGAAAGACTAATATTTGAATCTCCTAAGGAGGAACAAGCTTATCTTATAGATAATATTAAAAATATGGAAGAAGTAGCAATACTGTCTCCTAAACATGATTATCTACAAAAACTAGCATATCTGCTAAGCCAAGAGGGAATAGACGTTAATTATGAAAAAAAAGAAAACCTACTAGAAGATGAACTAGTCAAGATAGTATTACTAAATTTAAGTGTTATTAATGCTATAGCCACTAACAATAAATCTAAGAGCGGAGAATTACTGCCAATATTACTTAATCAAGAATACTTAAATATAGATTTTAAAGATATTTTAGAAATATCTTTCGATAAACAAGGGGACTGGATTAATAGGTTAGCTGAGCATAAATCAACAAGTAATCTTTCTATAACTTTAAGTAAACTTGCAGTAGATAGTTTAAGTCTTACATTCGATCACATCATAGATAAATTAATCGGACTAGAGCCAATAGAAAATGATAATAATTTAGATAACAAATTTCATGAATATTATTTGAAAGACGATTCGAAACTTGTAAGCTTATTGTCTAAGCTAGTAACAATCCGAAATTCATACAACCAATTCTTAATACCAGAAAAATTAACTAATAATCTTGCGAGTTTTATTGAATATATTGAAACTCTCACAAACAACAATATAGTTATAAACTCCGTTGATGAAGTAACTACTAAATCTAAGATAAAATTAATGACAGCATTCAGCTCAAAGGGTAGGGAATTTGATACTGTATATATTCCATCTTTTACTGATGAATTCTGGGGAAGCAAAGCTAGAGGCAGAAATAACTTTATATCGTTACCAATAAACCTTAAATACATTAGACACACTTCAAACACCCAGGACGACAAACTAAGACTTCTCTACGTAGCCATGACACGTGCTAAGAATAACCTGATACTAACTTCATCAATATCTAACGAATTTAACAAAAAATTAAATGGAGTGAACTATCTAGATGAAAAAATAGAAAAAGATAAAGAATCAGCCGAAAGTTTATTATTCTCACCACTCTTTAATGAACATGGTATTGAACCGCTAAAGATAAAATTATCTAGAAAATTTATTATCGATGATTGGCAGAGTGCATATAAAGAATTTATCAATCGAACAGACATAAATGATATTCTGAGAAATAGAATCTCTAATTTTAAATTATCTCCGAGCGCATTAAATAATTTTATTGACGTTAAAAATGCTGGACCTAAAAGCTTCTTAGAACATTACATATTAAAATATCCTTCACCAGATAATCTTAATATGATATTTGGAAATATTATCCATGATTCTCTAGACTTTATTCAAAAGAAATTAAATGAATATAAAAGCATACCGACATTTGATGAAATAGAAAAAAGAATAAATTATAATATAGAAAATTTAAATCTGATAGAAAACGATAAAAAATACCTTAGCGAAAAAGCAGAGGACTTATTCAAATATTATATAGAAAATTATATATCCGATTTCAAAGTAGGGAATCTTAGCGAGGTTCCATTGTCGCAAGATAATATTGTAATTGACGGTGCTAAACTAACTGGAAAAATAGATAAGATTACAATAGATCAAGATTCTAATACTCTTAACATTTATGATTATAAAACTGGAAAGTCGTATGATAAATGGAGCAAGGAAGCGAAGCTACATCTCAATATGAATCAGTTATATTTCTATAAGATTCTTTTAAATAGTTCTAAACAATTTAGTAAATATGATGTTGGATTTGCTGCATTAGATTTTGTTGAATCAAGAGATAAAGATCACTTACTTAAAACATCTTTTAAGCCAGAAAAAGAAGAGCATATTAGAAAACTAATTAAAGCAGTTTGGAATCATATAGAGAATTTGAACTTTCCAGATATATCTAAATATCCAACAACGGTTGCTGGTATCGAGCAATTTGAAGAAGATCTAATTAACGGTGCAATTTAAAAAGGATCGGATTTTTTATTTCCGATCCTTCTTGTAATCAATTTATATTTTGATTATTTCTTGCTTCTTTTCTTAGAAGTAGTTTTCTTCTTTGCAGCTACTTTTGGAGCTGGACTTGCAGCAGAAGTAGTTGTGATCTTAATAGATTTAAAGAATGAAGAACCAGCTTCATTAAATACTAGATCATATAGATTGAATGCAATTACTGCACCAACTACTGGTCCTAGTACGTAAGTTCCCCAAATCCATGATTTCATTCCAAGTGCTAATGCTGGATTTAGTAAAGCCATACTTGCTGATGATGCTACTAGCATTCCACCAGTTACTGCTAAGCCAACCATTGTAGCGCTAACAGCTCTTGTGTGCTTTTGATGTAAGCTAGCTGCCCATACCATTGCTAATACGAAAGCACCTAAAGCTTCAGCGATTAATACTCGTGTAGAGTAGTGTGCACTGATACTAACTAATTTTGTATTTACCAAGTATCCAAATAAAGATACAGCGGCCCATGCACCTAACATTTCAGCAACTACATATAAAATAGTAGCTAATGTTGATAGCTTTCGAACTGTCCAAAGTCCTAATGCTATTGCAGGGTTAAATACTGCGCCAGAGAATTTACCAAATGCAAGCATCAATCCTGCAAATGCTACTCCAGCACTTAAACTCACAAAGAAGGGTAGACCAACTTGTGAATGATAAACCGTTAGCACAACTAGAGTTAATACTCCGGTGCCCAAAAATTCAGCCACCAACGTAGCTAATTTTTCTCGTCCGAACATAATGTTCCTCCACTTAATTAATAAACTTATCATAATGCTTATTTTACACATTGTAAAGCAGTTTTTAATGTATAATAAAATTGTAATGTTTAAAGATTTCAAAAAATTTTTAGTAAGAGGAAATGTAGTTGACTTAGCAGTAGCTGTTTTAGTTGGTGCTGCATTTAATAATGTAATAACATCTTTTGTTAAAGATCTCATTACACCACTCACAGGAATTTTCACTGGTCATGCCACTGCAAATTTAAATAACTATGTATTTAAAATTAATGGTACTGCGTTCAATTACGGTAATTTTGTTAGCAACTTAATTTCATTCCTCATAGTTGCAATAGTAGTATTCTTTTTTGTTGTTCAACCATTAAATAAATTAATAGAATTAACTAATTTAAAAGTTACTCCAAATGAAAAGAAATGTCCGGAATGTTTAAGCTCTATTCCCAAAAAAGCTACTCGCTGTAAATTTTGTACAGTTAAAGTTGATTAAAGTTTTCGATGTCTATGTTTTAGATTTGCAACTGCAAGTCTAACTGTTTGTCTATCCATTAGTTCTTGGGCTTTCTCAATACTAACTTGATCTTTAGCTTCGGCTTTCATCTTCTGAGCTCTATCAAAAGCAGCTTGAGCTTCTGCCTGATTAATTTCATCGGCATGATCTGCTTCATCAACTAGTACTTTAAGTTCGTTATTAGCAACTTCAATTACGCCACCATTTGTAGCAAAATATTCTCTTAAACTATCGCCATCTTTTTGGTTTTTTCTAACCATAATAGCCCCATGTTTAACAACGCTAATTAATGGCATATGGTGAGACAAAACACCAATTTGACCATCTTTCGTAGGTAAGCTTACTTCGTAAACTTCACTATCGAATTTCTTTCCACTTAATGAAACTAGTTTGAATCTAAACATTTATTTTACTTCGTTAATTGCACCCTTAAGGTAGAATGCACTTTCAGGTTTAGTATCATGTTTACCTTCAAGAATTTCTTTAAATCCAGTAATAGTATCGGTTAACTTTACGTATTGTCCTGGGTTATTGGTAAATTGTTCTGCAACGAAGAAAGGCTGAGATAAGAATCTTTGAATCTTTCGAGCACGAGCAACTAACTGCTTATCTTCTTCAGATAATTCTTCCATACCTAGAATCGCAATTATGTCTTGAAGATCCTTATATCTTTGTAATACTCTTTGTACTTCACGAGCAACTTTGTAATGTTCTTCGCCAACAATTTCAGGGTCAAGAATATTTGAGTTTGAGTCTAATGGATCAACAGCAGGGTAAATACCTATTTCTGTTAATGCACGGTTAAGTACTATAGTTGAATCAAGGTGAGCGAAAGTTGTAGCAGGGGCTGGGTCGGTTAAGTCGTCTGCAGGAACATAAACTGCCTGAACTGAAGTAATAGAACCTTCTTTTGTAGAAGTAATTCTTTCCTGAAGTTCACCCATTTCTTGCGCTAAGTTAGGTTGGTATCCCACTGCAGAAGGTAATCTTCCAAGTAGAGCAGAAACCTCCGCACCAGCTTGAGTAAATCTAAAGATGTTGTCTATGAATAATAGAACGTCATTTCCTTTGTCTCTGAATCCTTCAGCAATTGTTAGACCAGATAATGCAACTCGAAGACGAGCACCAGGTGGTTCATTCATCTGACCGAATACTAATGAAGTATTTTTAAGTACTCCGGATTCTTGCATTTCCCCATAAAGGTCATTTCCTTCACGAGTTCGCTCTCCAACACCTGCGAATACAGAATATCCTGAGTGAAATTTAGCGATATTGTTAATAAGTTCCTGAATAAGAACAGTCTTACCGACACCAGCACCACCGAATAAACCAACTTTACCACCCTTAGTGATTGGACAAATAAGATCAATTACTTTAATTCCAGTTTCAAGAATTTCAATCTTTCCAGATTGTTCTGAAAGTGAAGGTGGATCTCTATGAATAGAAGCTCTCTTTTTAAAATTATTTGGCATGTTGTCTATAGGTTCACCAATAACGTTAAACATTCTTCCTAAAGTTTCTTCACCAATAGGAACACTTATTGTTTCTCCTGAATCTTTAACTAAAGTTCCTCGTCTCAATCCATCCGTGGAACTTAGAGCAATAGCTCTAACCATTGATTCACTTAAATGTTGAGCTACCTCTAGAATTAAAGTTTTATCCTTTAATTCAACTTGTAGTGCGTTTAAGATAGATGGTAAATCATTTTTCTTAAACTCAACGTCAACGACCACACCAATTACCTGACTGATTTTTCCTGTTCTTAATTTTGTTGTTTCTGTCATATTGTCCTTTCTTATGCGTTAAGTGCTTCAACTCCACCGGATA
>CAILQE010000048.1 GCA_903836325.1 uncultured Candidatus Saccharibacteria bacterium
AAACTAAATACTGAGCCTTTATTAAGCTCACTACTGAGATTTATATTGCTTCCTATTAGTTTTGCTAGTTTAGCACTTATATATAAGCCTAAGCCCGTGCCTTTAGTTGAAGCTGTTCTAAAGTCTTCGCTTCTAAAGAACTTATTGAATACTTTTTCTTGATCCATATGGCCTATTCCTATTCCCGTGTCTTCAACGCTAAATACGATAGAGTTGTTGTCTCTTTTGGCCTCAATGTTAATAGAACCCGAAGGAGTGTACTTGAGTGCATTGGTTATTAGGTTTTCAAGTATTTCTTTTAGATATAGTTTGGAAGTTTTAATGAGTTCTAAATGTGGATCTAATTTGAAGTTAAGTTTAAGATGTTTTTCTAAGGCTTGATCCTTAAATTCTGCTTCTAGTTCTTTAAATAAGGTTGGTATATTAATACTATCTATTTTATCTGTTAATTTACCCTGCTCTGCTCTAGATAAACTAGATAAGTCATTTATTAAATCTCCCAAGTATAATATTTGTTTATGAGCGTCAACTAGTGCTTTTTCGATCTCAGTATACGAAGAAGATTTAGAAAGAAGAAATAAAGCATTAGATAAAGCACCTTCACTAATTGCTATCGGGGTTCTTAATTCGTGTGATACGACTGAAATAAAATCATCTCTTTCTTCTTCCAAACTTTTTTCTCTTGTTATATCTCTCAGGATAAGTACGAATCCTTTTTGACCTTTACTTCCGAAAGATAGCTTTACAGGAGATATCGATAAGAATAGATTTATTTGGCTTCCATCTTTATATTTAATTATCAGGTCTCTATTTACTGATGGAAATTTAACTTTAGAAATTAGCCTTTCTACGTCTACTGATTCACCCTTCTTATTAAGTAGTTTTAAGACCTTTGAAATATTAGATTTCTCTTTAATTAAATTAAGATCAAGCAGATTAAGTGAACTTGCATTATATATGGAGACGTTGAGACTATCGTCTACTGCAATAACCCCGTCACTCATATTGTTAATAAGACTAAGAAGTCTTAGATCGCTGATGTTTTTTGTATCTATTGGTTTTATATATTCCATTATAGTTTATTTTTACCCGACAGAAAAATCTTCGTTTATATCTATTTTTTTTGGTTCTTTTTCTACGTTAATACCTATTCTTGCTAGATGTCTTCTAGCTTTATTATTGCTTAGAATAGCAACTTTATAAGTTTTGCTATTTTCTAGCCTTGATTCAATTTGATAAGTATGCAGGCCTGTTCTTACACCAAGTTCACCTGCAATTTCATATACTGAATTATCGAAACCGGGTGTCTCTATATAAGCAGACATTCCGTCTGAAGTAACTAATTTTCCTCCAAATTTAGTTATCGTACTATCCACTATAAGTATTCTAACTAATTCTTGAATTTCTTCACCTAGAGATTCAATCCGGAAGCTAGAATTCCATCTGCTATCTTCGTAAATATAACTTGGATAATCTTTAAATTTGATAGAACCATCAAGTATGGATTCAGTTAATTCGTTGGATGCTTGATATGCATCGATATTTTTATTTTTAACCATTTCTTTAACTAACCTTTGAAGGGGTGAATCACTTCCACTTTTATCAGATTTAGCATGGAATTGAGTCTTACTACTTATTAGATAACTTAGTGCATATCTAGCATTAAAATTATCTCTTGAGATTTCATCAAGAATGCTTCTAAGATCATCACCTTCAAGTTTATCTTTATTTAAGAGCATAATATTACCTTCATAAGAAAATGCGCTAGAAGTTTCTCCTAATTGTTTAAAAGATATGATAACGGATTCGTTGAGATCTTCGCTTAATTTAAGTTCTTCGTTAGGATTCATGGTGAAGTAGGTATCTACCCCGGACATTACAGCTGGACTTCCATTATCTCTTGCTAAAGATTCTAGTTTTGATACTACAGTAGTATCTCTTCCTCCGAAAATTCCCCCCATATGACTTATAACTGCATGATTAAGAGAGAAGTGTAAAGTAGATCTAATTGAATCTTTTCTATGAGTGGAGGTGCTTTGAAGTGTTAATTTATTTTGTTCTACGTCTGTATAACTAGTATGAACGGCCACTAGGTGTCCCTCTGCTATCTTTTCTAGTTGTTCGTTGGTTAATTTAGTACCTGGTTCTAGTTCTTTGTCTTGATCTTTATTGTGGTTCTCTAATTTCTTGGCTCTATCTTTAAGCTCGGTTATAGCTGTCTCGTCTCCACCAAGACTCAAAGCGAGCAACATTAGTCCGTCATGGGAGTATTGTATAAAGTATTTATTTTTAAACGAGAAACCAGCAGCCATATAACTATCGTAAAAATCTAATACCTGCTGGTCTACTTTATCTTCAATAATTTTAGATCTTAATTCAGTTATAGCTTGTGCATAATCTTTAGAAATTTCACCCTTTTTCATCAAAGTCATGGCTAGATCTATGGAACCTAATGGCGTGTTATTAACAATTATGTTCTCGGATCCTTCTAGTTCGCTAGAAGTATTTGTTCTAACCCAAGCGTCATATTCTTCAGATTTAATATTATTAGGTTTTTCTTCAGGAGTTATTACAAAGCTATTACCGTTTAATTTTATGGACGGCATTTCATTTTTATCTTTAATGAATATTTTAGTCCCGTCATTAAGTTCATAGGTATATCTACCTTGTTCATTTTCGTCTAAAATAATTTCACATCTAAACGGTACTATTTCTTGATTATTTTGTAATATTTCTTCTTCTGACATTTTTATTCTTTATTTAATATCTTAAATATAACATAAGCTGTATCTGTTTTGTATATGTAAATACTTAATATTATGAGTTAATGTTTATATGGAAAATGCAAAAATATTACATATTGAGGATAATACTTACTTTATCGATGTAGTAAAGACTTCTTTGAATTTAGATCAGCAAGGTCATTCAGTTGTAGAAATCGCTAACAATATGGAGAATGCTAGAGAATCGCTATATAGACTGGCTAGGAACGAATTAGATTTCAATGTTGTTCTGCTAGACAGCAATCTCAGCAGTGAAAGTACTAAAGGTGCTGATGCTAAGAGAATAATTCAAATTATTAAGGAATTAAAGTTGGAATTAATTACTATTGGATGCTCGGAAGATAATCTTAAAATTAATTCAGTAGATGTAGATTTTGAACTTCCTAAGCAAGATTTCGGCACAGATAAATTAATAGCTCTTATTAATAGTATATAACTAAACTAACAGAGACGGGTTATTGATTAATCATCGCACTTATGTTATAAAATAAGAATGAATAAAGAGTCTGAGGTTTTACCTAATATTTCTTATGATATTAGTTTAGGTAAACAAGTTAATTACATTGATATAAATGCATCTTTGCTTGGAGATATCATGCAACATTACGGCATGGATGATAAATCTATTTCTGATACCGAAATTTTAATAAGTAACAAATCTAATATAATAGAAAAAAATGGGGAAAAATTTATTCTTGGTGGACAATATAACCAAATTGATGAGTCGATAGTAATTTACGTAGGAGATGACATCGATATATCTAGAGAATTAAATGATAGATATTTTACTAAATATCCTAATGAAATTAATGATTCAAGTTATACAGAACAGGTTGTTCTAAATAAACAGGTATCTACTTGTATAAGTGAATCAATATTTCACGAGCTTCAGCATCGTATAGATTTTAGTGTGCACGGAGATAAATTTGTACATAACCAGCTTAGCGAACAAATTGAGAATAAATTTAAAAATCCAGATAAGGAATATGGAAAAGCATTGAAATACGCTACTGTGGGAGCCTTAACTACTGCAGTATCTTTGAAGTTTATTCCAGGTAATGAAAAATTATTTTTTATGGTACCAGGTTTAACTGCAGAATTATATGGTTTTTCAAGAATGCTCGGAGCACTTTATGGAAGTATAAAATATATTAGATATATGAAAAGTCATAATGCCTATCTTGATAGACCACATGAAGTAAGAGCCAGAGAATTTGCAGATCAAATGGTTAGATATCTTGGAGAGAAACAGTTATTACCGGTCAATATTGACATAAATAAGTATGATCAATAGTTGTAAATAAGTTTTTTCTGTCTTATTCTGTGTAGAATGTCAGAAAAAAAGATTTCCAATATTGAACCAGAGAGAGATGCTAGGCTAGTTCACGAATTAAGAGATGTTACTGAAAAGTTAATAAATCAACATCTGGAAGTAGCTAGATCTTGGGATCCTCAAGAAGTTGTTCCTTGGGAGAATGCAGCAAATTACAATCCCAAAATGGAATGGAGCGAGAATGTATACCCTCTTCCTCAAGGAGTTAGATCTGCTTTATATGTAAATGAGCTCACTGAAATAAATTTACCATATTATACTAATGAGCTGCTTTCTAATGCACCCGAGAATCACCCTCTTACAGATTGGAGTAGAATCTGGACCAGTGAAGAATGGCGGCACGGTGATGCTATGCTTAATTTTATTAGACTTAGCGGTGCTTTTGACCCTGCTGAACTTGAAAGAGGAAGAATATCTCAAATGAGAAGCGGAGACGTTCCCAGGGCTGGATCTACTGCAGAACTAATATCCTACGTAATAATGCAGGAATTAGCTACAGCAGTTGCTCACCGTAATACAGCTAAATATATCCCTAAAGAACTGGGAGGTAAAAAGCTGCTTGGAATAGTTGCGGGAGATGAAATGCTTCATCATAAATTTTATTTAGAACTTGGTAAGGCAGCCATTGCTATAGACCCCGACTTAATGGTTCGTGCTTTTAAAAATCAATATTTCGGTTTTGAAATGCCCGGACAGTCCATTCCTGATTTTGATATCCACGCTAAAGCTATTGCACAAGCAGATATATACAGCGATAGACATTTTCATGAAGAAGTTGTAAGACCGGTTATAACAGCTCTTGGAATTTTAGCTATTGAAGAAGGTCTCAGTGATGAAGCCAAGAATGCTCAGAATAGAGTAGCGGATAGATATAATAGATTTTCTCGAAGATTAGCTAAGATGGATGAAAGAAAACTAAATAGTTAATATAACTATAAGTTATCTCTAATTTCTTTAAGTCTTTTTCTTTGTTCTTTATAGTTGGGTATAACTCTTTGTACTTCATCCCAAAATTCTGAACCATGATGCATTGCCTTCGTATGAGAAAGTTCATGTATTATTACGTAATCTATTAAATCCCATGGTAGATTCATTAAATTAGGATTAAATATAAGATTCTTTTTATTGTCACATGATCCCCATCTACTTTTAGTGAATTTTACGTTCACTGATGAATAATCAAAATTATTCTTATTGGCTAAATATTCTACTCTTTGAGGTATTAGAATAATAGCTTCTTTACTTAATGCTTTCTTGGATGCTTTTTTTGCGGCTTCTTGAACTTGAGGATGTGAATGATCTAAGTTTGTTGGGATGAATATTTTAATAATTTGATCAATAACCTTAGTGGTAACTCGATCCCCTTTTCCTTCCAAAAATTCTAGCCTATGGCTCTTCCCTACTTGTTCGAAGTCGGATATTGATTTAGGTATTATCCTTCTTTCATTAATCCAATCTATTTTAGATTTAGCAAAAGATACTCCCATTTGATACGGAACATAGTAAGGAATAGATACTCTTACGCCACCATTAGGTTCCAATGTTATTTTTATTCTTCTAGATTTTTTTCTCTTTACGATGCGAACAATAATATCTGGAGTTAGCTGATATTCTTTTGAATTCATGCTTTCTATTTTATAGAAATATTTCTTCTGGTATAGTCTACTCTACCAAAAGATGAGTTTACTAGATTAACCATTCCTGGTTTAGCTATATTTTTGTTAGCATCTTCTTCTACGATAACCCCGTTATCCTTAAGTGCTTTAAATACTGCATTCTTTTGTGTCTGGTATAGGTGTTTGCCTGAAATAACTACAGGATTTTCAATTGGAAGAGGTTTTTGCATATTAGAAACTATTCGATCATAAGTGGCACGTTCCCAGATGGCTGCATATTTATCATCTGCTTTTCTTCTGTCTCTTTTTTTGCTCCTATCGTAACTAGTATCCTCGTCAAGTTGTAGCCATACGGTAATTACTGGTACTTTATATTTAGTTGCTAGTGTCTTAAGCATTTTTCTCTGTCCTGCTCTCATTGCGTTAACGTCGAAAATTACGCTTAATCCTGCTGATAAGAATTCTTCGCTCATGTAGGTCATAATCTGATTTACAATCATGTTTTCTTGTTTATCGTAACGAGGTTTTTCAAATAGCTCCATTCGGATTCTATCTGATTCAAGGTGAGCTGCTTGTACGTTTTCAATGAATTGGTGTGCAAAGTATGTTTTTCCTGATCCTGGGAATCCATAGAAAAGCATCAAGAATGGTTTGGAAGGTATAATCTTACTCATATTAATATATCTTATACCATAAGGAGACTATTTTGAATAGATATTATAGATATGCAATCATAATGATATAATTTATAAATACTATCATAGGGGAGTAGCTCAGTTGGTAGAGTACTGGTCTCCAAAACCAGGTGTCGCAGGTTCGAGTCCTGTCTCCCCTGCCATAAGATAATAGACTGAGTCATTCATATAATTTGTCTAGGAGCTTTTCTTTATCCAAGCATAAGCTAAATTCATCTAATTCATACGACAAAAAGTAGCATATTTTTTAAATTTATGCTAAAATTGTCGTATGATTCTGAATAAAAACACAAGTTACATACTAATACATCTACTTAATGGCAATAACACAGCAAAAAAAATAAGTGAACTAATGCAAGGAATAGATATTCGCTCGATTCAACGTGCATTACAAAGATTAACTGAACTAGATCTCATTAAAAGAATTGGGAATAATAATCCTACATATATAGTAAATTATGAAAAAATAATTGATTTTAATATCATAGATAAACTATTAGAAGATGAAAATCGACCAGTAAGCATGTTCAACCGAGGCTTAATTGACTGGTTACTTAAATTGCCTGAAGATAAATTAAAATCATTAGTTAGAAATAGTTTTGATGAAAATAATATATCTATAGGTTCTGATTTAATGTCTGCAAAAGAACTTGAACATCTAACTATTGAGCTATCCTGGAAATCATCAGCTCTTGAAGGTAACACGTATACCTTATTGGATACCCAGTTACTATTGCTTGAAGGTATTAAAGCTAAAAATAAGACTGAATTCGAAACTCAGATGATTCTTAATCATAAAGATGCGATTAGATTCATTATTGAGAATAAAGAATTATTTAGTAGTGATATAAAATTTAGAACTGTTGAAGAACTGCATAAATTAATTGGCAATAATTTAGGGATCGCAACTGGTGTTAGAAAACGAATTGTAAAAATATCTGCGAGTAACTATGAGCCATTATCTAATCCTCACATTCTCAGAGAAAATGCTGACAATATCCTGCAAATCATAAATAAGAATAACGATCCTTACATTAAAGCTTTATTAGCACTATCTCTGATACCATATTTACAAACTTTCGAAGACGGCAATAAAAGAACAGGAAGAATGCTAGCCAATGCAATACTCATGAGCACTGTAAATAAAGGCTTTAGCTTAAGAAAAACAGATGCTAGAAGCTTAGCCATAGCCTATTTAGCTTTCTATGAGTTTAATAGTTTATTTGGATTATCTAAAATATTACAAACAGAGTTAAAAACCACTTAAGACTTTGCTAGATTATATACCTTCACTTGTTTACACTAAACTGTTCACTGTAAACAACTATATCCTAATCTATATAAATTTTGACTAGGAACCATTTCCCCTGCAAATAATTGATATTTTGATCCTTGACTAATACATTACAATAACATTATAATGTATTCATGATTCAAAGCACACAAAAGGTTATAAAAATAGGTACAAGTGGCGGAGTAACTATACCTGCAAAAGAACTTAAGCGACAAAATATACAATTCGGCGATGAAGTTGAAGTAATCATCAGACCTTTAAACTCTATTAACCCGAAAGATCAAGAAGTGATCGATACTGCTAAAGAAATTCTTAATAAGTACAAATCTGATTTTGTTAATTTAAACGATAGATGATTGAGCTAACTTTAGAACAAATATTGGAATTACACGCGCTAGTTATTAAGGAAACCGGCGGAAGTATTGGTTTACGAGATTTAGGGAGGCTTGAATCATCTATAGCCACTCAAAGTCAGAAGGTCTTTGGGCAAGAACTATACCTGAACCTAGAAGATAAAGCTGCGGCTATTATCAGAAGTATAATCGCTGATCATCCCTTTGTGGATGGTAATAAACGAACAGCAATAATTGCCGGCTTGACCTTCTTAAAACTAAACAACATAAATTTTAAGTTTGCGAATGGGGAAATAGAAGATTATGCAGTAAAAGTCGCTGCTGATCATTTAGATATTCCTCAAATATCAATTTGGTTACAGATCCACATTTTAGTTTCTTAAAGTTCGAATCCCTCATCCCCTGCCAGGCACGTACCTACCTTGCCAATCTCCAGCAATTTCGACGTGCATGATACCCGTATCTCCAGATAATGTAACAATTGTTCCTGGTTCTACTTGAGTAGGATTAGTAGGAGGCGTAATTATAGACATACCACGTTGAATGCCATAAAGCTTTGATAATTCACCATCAACAAACTCCTTCATTTGGTTAACTACATCAAGGGGTGCATTATCGTGCCAAGTTTCAGCAGACTGATCAACTGCTTCCATTATTGCATCAGCTAACTCAATACGTTGAGCCTCAAAGTCAAAAATTTTGTGGTCTAGTGTTGCTGCATCAACTGGTAAAAGCCTATATTCAGGAGGAACATTAGGACTATTCGTCATTTGTTTCCCCTAGTTTTATCATTAAGTACTTCGTGAAACATTACTTCAGCTGCTTTAAGCATAAACCCAACAGGGTTATTTGTTCGACTGAATGGAGTTGTGTCAAATAATATCTGAGTTTGTGCTTCAGCTGCAGCTATTCCAACTCCTTCTCGGACTATATCATGCTCTCTGCCAAAAGCTGAGTCCCAGTAATTAGTATTATTTGCATCAGGTACCACGGGGTTAATAGCCCTAAAAGTATCTGCATTATATGTAGCGGTCTGACTTACGGCAATTTCATGACCCTCGGGACTTTCAGGGTCTACTCCCAATCTTGAACATTCACGATAAATAGCTTCTTGAGGCGTACAAGTTACAAAAGTACGCAGAGCTAATGATAAAATAGGAAGATCTATAACGTGTCTTATTAAATTTCTTCCATCTAATAATACTGCTTTATAATCACCACTGTTAGCTTTAGTATCCAGTCTATTGCGAAACATTTCTCCAACTTGAGTTTGTACAATTGCACTTTTAGCCACTAATGATACTAATCTGCTGGTTTGTGCGCTATATAATAAATCTATTCCACTTCTATCTATAATGACATCTCTCAAACCAGAAATTTCGGATACAACTTCAACCCCACCATTATCAATTTTTTCGGTGACATCTTCTTCTTCATCAGAAACAGTGATAAATCCTGCTTCGATCATTCCAAGTGTAATTGCTCTAAAATCTAGACCAGTTTCTTCGGTCAGATAAGAGCTATCCTGAGAGGATAAGTACTTTACTATAGATCCTTTACCGCTTCGTGCAGTACCACTATACTCGAATACAGGTATTTCATTTTCGGGCATTAAAACACATCCTTAATATTAAATATAATAACATTTATATGTAATTTTTGCAGTGGTAGGTATTTGTTGGAACAAGTATAATAATATTTAGTGGAGGAATATATACCGCGTTATGAATAAAGTTAATAATTATGATGATTACGCTGAGAGTATTTCACGAGATATTTTAGAAGGTAGTAATCGAGCACATAAATATATAGAGAAGCCAGCGATGTACGCAGTTCTGCCTAAATTATCTAACTTAAAGGTATTATCTATTGGATGCGGTATTGGTGAGGAGTGTGGATATTTAAATAGCCAAGGGGCTGATGTTATAGGTATAGATAAATCTAAAGAATCTATTAAAATTGCTAAAAATCTACATCCATCAGTCAACTTTATGATTATGGATATGAATAATTTAAACTTTCCAGCAGATACCTTTAATCTAGTATATTCAAGTTTAACCCTACATTACGCTAAACAATTAGCAGACATATTACTTGAGATAAAAAGAATTTTAGTGCCTGGTGGAAAGTTAATATTTTCAACACTTCATCCTATAAAATGGGGTTCAGAAATTCACAGAGATTTAAAAGATGAACGTAAAAAGTCATTTATGTTAGGTTATGATTCATTCGTAAAACCATCAGTAGTTTACGGAGATTATCTAAATCCAAAACTAATTACCCAAAAACCTGAAGGATATCCCGTAATTGAGTATTGGAATCGATCTATATCAGAATACCTTAAAATAATTCGTGAAGCGGGACTTGAATTAATTGATTTTATCGAACCCATTCCCATTGATGAACTTAAGCAAGCTGACCCGGACTATTGGAATATACATTCTAAAATTCCTCAATTTATGATATTCATCCTACAGAAAAAGAATAAAGATTAAGTTATTCAGCTAGTGATTTATGCTCCATTAAGTGATCAGCAACTTTTTGTATTCCACTTATATAGCTATCGACAATTTTATATTCATCTTCAAAAGTCCAAACTGGTAATTTAATTACAGAATTATAAAATTTATCAGCAATAGGGTAGGGACCCTGTGAATATATTGGTTTATTATAAAGTCTAGGCATTATTTCATTTGTCTTTGTAAATAAAGGTAATTCATTTAATAGTCCAGTAGAACCAGGAATATCAACTTCGATTAATCCCTCTGCATGAAGAGCACTGACAAATTCTTCTCTGGATACCCCAAATGACTCGTTCTCATTAAACAATAATATATAAGCATACCAACTACTCTGAATATCTTTTGAAATAGTTTCTGGAGTAGTAAAAAAAGGATAGTCATTAAATGCTTTAGTAAATATATTCGCATATTTTTGTCTTTGAGATATAAAAGTATCTAAATGATTAAACTGCTGTAAGGCCAGCGCTATTGCAAGGGGATGGGCTCGTAATTTAAGACCCATTCCTGTTAGGAAAAATTTATATTCAGTTTCAGATGATGAGATTTCATTTTTAGGACGCTTATTATAATGACCCTGGAGTAGTGCTCGATTAAATATTTTAGTATTATCAGTGAGCATAATTCCGCCTTCTCCGCCAGTAATGGTTTTTTGACCCTGTAAACTCCATGCTGCTGCATCACCAAATGAACCAACTTTTTTTGTATATATACTAGAACCATGTGCATGTGAACAATCTTCTAATAAAAATAAATTATGATCCCGACAAAATATTTGGATTTTATTAATATCTTTAGTAGGCGTACCCCACATATGAGTAACCACAACAGCCTTTGTACGGGGTGTAAGTTTAGTTTTTATAGAATCTATACTTATATTTCCAAACTCATCACTATCTGCAAATATCGGTATTGCACCAGTGTTTATCAACGGGCTGACTGAAGCATGGAATGTATAAACAGGGCAGATGACTTCATCGCCGGGCATTAATCCAATTCCTTCAAACATTGAAAAAATTGCCGATGTACCAGAATTTGATAGTAGGCCCAATTTCCTATTATGATAATCAGCAAAAATTTTCTCAAATTCCCCAATTATGCCAGAATTATCATAAATTGAAATGCTGGTATGAAGTTGTTTTACAACTGCTTTTTCTGACTCATCAGTTATTCTGGGCCATTCAAATTTAGCTTTCTCAATATCAACGACAGGAGTGCCACCATTAACAGCAAGATAACTCATTTTTGCATTTCGCTTATTAGTTTATTAAGTGTTACATGTGGATCTAGGGTAGAATGATCTACTGAAGATCGATATGCAGTGTCTATAAATGCAACATGTTCAAGGTGTTGAGGATCAATTACTCCTCTGTTCTTGTTTGCAATTATATTTTTAGCAAACTCATCTAATTGATCGTACAGTGCAGATGGCCATGAACCGGATCGTTCTAATACTTCTATTTCATTACCCTCTAAGTCACGTCGACATACTTTACCGCGACGTATATAAACACTACCCTTGGAGCCATATGCTATTAGTGATTCATCTTTTTCGGGATAAACTCTTGAAACAATAAGATTTCCCAAAATTGTTTCATCATCACCATCATTCTCGTTGTATGTAAAGTTTAAAAGAGCAGTGTCTTCTACGTCATATTCTTGACCCTCACGATTGTGAGTAGATATCCTGCATGTTACAGAATCTGGTAAACCAAAATACCATATTAATAAATCAATATAATGATATCCAAGGTCTACTAATGCTCCGCCACCCGAAAATACCTTACTGGAACGCCAACCTTCATCTAGATGCGCTATATTTAGTGTATATCTTGCTTCTATTGAATATATTTTACCGATACGTTGCAGCAATTGGCTGAAACTTATAAAAATAGGATTAAATCTACGCTGTAGTGTAACTTGAAACGAAATATTATATTCCTTGGCAAGTTTTATCATTTCTTTAGCTTCATCAACAGATGTAGCGAAAGGTTTCTCTTTAATAATATCAATCTTTGCTTTAGCTAATATTTTTATAATAGATAAATAATCTTTATGAGGTACTGCTATGAGAGCAACATCAGGTTTTTCAGGTAATAGATCTAGTAATTCTGATACGCCCACATTACTATATGTAACGTTATATTCTTTTGCAGTTTGAGCTGTAACTTCTTCATCAATATCAGAAACACCAACTAGATTAAAATATTTACTATCATTAATGGCAGGTAAATGATCTTCAAGACTTTGATGACCCAAACCTATTACGATAATATTCAATTTTTTCATAGATTTACTCTAAAAAGCTTTCACTAAATATGTTATAGTACACTCATTATACACAAGAATTTAATAACTTAAACAGAGAATATTATATATGCAGAACCAAGCCGTAGATTCAATTGAATATGAATTAACTTATCTAGCAAAAAGCTTACCCGCAAACATTAAATCAGTCACTCCTAACAGACTAAAAGATATATATATTCCAGATACAGCAGACATACATCCTAGATTAAGATTACGAAAAAAAGGTAATAAATTCGAATTAACAAAAAAAGTACCCCTAAAAGAAGGTGATGCTTCAGCGCATACAGAACTTACAATACCTTTAGATGAGTCAGAGTTTCTTGCACTTGAAAATTCAAGTACAAAGATAGTCGAAAAGGATCGTTACAACATTACTATAGATGGTTATGAAGCAGAGATTGATGTTTTTTTGGGCGATCTTCAAGGCTTAGTTCTTATAGATTTCGAATTTGATTCAGAGGATGCCAAATCTGCGTTTATAGTACCAGACGTATGTCTTGCGGACGTTACTCAAGAAATGTTTATAGCGGGTGGCAAATTAGCAGGATTAACATATTCAGATATAAGTGAAGAACTTTCTAGATTTAATTATACTAAATTAAATCTAGAAAATTAGATAGGTAAATATATGAACGAGTCTAATTCTGATCAAATAAATGAATTAATCCAAGTTGCAACAAATCATCTTAAGTTAAATTACAAAAAAAATGAGCACCATGTTGCCGCTGCCCTAAAAACCAAGTCTGATATTTATCTTTCACTTCATCTTGATACTAAGGGCTTTGATGTATGTGCAGAACCAATCGCACTATCAAATGCTCTTGCAAAAAAAGATTTCGAATTTGAATACATTGTTGCTGTAATAATGAGTAAAGATGGGTCAATTAATGTTGTTAGTCCATGCGGTAATTGTAGACAAATATTATTACAATATGCTCCTAATATAAATGTAATTATTGATGGTGATGATGCATTTAAGATCGTTGAAGCTTCTTCACTTCT
>CAILQE010000049.1 GCA_903836325.1 uncultured Candidatus Saccharibacteria bacterium
AATAAAGTTACTGGATCAGATTGAGTTGTTCCTGGAGGACCAGTCATATATACAGCCGTCACAGGCAGGGAGAAGTTATTAGATAGCACTAAAACGGCTATCATTGAAAATAGGTGCAGGAATCCTGCATATAAATTCCACTTTCTTAGTGGTTTAATTTGTTGGTCTGTTACTTCGCTCATATTTACTTCCTTTTCTTTATTAATTTAACAATGCTCCACCATCTACTACAATTTGTGACCCCGTCATATAGCTAGACATATCACTAGCTAAAAATAAGACAACTTTAGCAATGTCATCTGGTTCTCCAAATCGCTGCATAGGAATTCTTGCCATAAAAGCTTTGCTGGCATCTTCAAGTTGTTCTTTTGAAATACCTGAAGGGGTGTTGCTCATCGCTCCGGGTGTATTAATCCCTCCGGGAGCCACAGCATTTACTGTAATACCGTATTTAGATAACTCTAGAGCTACATTCTTGGTGAAACCCCAAACTCCATGCTTTGATGCATCGTAATGAGCTAGTCCAACCATTGAAGGGTGAAGGGCGTCAATTGAAGATATATTAATAATTTTTCCACCTCCTTGAGTTTTCATAATTTCACTAGTGTATTTTATAGTTAGAAAAACACTATTAAGATTAACTCCCAATACTTTTTTAAAGTCATCAAAGCTCATATTAGCTAGTGGAATTTGAGGATAAATACCAGCGTTATTTACAAGTATGTCAATTTTTCCATATTCATTCTTGGTATGTTCAACCATGCTCTTTACTTGTTCTTCATTAGAAACATCTAGGATGTAAGAACTTGCTTTAAGTCCCATTTTATTAATTTCAGAAACAGCTTGATCACAAGCCTCGTTATTCAAATCCCCGATAATTACGTGAGCACCCGCTTCAGCTAATCTTTTAGCTATTCCAAGACCTATTCCCATCGCTCCACCAGTAATAATGGCCACTTTGTCGTCAAGATTTAGGAGTTTGCTAACGGTTACTTTTTTATTTACCATAAGCTTAATTATACATCAATAGCTACTGTTTTATGGTTAAATCGCCAACGAGATACCAGGCAACTAAAAATCCTAATATAACGCTAATTAGAACTAATATACTTCTTTCTCTGTGTTTCTTTATGCTAATAATTCCACTAAGAAAAGAGGTTATTGCAGCCCAAAAAGCTACTATCATGGGTATTGATATGTAAAGATTGTGGAACATGCTGTTTCCAGGATTCTGATGGAATATATTAATTGTTACAAATACTGTAAAGAATGATATAAAGAAAAAGGTAAACATCAGGACAATAGACCATAATCCAAGATCACTATGCGGTCTTATGTGTATCTTCATATTCTGCCCCCCTTACTTATTAATATTCTAGCAAATTAAATAGCTTTTGTTGCTAGTTTAAGTCTAACTTTCTTATATTCAATAGTTATCATCCAAAGAATTAGAATGTCAAAGACAGTAAGACCGATCATTCCAAAAGAAGCTTTAATAAAGAATATTGAATACACCTGATAAAGCATAAGTGCGCCAAGGCTAATAAGAGAGAAGGGGTAAGCCCAAAGCATATTTTTTAGAATTCCAATTACCGCAATTAATTTAATCGCAGCATGTAGCCAAAGATACAGTATTAAAAATATCCTACTACCATTAGAAAAATGTTGAGTAGATTGTAGTAGCATATTGGATATTTTACTGTGCGGATCTTGCACTAACTCAGTATGTGTTAAAAGAACCGCGAATCTATGTATTTGATCAGGAGTAAATACAAATAAAAGTAATCCACCCAAGAATTCAAGGAAACCACCTAGCCCTTTAATTAATAGTCCGCCCTCAAATACTTTATCGAACGTGCT
>CAILQE010000050.1 GCA_903836325.1 uncultured Candidatus Saccharibacteria bacterium
ATAGCCATCTCAACATGAGAAAAGCCTTTTCTATTTAGTTTTTTGATATTCATATCTTCTTTACCTTCTTAAATTTTTAATATAACTACATTTAATCATAAGCCTGATACATATAAAAACTTTATCAACATGAAAATATATATTTAATATTTAATCGGGATTATTCAAATCATATTATTGGCATAATAATGAGTATTATTCTTTTTATAGAACAATTTATATTGTTATTATTTTTCTGTAATTGGATTTAAGATTTTTCAGAATTTTATTTATATCTTGCGTTTAGCAGATAAGGACAAAGCTAGGGCCATTCTAGGATTGCCTTTTAATTTAGCGTAATTATTATCTAAAAATTTCCAGTATTTATAAGTGTAGCTTAATTCTTCATCTTTTGAGGGAATATAGTGTCCCATTTTTTGCAAATACGAATCGCCAGAGATATACGGCTTAGTAGCAACACTTCCTCCGTCTGCATATTGGCTCATTCCAATAACGTTAGGTACCATCACCCACTCGTACGCATCTACATACATAGACATAAACCAGTTATTAACACTTTTTGGATTATATTCATTCAGCAAAAACCAATTCCCAAGAACCATTAGTCTTTCTATATGATGATTATATGAATATTTCTTTAGTGTTCTAAGAGAATTTTTAACAGCATCAGGTAATTTTTTATCTTCGAAATCTAAAACAAACCAATAAGGCTCTAATTCTTTTTCAAAACCAAAGTAATTTGAATTTATTAGATCCGGACTAGCTAGATATATCCCATACATATACTCTCGCCAACCAATTATTTGTCTGATAAATCCTTCTTTAGAAGAGATTGGTATATTTTTAGCCTCGATTACAGCGTCCAGGACTTCTCTAACCTCTAGAAGTCCATTATTTATTAGCGCAGACAATCCTGAGTGGAATAATATAGCTTCATCGTTCTTGATGGCATCTTCATATTTTCCAAAAAGAGTTAATCTATTTGCAATAAAATCATCAAGAAATACTTTTGATTGTTCGTGATTTACAGGTAACCAAATATTATCTATGTCACCTGGATTAGATGAAAAATTTTTAGAAACATCCCGTATAGCTTCATGAGTAATTTCATCAATCTCAAATTTAGGAATTTTAGGAAAATCATTTAGATTCTTAGGAAGTGGCTTTCTGTTCTCTTTATCATAATTCCAAATTCCACCCTCAGGTTTATCTTTATCCATTAGTATATTTAGTTTTTTTCGCTGATCTCTATAAAAAAATTCCATGATGGGTTTTTTTGATTTTATTTTCCAATCATCAAAATGATCTTCATTTGTAATGTGAAGCATATTTTCAAAAATTTTTACCTCTACATTATTTTCACTAAAGAACTTCTTAAGATTTTCTCTTGGACCATTATCTACTGGAATCATATATGAAATATGTTTAATTTTTTTTGATGAAATAATTATTTTTAATTCATCACGAATACTTTTATCTGATTGATTTATGTAGATAATTTCATGTCCTTTAGATTTAAGTTCTTCTGCATAATGTCTCATCGTAGAAAATACATATACTAATTTAAGTTTGTGATATTTATATTTATTAGAAGTTTTAATCGATTCAATAAATATTTTTGGTTCATCTTTGCTAGAAGATAAAGAAGGATGATTAGCGAACAATTGATTTCCTAATATTAGATGTGCATTCATCTAAATTATTATAGTGCATGGATAGATTATTGCTAGGATTATGATATAATTAACATATAAACGCGTTGATCTGGTTGTCACCAAGAAGCGGTAGGAAGAAATCTTATTTATAGAAAGTAGAACCTAACGGAAAGTCACCGTAATCATAGACTTTTAGGCCATCACCACGGCCTAGCAAGTATCGTACTTGGCAACAAGCGATAGAAGAAGGGTGGTACCACGAAGCAACTTCGTCCCTTTACTAATATAATATTAGGAAGGGATTTTTTAATACTATGGAAAAATACGACTTTAAAAAGATTGAAGACAAAGTAAAAAACCTATGGCAGAAAGAAGGTATTTTTGCATTTGATGAAAATAGCGATAAACCACTATATGTTGTAGATACACCTCCACCTTACGTTTCTGCAGACCATCTTCATGCTGGTCATATTATGAGTTACACTCAAGCAGAATTTATCGTTAGATATAAACGGATGCAAGGTTTTAATGTCTATTATCCAATGGGTTTTGACGACAACGGACTTCCTACTGAGAGATTTGTTGAAAAGAAATATAATTTAAATAAAGACAAGATTACTCGTAGTGAATTTATTAAATTATGTTTGCAGGAAACTAAATTAGGAAGTAAAACATATAAAGACTTATGGAATGCTTTAGGGATAAGTGTAGATTGGTCGAAAACCTATTCGACTATAGATAAAAATGCTCAGAAAGTTTCGCAGAAATCCCTAATAGATATCAATAATAAAGGTGGATTATATAGAAAAAGTGAACCACTACTTTGGTGTGTTTCTTGTCAGACCGCTTTAGCTCAAGCCGATCTAGAAGACGAAGTAATGGACGGTAAATTGAATTATATAGATTTTGATTCTGAAGGAAGTAAGCTCACAATTGCAACCACTAGACCGGAACTTCTTCCAGCTTGTGTAGCCCTATATGTAAATCCTAAAGATAAAAGATATTCTAAATTTATTGGAAAGAAAGCTAATGTACCGCTTTTCAATTATTCTGTAGAGATTAAAACTAGTGAAAAAGTAGATCCTGAATATGGAACTGGTCTTATGATGGTCTGTACATGGGGAGATCAAGAAGATGTTGAAAAATGGAAAGAAGATAATCTTGATGAGAGAAATCTATTTAGTGAAAATGGTAGATTAACAGAAATTGCTGGAGATTATTCCGGCATGAAAATTTTAGAAGCTAGAAAAGAAATTATTTCCAAGCTTCAGGATGAAGGCTTCCTAGTTAAACAAGAGGAAGTATCCAGATCAGTTAGCGTACATGAAAGATGTTCTACTCCAGTAGAATTTATTAAATCTAAGCAATGGTTTATAAAAGTAGCTAACTTAAAGAAAGAATGGATCACTCAAGGAAAGAAACTGAATTGGTATCCAGAAGATAGAATCAACGACTATGAACTCTGGGTAAACAATCTTAAATGGGATTGGTGTATTTCTAGGCAGAGATTTTATGGTGTACCATTACCTATCTGGAACTGTGAAGATTGTGAAGGATCAATATTTGCGGAAGAATCTCAATTACCCGTAAATCCAATTGAAGATAAACCCCCGGTAAACAAATGTCCTGATTGTGGAAGCACTAATATTAAAGGCGATGAAGATGTAATGGATACATGGGCTACCAGTTCTACGACTCCTGAGATTATTAGAGAACTAATTTCTGGTCCACTAAAAGACAAAGTATATCCAGCTACACTTAGACCAAATGCTTTTGAAATTATTAGAACATGGGATTTCTATTCAATAGTTAAAGGACATTACAATAACAATACTATCCCGTTTAAAGACGTAATGATTTCTGGACACGGTCTTGACCAAAAAGGACATAAATTCTCTAAAAGATTAGGTAACTATAAGCCTGCTAAAGATTTAGTAGATAATTTTGGAGCAGATGCTATTAGGTACTGGGCAACCGGAGCATTATTGGGCCAGAATTTAAGATTCAGCGATAGCGAAGTAAATATAGGTCACAAAACCGCAATGAAACTATATAACGTAGCTAATATGATTGAATTCTATAAGATAGATAAAACCCCAGATATCAAACATTCACAACTTGAAGATTCAGATAAATGGATATTAGAAAATCTAAACACAGTTATCGAAACTGCAACAAAAGCTTTTGATAATTATTCATATGCTAAAGCTAGAAGTATTACCGATGATTTCTTCTGGGCTAAATTCGCAGATCTTTATCTAGAATTTATTAAATACAGACTTAACGGAGAAAATGAAACAAGTAAAAAAGCAGCCCAGTGGACCCTTAGAACTGTTTACTTAAATATCCTTAAACTGTA
>CAILQE010000051.1 GCA_903836325.1 uncultured Candidatus Saccharibacteria bacterium
ATAGACCAGTTAAACAAAGGGAGCAAGTGATTAAATCACAAAGTGCGCTAGACGCATTCAAGTTGTTTTTTGAGGAGATCAAAACCGCAAAACCAACGAACAGAGTTCGCAGAATTCGTCCTAATTAACAGATGAGAATAGTACTCTGGAGCCTTCGACAAAGTCGAGGGCTTTTTTTTATTTCCACTGTTTTAAACATGTTATCCACTAGCTTTTTCATTAGCGTTATGACAATATATTGATATGGTATGTATTTATTGTAAAAACTCGACTAAAATATCGAACTCCAGGCATCTTGCCAGAAAGAACGGCACTTGGAGGAGAAGAAATTGCCAAATATGTAATGTCACCTTCTCTACTATTGAGACTCCTGACTACTCAACTATATGGTCACTAGCAAGAAATAATTCTAAACGCTTAGAACCCTTCAATAGAACTAAGTTATATATTTCTATATATGAAAGCTTGAAACATCGTCCTAGGGCTTTAGAAGAGGCTGACGAATTAACTAATACAATACTAATTAGACTGAGCAATATAGTTATAGATGGACTAGTTTTTGTAGACGATTTGAGAAACTGTGTATTTAATACGTTATCAAATTTTGATAACACTTCCCTAGTCTACTATAAAGCTTATTTCGATAAAGATTAATAAGGATCGGATTTAGTACTTACAATTTTTTTATTAGATAATCTAACTGCCTTCTCGGTAACATCAAATTTACTTAAGTATCTTTTAAACATTAATCTAGTCTGAGAGTTAAAAGCTGCAAGTGAACCGAATAAAAATCCAGTAAATGGAGCTAGTATCCATTGAAACAACATAATTACAGAGTGGCGACGCTTTATTCGAGCAGGACGCTTAGGTAATGTAACTAAGCATATATACACTGAAGCTAGAGCACCAATTAAGCCAACTCTTTGAATATAACTAACTGTTATTGGCAGCTGGTTGGCCGCAAAATTCTGAGGGTGGAAGAAATGCGGCAAAAAGACTGCCCCAAACACGAGATATATACCCACCGCCCAAGTTACATGTCCTTCAAGAGTACGCAATAATTTAGATAACTTATCTGTTAATGGAATCTTATTCTTGTGGAAGAATCCCTTAGAAGCAATATATGCAACATCAGATGCCCCATAAGACCATCTTCGAAGCTGAATGAACTGAGCTCTTATAGTTCTAAAATATGTATCAGCTAAGACTGCATCTTGGTAAATAGGAATGCTCAAGGGGTATACCCTATAGTCTCCATCATATCTAAAGTAACTTCTCCAGAACTGATGTCCATCCTCTACCACTGTTCTGACACTCCAAAAATCCATCTCTATAAGAGATTTCATTGATTGAGCATGAGCAGAAAAGTTTCTCTGTAGATGAGCTCTTTTAGATTGAACGATGTAATACAGATTATTTCCTGTAGCAATTACTCTCATCATAGTAGGAGCATCCCAAATATTGTTGGTAAACATAGGAAGTGGTTGGAATGAACACCTTATAGGATTTGGAACAACACAAAACATATATGTTAATGCCGAAAAATACTTCTTATCTGGTCTGTTGTCTGCATCTAAGGTACTAACTAGGACATTCTCGGAGTCGATATTTTTTTCTTTTAGATATTTCTCGAGCTGACGTCCAGCATAGGTGATATTCCCACCTTTTCCAATAATTTCCCCGGGAATATCTGATGGATGCTGAAAACATAATGCATCCTTAAAATCTTTTTTATATTCTTTAATCAATGCTTCAACTCTATCTTGAGCAACTTTGCCCGCTCTACCTTCATATGCTATAACCAAGATAATATTCTCAGCTCCATGGGTACTATTTTTAACTGACTCAATAGTCGGTCTTAATACCTGTTCACTTTCATTCACGGTTGCGATCATAGCAACATGAACAACTTCACTAGGTTTATAGATTTTATCGAAAGATAACATTCTAGCCATATTATTGGCGTGCCATTTTGGTCTCTCTTTATTAGTAAAATCGACTATTCCGCTTTCTAGATCTTCATTTAACTGATCCCAGTTTATTTTTATGTGTCTTTTCATAGTTAAATAGCCATCTATTGCCCTAATATCGTATCCGAGCGATCTAACAAAGAAAATTAATAGATAAGTAAGAAGTAAAACTACCATTAATTCAATGTTTAAAAATGACAGTGCTATAGTAAGAATAACCATACCCCAGCTCAAAGCTCCAGGTAGAATCTCAAAGAATCTATAGTGGCCTTTTCGATCCTTTTCGTAAGGAATTTCTATATCTATCATTACCTAAGAACCAATAAATAATTACTTACTATAAGAGTTAACACTTGTAATAAAATTCCTAAACTTAAAACTGTAACAGCTAATTGGCGGTGAATATTATAAGTTTTAAGACTAATAACGACACTAGTTGATAAAACTAATAAAGAAAAGAATATAAAACTAATTAGATCTATTAATCCCCCAGGTATAAACTCAACTGCGCTAGCATTAGAACAATCTCTGCACTGAACTATATAGCTACTACTATGGCCACTAGATAATCTAAGGATTATAAACACCGTAGATATGATGAATAACACTAAGTTAATACTTATGAGAAGTAGGACATATTGATCTCGTAGAAATTTCTTGGATAAAGTTAACATATACTCAATATATTTTAGCACTAAATCATTAATAAAATGGAGCCACCTATCGGAATCGAACCGATGACCCTCGCTTTACGAAAGCGATGCTCTAGCCAACTGAGCTAAGGTGGCAAACGATATAGTTATTATATATAAAAAAATCTGCCTAATATAAGCAGATTTATGTATATCTAAATTTGGCGGGCCCGACCGGATTCGAACCGGCGATCTTCTCCGTGACAGGGAGACGTGATAGGCCTCTTCACTACGAGCCCAAGTAAGCCATCAAATATACAGGGGTAATAATATCAAAAAAAGTCTGTTTAATCAATTAATTTAGAGAGACATTTATGAATATACTCGGCTTATTACTAGACTTTAAGCTTTGAGTATAATTTGCAATTGGCTGAATATTAAATTGAATGTGCGCAGCTTTAACACTATTCCCTGTTTTACTTATTAATTTAAGTATTTCTAAGTTAGTACCGCTGTTAATTACTCCCGATACCTGCCCTGGCTGCATTGAGAAGAGTTTATTGATTACTATAGGAGAAATATTTGGATTATTTAATGTTATATCAGATCCATATTGTCCACCATTAGAAGCAGTCGAACTATCTTGAGAATATTTAGATGCTACAGACGCGAAGTCTTGTCCTGAATTCAATAAGCCCACAACTGAATTAGCTTGATTAGTGGTGTTTGCGTCTAATTTGGCGGCAACTTTCTGGCTTAGCAGCTCTATTCCTAGTTCTCTCCTGAAATCATTTATGTTCCAACCCCAATACTCATTTAATACATTACTAAGTACTTGATCGCTATTTCCGAGCTTATTTTGTTGTCTCACAGTGCTAATAGCTGAAGATATCTCGATTCCGCTTACCTTTATATCATTTTTATCAGCAAGAGTTGACACATAAGAGTCATTAACTACTCTCTTCATAGCCTGCTGCTTTAGTGTAGTAAGCTGGTTTTTTCCATCTTTAGTACTGAAATTAGCTTGCTGCTGAGTAATGTAATAATGCATGTTTCTTCTTAGTTCGAATAGATAGCTATTATAAGAAATCCACCTTCCACCTTCTTTGGCTACAGGAAAAGGAATTACTTCAGTAACTCTATATAGAAAACCTGAAGTAGTTTGCAGCGCATATAGCTCAATAGAACAATATGCAAAGAAAGAAACTAATACAATTAGAGCTATTCCTACAGATAATCTAACGAATTTATGCTTTGAATGTTGCAAAGGATAAATAAATTTTCTAGCAGTAGAAAGTATATCTTCTCGGTGATCCGAAACAGTATCGTTAGTTATATTCGATACACTCTTGATAGCCTCATTGACCTTATCTACAGTAATAGATCCCTTTCTTAAGGGATTAGATATTTTACTGGGTAATTTTACCCTTTTAATTTTCAATTTCTTCAATTTCAAATTCTTCATTATTTATATTTCCACCTGGATAATTACTTGGTACTATTCCTTGATCTCTAAAAATTGAAACCAATTTTTTCTGAATATGTGCCGGCTTATGTATATCATTTAATATTAAATCTCCTACATAAGTCTGCATCATTATTGTACCAAAACCTAATAAAGTTTCTTGTATTCCAGATATAGCATAATTAATAGATTGAATCTGATTTAAAGATAAATCTGCTACGGATCTATGAAAAAAACCTTTTTGAGTTATTTGGATGAACCTTTGATTGGTCGTAATGAATACACTAAAATACCAACCTACCCAGTAAGGGAAAATTACTAGTCCTCCAGCTAAAATGCCGAGTCCTATACCGGCAAAGAACCAAGTAAACCCCAAAGTAGGCTTAAATAGAGTTGGCAGAACACCCAACAATGGAAATAATAGAGATATAACTAATCCTTTACGCATCACAATAGGATGCCTTCGAAAAACATATAGCACCTCTTCTCCATCGAGTTGATCACTAAAGTATTTTTTATTTGGTTTTATTGCTTTAGACATACGTGTATTGTATCAAAAATAAGATAATTTGGTGCCCCCAGAAGGAATCGAACCTACAGCTTCTCCTTAGGACGGAGTTATTTTATCCTTTGAACTATGGGGGCTTAAAAACCTAGATTTATAAAAAGCTAGGTTAATTCACATTAAGCGTGTGTAAGATGCTCCTGAGCAGTCTTATATTCATATAACTCTTCAGGTTTAAACCATAAATCAATTTCTACTTTTGCTTCTTCTACTGTTCCAGATGCGTGTACTAGATTTGCAGCACCTTTTCTAGCGATTGATGCTTTACCTAAACTTAGATGCGCATAATCCCCTCTTATAGTTCCAGGAAGTGAGTCTTTTGGACCTGTGCTTCCAACTAATTTACGTACAACCTCTACTGCATGTCCGCCTTCAAGTACAAATGCTAATACTGGTCCAGATCTCATAAAGTCTCGAGTAGCGTTTAGAATTATCTTTCCAATTTCTTCAGCAGATTCAGTATATTCTACACCGTATTTATCCCAATCTTGCTTAGTCTTGTTTCCGATAATATCTCCTAGTTCATCTGGGTAGTGTTTCACTAAAGTTTCGTTAGTTGGAACTAACATTTTCATTCCCACAATCTTAAGTCCAACTTTTTCAAATCTAGTCAATATTTCACCAACTAGTCCTCTTTGAACTGCGTCAGGTTTAAGTATTACTAAAGTTTTCTCCATATAAAATATCCTTTCTATTTAATTACTAATTTTAACAGATAAATAAGGCTTAACAGAATTAATTTAATGTCGCAAAATATTGATATAATATGCATATGCAGTTTAATAAAGCCAAAAATGAATTCCTAGAATACTTAGAGATAGAACAAAATAGATCTCAAAAAACAATAAGGAATTACGACCACTACCTAACCCGTCTTGAAGATTATGCTGGAGATATAAAATTATCCGAAATAGATAGCGACCTAATTAGAAAATGGCGTCTTTGGTTAAATAGACTTGCTAGCAACAGAGACGAAGAGCTAAGTAAAACTACTCAGAATTATCATCTAATTGGTCTTAGAAGTTTTCTAAAGTACTGTGCTAAGCGAGACCTAAAAACTCTTAGTCCAGATAAAATAGAACTAGCTAGAGTTAAAAGACCTCAGGTAACATTTTTAACTAATGAAGAACTAAAAAGAATTTTTGAACAACCTAAGACTACAAGTGAAATAGGAATTCGCGATCGAGCAATCCTTGAACTACTTTTTAGTTCAGGATTACGTGTTAGTGAACTAGTTTCTCTAGATAGAAACAACTTAAATCTCGAAAGAAGAGAGTTTATGGTTAGAGGTAAAGGACAGAAAGATCGCCCTATATTTATCTCTAACGAAGCTTCGGATTGGTTAAAAAAATACCTAGCTATACGAGCAGACTCGTCTAATCCCCTATTCATTAGATATTCAGGTACTAAGTCTATGGATAACTCTGGAGATTTTAAAAGATTAACGCCTAGAAGTATTCAAAGAATGGTTTCAAAATATGCTGCTCTTGCAGGAATAGTAAAACACGTTAGCCCTCACACAATGAGACATTCATTTGCAACGGATCTACTTATGAATGGTGCAGACATTAGAAGCGTACAGACTATGCTAGGTCATAGTAATATTTCTACGACTCAAATATATACTCATATTACAGACCCTCACCTAAAAGCAGTTCACGAAAAATTCCACACTAATGAAATTTAAAGGGTACAATTCTCTATTAGGCTAGTTGTGTCTATATTGAGATAGTTATCTGTAGAAGAATTATAATAACCTTCAAATCTCTTACATATAGTGTTTGTAGATTGCACTGCAAAAATTGGAGTCTGGTACTCGATACTTTGGTTAGCAAAAACAGTGTTAGCAGATGTCGACTTTGTGACCCTAGCCACTAATCTTTGAAGGAGGTTTCCCGCCCTACCAGTGGAATCTATTTCAAGCTGATTACTGTTAACTGCACCCGCGGAATCAGTCGCCGTTATTGTGGCGGTTGCGGATGTATAAAGAGGTACTATCCTAACATAATAATTATGGGTGCTAATAGCGCTAAGATCTATCGTTCGATTACAGGTAGTTGCAGATCCGCTACTACTACAATAAGATGTAACTAAATCATTTATTGAGGTGGCACTGGCAGGATAGTTTGTGCTTCCAGAAGTATTGGTAGGAACAAGATAGAAATTATAATAACCATTTGCTGAACCCTCAGAAAATAGTGTTAAACTATTAAAATTATCTGCAGCAACTATACTAACAAACATAACGGCATCCCCACAAGTCCATTGTGCAGCTGGCTTGAATTGATTGACCTTAGTATCAGGACAGTTAGTTATTGGACTACTAGAACTATTGGTCCATGAAAATGATAAAGTCTTGAGAAGATTTGTAGAGTTAATTTGAAAAACTTTAGCCTGATTTTTGCTCAATCCATATATATAATTTTTTGTAGTTGAGGTTACAGTAGTACATGGTATTGAGTAAGTTAGTTCAGAATCTACAGTGATCGGGGTGTTGCATCCAGTACTATTGGCAGTTTGACTATTAATTTGCTTATTTACTCCACTTTCTGCTAGATAATATGCTGTGGTACTAAGTTGTCTCTTTAGAGCATTTTTCTGCTCGCTAACTCCTAGCTGCGAAAGGCCCAGAACGAGAAGAGTTAGAACTAACATCATAACTATTGTAACTAGTATTGAGATTATTCCAGATTCATTATTTTTCAGCTTATTCATATACATATTTTAATACACTCTCTGATTAATATAGTCATTAAAACTTGATAAAGCACAGAAGTTGCCTCCATGGAATGTACCGGGACAACTAGAACTACTTAAGTTTCCCGATAGATCATAAGAAACATTGAGATTATTTCCATAACCGAATGTTGCTAAAAAATTATAGACTGGAGTATTTCCGAATGCATAAGTAGGAGAAAGTGAAAAACTTAATATACCAATATTATTTCCGGCTAATTCTTTTGAGGATGATGAGAGTTGTTGCGCACTAGTGTTTAGGGGAGAAGAAAGGTCTTGTGCGGACATATTTGAATTACATCCTCCAGTCATTACATCTTGGACTAAATTATGATTAAGAATTGGGATTGAAAGATTTACGTAGTTATAATTTCCATTTGAATCTGATTCTTGACTTAAAATATAACTATATCTATATTGTCCAATACAAAAACCTTGAGAAGTAATTGTATAATTTCCATTTGGAATATTATACTGAACTGGTTTTAGATATACGACTCCGTTAGTTCCCAGATTTATTGAAGTAGAGATTGATTGATCTACATTTCTTAGTGTTTCTTGCGTCTTACTTGAAACATACGCTTTCATGAAAGCATCTAAAGAAAACAAGAAAGAATAAACCATGATTATTAATAATCCTGAAAAAATAGAAATAGCTATCATAAGCTCTACGATAGTAAATCCACTCTTATTTAATTTCATAACTCTAATTAATCCTTTTAGTGTAATACATGGTTACTACCGCAGTCGAATTAGAGGGTGTTTTCCAAGTAACAGTTATCTTGTAGTCTGGAGCGCTTGAAGATGGCGTTATTGCAATAAAGAAATAGGGCGCATTATCATATTTGCAATCTGTGTAAGAATCCATTGGATAACAATTAGTAGGAACGGTGGATTGTGTACTACTTGCAGCTATCTGTTCGATCTGAGATTTTGCTATGCTTACAGCATCTTGTTTCTGTTGTGAGTATTGTATGTTATGAAAAGTCGTTACAACACTTACGTAAGC
>CAILQE010000052.1 GCA_903836325.1 uncultured Candidatus Saccharibacteria bacterium
GTACTGGCATTTGAATTTGAAACAATTGGATCTAGAATCTTATGCATGACCTCTAGAGTTAATTGAGTCGCAGCCTCAACACCATCTGGAGTATAGTGTGTCATCATCTGATAAATATTTATAGAATAATATGCTCCTGTACTCAAAACAAAACTGTCACTAACGTATTTTGTTACGGGATCAATACTTGCTTCAAATGAATCGAAAATTGCAAACCCATATGTATCATTTTTAAATCCAGTTATTCCTGTTGTACCGAACGAGTCGTGACTCGATTTAGTAGTAAAATTATCAGCAGTTCCCAAACCTTCTTCTTTATATGCTAAAGCAACTACTAGGGCTGGGTTCACATTATATTTTTGACCGGCTGCAACAAATTGATTACCCATTCCAACAAAAGGAGAATTAGGACGGATTTTGACAATATAGTTATCTATATTCGTCACAAGATCAGGAACACTAGTTACGTTAGGAAAAGCTAATCCTTCAGCTGGTCCGTTGCCGATGTAATCAGTTAGCTGATTACATGTACCACTATTATAATTATAATAATAAATACCTTCATCAAATAATTGTTTCTGACTTGCCGTTATTGCACTTACATTAGCAAAAGGCGCTATCTGAATTAAAACAAAAATTATATAAAATATTTTTTTAATATTAGGTAGATAATTAAATGATATTCTCATAAACTATAACCCCGAATCTGTGCATGCTTGAGTATCACCAGCATAACAACCCATGCTATTCATTGTTTCCGTATCAGTGATAAAATATCTTAATCTCAACCAATTACACGCATCTGAGCTATTTGAACTACAATCTGCCGGCGCAGTCATATTGCAACCATATCCCTGATATACTTTGGTGTATGGATTTAGGTTCGAAGCTGACGAATCGGATGTAACATTCCAGTTAAGATTTGAATCTTGCGATATATTCACACCAAAACAATTTTTAGCTTTATCTAATAGGGTTTGATTGGTTACTAAGTTATTTACTACATAATCTGCATTAGAATATGGATCAGTTACAGCAGGATTAATGGCGTCTTGCTGAGAATAGCCAATTATATTAAAACCATAATCATATGGAGTATTTGATGCTGCAAGAGTCTTTGTACTAAATAGGCTAGCTACTCCCGAGATGGCATTTTTACCCGAACCAAGTACATAGGAAAACATGTTTGCAAAAGTAGCTTTATATGAAGGACTTAAATTATCTGCCATTTTAGATATTATGGATCTTGAGTCAGATAGGTTAAATAATTGTGCGTATACAGGCTGTTCACTAAATTCCTTCTGGGATATTGAATTAACAACTTGATTATTGGCTGCAACTTGCGCAGTAGTTAATTGTGATCCTCCAGCCATTAAATATTGTTGATTAGAAGCTAGCGTAGTTCCATAATCAATAGCATTTCCATAATCTGCACCTATTGCAGCTACGTCAACAGCAGAACCAGCCATCCAATGTGAAACTGTATCTATAACTGGACCAGACAATTGAGAGGTGACTAAAGTTGCCACGGTATTAAGAATAATACCGATTCCGGTAAAATCTGTAGCAAATGTAAATACCATTAATATTCCCTGAACAATAGATCCACAGGCTACATCGAGCGCATCGCTTATACTTTTTAGGAAATCAAAAGGACTTGCATTACCTCCTATACTTTTTAGTGTAGAATTTGGCGCTACTCCGGTATTCGGGTTGCCCAGATTTGTCTGTATGCTTTGAC
>CAILQE010000053.1 GCA_903836325.1 uncultured Candidatus Saccharibacteria bacterium
ACTAGAAAACTCTTCAAAATTTTTCATAATTGAAGCATATTATATAACTATTCCGAACTATTATCAAACCTTCTACACTTATATATGTATACAATTTACCTAATAATAACTTGGTCTCTTTTAGGACCTACGCCTATCATACTAATCGGTATTCCTGTATAGCCTTCAATTAATTCTATGTAATCTTTAGCTTCTTCTGGTAGAGAACTGAAATCTCGGAGTTCAGATATATCTTCTTTCCAAGTAGGCAATGCAACATAAATTGGAGTGGATTGTTCCATTTTATATGCTGCATCTGGGGCAACTGATAATAATTTATCTTTTCTCTTATATCCAACACAAATAAGAACAGATTCTCCGTAACGTCTAACCCAATCAAGTTTAGTTAATGCCATTTCACTAGAACCATTAATCATCTGTGATCGTTTTATGAGCGCAAGATCTAGATGACCCAATCTGCGTACTCTTCCAGTGGTAGTGCCTATTTCAGCATCAACAGTAGTCATGTCTCCGTGTAGCCCCTCAAGATCTTCCTTATCCTTAATCTCGGTAACAAATGGTCCACCGCCTACGTGAGATGGTACCGCTTTAGCAACTCCAATTACTCTGTCAATATACTTATAAGATATTCCTAGACCACTTAAGGCTCCCGCAGACGTAGTAGAGGATGATGTTACGAATGGATACTGTCCATGATCTATGTCTAATTGAAATGCTTGAGCGCCTTCAGCTAATACAAGGGCACCATTTTCAAGCATTCTATTTAGATATAAAACTGTATCAGTAACAAATTCGCCTAGGCGCTTCGCATTATCTAGGAATTCGTTAACTAAATTACCATAATTAATTTTACTTAAATCTAATAAAGTTCTAGCTTCATTAAATTTTGCTAATCCTTCAATAACCATATCTCTGAGTTCATCAGGATCGTTCTTGATAGACTCCATGCGCATTCCGCTTCTAAGATATTTATCTGAATAACTTTGTGCTATACCCGATTTAGTAGATCCTTGAGCTAATGTTCCAGATTCTCTCAGTTCGTCAAAAAGTACGTGGTGAGGGAGAACTAAATGAGCGGCTGAACTAATCAATAAATTAGATTCTGATACAGCAACACCTTTGCTCTTAGTTTTTTCTATTTCGGCAACTAATTTATTTGGATTAATAACTGTTCCATTGCCAATAACGTTAACTATTTCAGGATTAACTATTCCAGAAGGAAGAAGATGAAAATCAAATTCCTCACCATTAGGTGTAACAACTGTATGTCCAGCATTGGATCCTCCGTTATATCTAGCAACGATATCTTGTCCTTGAGACAACATATCTACGAAACGACCTTTACCTTCGTCTCCTCTTTGTTCTCCTAATACTACTGTTACTGGCATATTCCAGAGTGAATTATACAGGAGATAGGATAGTTAAAATATATTTCGATAAAAATTACAACTAATATTACTAATCAGGTCTAACAAATACTGCGTAGGGTGCATCTTTAGAAACAGTTGATATGAATCCAAGCATACTATTGCCGATGTAGTGTTCAGGGGAAATATGTTTATTAAAGTCATGTGATGGTATTGCTACTCTCCCTAGCGTTAATAAAAGCTCTGAAGCTTTTTCGGCAGGAAAAATATACTCCTCAGACGAATCCTTACGAGTAATTAAAACTAAGTACTCCATAAAGGTTAACTCTTTATTAAC
>CAILQE010000054.1 GCA_903836325.1 uncultured Candidatus Saccharibacteria bacterium
CAAAGTAGATTCAATAAATTTATATAAATGTTATATAATATTTATAGAGAAAGAAGTCAACGTAATGTCAAATGAAAATCATTCGCACATACACGAATCAGAGCTACTCAGCCAAGAAGAAAGAGTCAGTAGATTTACTAAATCGTCCATTCTTAGAGCTGGATCAGCTGCCCTGCAAGCTTGGGGAGGTATTACCGGAAATCAACCCGCACTGATTATCGAAGCTGCTGAAGAAATGACTGATGCTATGACTTTTGGTGCAGCAGCTATAGAGGCTAATTCAGACCGTAAAGGTGTAGTAGCTAAAGCTAGAAAATGGGCTATAACATTCGCGGTGTCAGCGTCTACAATAGCTAGTGGTGAATTTGCAAGTGAAATTGTTTCCGATAAATTCAGTTTTACTAAGCCTACTGATGGATTTGATTTTGCTCATAACGACATTAAAGCTGCTGCTGGAGCTATAGCATTAAACGGAATAGTTCTGTTTATGAATCGTAAAGGAAGAGATTCTAAGAAAACCAGTGATAAGTTCGCTTTCAGGGACTCCCTAAGAGATTTTGTTATTCCATCCTCAGTATTAGGAATTGCTGCTGTTCAAGCTCCTCATTGGGCTGAATATATGTTTGAGCTAGGCGGCGTGTCCTATGGTTGGTATAACACCAAGCAGCTGTATAATGGTTGGAAATCTAAGAAAAAATAGTCTCAACAGATTGACAAAGATTATCCTTAAAATATAAAATAATAATACAAAACTAAAACAAAAATGAATAATAAAGTTTCTAAAAAAATATTTAATTTTAATATGCCAGGAATTAGTAAAATTCGTGTTTTTACTTCAATCTTGGTGTTTTTTTTGATATTTGGATTTGGAAGAAGCTATCTTAATAAAGCATCTGCAGATAGTCTTAGAATAGTTGCTAAAAAAGATTACTGTATAGATCTTCTGCATAATTCTACTTCAGAAAATTCTCCAGTTGTTTTATGGATGTGCGACAAAACTTCAGCACAAAGTTGGACTGAGAATTTATCTACTATTACTCATGATGATAAATATTGTCTTAGTGTTAGTGAAAAATTATTAAATTCTAAAAAATCGGTGGTCGTTCAATCATGTAATAATTCTGCTAACCAAGTGTGGCTTAATAGTAACGGTAGGCTGTATAACCCCAATTCGGAGCAATGTTTAACTTCATCCATGGGAGATGGTTCACAATTAGTTGTTGACGATTGTAATAAGAAAAATGTTCTTACCTGGAATGCTGAAGATATGAGCGGATCTATTGTGCCCAGAAAATTAAACTGTGATTCGGGAAGCAAGGAATTTAAGTTAAGCTGTTATGCAATTAAAGAATGGGAGACTTGGGTAAATGGCTCCAATAACCATCTATCGTTATTAACTAGATATACCGATAATGCGACATATGAACAGTGGTGTGCCGATTTTATCTCGTTTGTTTATAAAGAATCTGGATACCCTTTCAAATCCGCTTTTGATGGATGGGATGAAAACACAGCTGAAAATATTCAAAAATATAATTTTACGATTCATGATGCTTCATCGGGATATATTCCAAAGCCGGGTGACGTTGCATATTTTGATTATAATCAGGGTGGACATACTGAGATAGTAGTAAGTGGTGGTTCTCATCCTACTATGATTTATGGTAATTCAGGTAGAATTGACCCTCAAACTGGAAATGGTGACATGAGAGCTAATACTATAACTTTAGTTAAAGATAAGGGTTCGCTTATCTACTATTTGTCTCCTAATTAACGTCAATATTCTTCTATCTGTAAATGCTATTGTTTGATCTGTTAAATTATGCTAAAGTATACACAGTACAAACGAATCGTATTTTTGTACGATTCTTTTTTTATTTTTTAAAACATATTTATGGAACAAGATCCTAGTAAAATTCGAAATATTGCGATAATCGCACACGTAGACCATGGAAAAACTACTTTAGTTGATGGTCTTTTAAAGCAGTCTCATACTTTCAGAGATAATCAGGCTGAAATGGAACAAGATTTAATTATGGATAGTGGTGATCAAGAACGAGAACGTGGTATTACTATTACCGCTAAAATTACAGCAGTTCAACACGACGATTACCGAATTAATATTATAGATACTCCAGGTCACGCAGACTTCTCTGGTGAAGTTGAGAGAACTCTTAATATGGCTGATGGTTGTATATTAATCGTAGACGCTCAAGAAGGTCCGATGCCTCAAACTAAATTCGTTTTATCTAAAGCTTTAGCTCTTGAACTAAAGCCTATCGTTATTATTAATAAAATAGATAAGCCGGCTTCAAGAATTAAAGAAGTTGAAGATGAGCTAGCTGATCTATTCCTAGAATTAGCTGTTCATGAAGATCAATTGCACTACCCTGTTTATTACGCAGTTGGAAGAGCTGGAAAAGCTTGGGATACCCCACCGACTGATCCTGAAGCAGATGCAAGCTTAGAAACTATCTTCAAAGCAATCATAGAACATGTTCCTGCACCTAAAGTTGAACTTAACAAACCTTTCCAAATGTTAGTTACTGCACTAGGTAGAGATAACTTTAAAGGTAAATATGCAATCGGAAGAATTTCTAGAGGTGGTATTAAGCCAGCTGATTCAGTCGCAGTTATTAAAAGAGACGGCACAATTATTAAAGGTAAAGTTAACGAAGTATTTATGAGTCGTGGAGTAAGTAGAATGGAAGTTTCTGAAGGAATTGCGGGAGACATTGTTCAACTTACTGGAATTAACGACGTAAAGATTGGTGAAACAATCGCTGACGCTGAAAATCCAGAAGCACTACCAGCTATGGAAGTGGAAGCTCCTACAATTAGAATTTATCTAGGTCCTAACACTAGTCCATTTAAAGGACTCGAAGGAGACTTCAATACTGGAAGACAACTTGAAGAAAGATTAAACCGAGAACTTGAAACTAATATTGGTTTAAGAGTTGAAAGTAGCGGTATTGGTTTCTTAGTATCTGGACGTGGTGAGCTTCACTTAAGTGTTCTTATAGAAGCTATTCGTCGTGAAGGTTACGAATTCGAAGTTGGAAGACCTCAGGTTGTTACTCATGAAGAAAACGGAGTTACAATGGAACCAGTCGAAGAAGTAATTATTGAAGTACCAGCTGAACATGTTGGTGCTGTTCAAATGGAACTTGGTGCTCGTCGAGCAAATCAAAAAGAGCAATTTACTACTTCTCAGGGACTTACTAAACTTATTTATACTATGCCAACTAGAGCTTTAATTGGAATGAGAAACCAACTTCTTACCAAAACTAAGGGTACAGTTATTATGAACTCTTTAAACGATGGTTATCAGCCAATCGGTTCTGCCCTTCAGCAACTTCGTAATGGTGTGCTAATTGCTTTTGAAAATGGTATTGCTACTCCCTACTCTTTATCTAATGCAGAAGAAAGAGGAGAAGTATTTATTGAGCCAGCCCAGAAAGTTTATGCAGGTCAAATCGTAGGACTAAATAAACGACAAGAAGATATGGAAATAAATATATGTAAAGCTAAGCAGCTAACTAACATGAGAAGTAGTAGTAGTGATGGTGTTGTTCAGCTTACTCCTGCAACAATTTTCAGTCTTGAAGAATGTTTAGATTTCATTGAAAATGATGAATTACTTGAAGTTACCCCTAAATCTCTTCGACTTCGAAAAAAAGAATTAGATCCTATTAAGCGAAAAAGATTAGTTAAATAGATTTCTTTTTGTTAGCATAAGAATCATGGATAAAATATTAGCCATATTTCTTTTAGCTTTATCTACAGGATTAGATAACTTTGCCGTATCTATTGCTCTTGGAATATCTGGAATTAAAAATTCTAATAAAATTAAAACTGCTCTAACCATCGGTGTATTTGAATCATTTATGACAATCGCTGGTTTAATGATTGGTAATAACGTTATTAAATATCTGGGTGAATCTACCCACTACATAGGTGGATCATTACTTATTCTTACCGGTATCTATGCGATAGTTGCAGGATATAGAATGGACAATAAAGAAGCTCCTAAAATCGTTGAGAAGAGTAAGTTTAAACAGAGGCTACTCGTAGCTATGTCTCTTAGTATAGATAATTTGATAGTCGGTTTCGGTTTTGGTTCTCAGTCCTTACCTCTTGTAGAAACTTCCTTAATCGTAGCATTGGTCAGTGTAACACTTGCGATGAGTGGTATTTGGCTAGGAGGAAAGATAAGCCATAAGATTGAAGAGTATTCTGAATTTGTTAGTGGTGGAATCTTAATATTAGTGGGCTTACTTATTTTTACTAAAGTAATCTAGGTTAACTTATTTACCGTATCTTCGTTCTCTTTGATCGTAATCTTCAATAGCTTTTTCAAGGTCTTTTATTGTGAAAGCTGGCCAGTGTTTATTTACAAATTTAAGTTCTGAATAAGCAGATTCCCAAAGTAGAAATCCGCTTAATCTTTGTTCCCCAGAAGTTCGAATGATTAAATCAGGTTTTGGCATATCCGGTTCATACATATTCTTTTGAATAAGATCTGGAGTTACATCTTCAGCTTTAATACCCTGCTCTATTATTTTTTTTACTGCATCTGCAATTTCTTGTTGACCGCCATAATTTAAACAAAGCGCCAGAGTTCCTCCATCATTATCTTTAGTTTTAAATTCCGCATCTTCCAAGGCTTTAAGTATTTCTTTACTTAGACCATTCTTAGATCCAACGAATTTTACACATATATTCTTTTTATTTAATTTCTTTGTTTCCACTTTGGACACCCAGAGTAATAAGCTCATTAAGTATTCTACTTCTTCTTTGCTTCTTTTCCAGTTCTCTACTGAGAATACATATGCTGAGACGTATTTAATCTTCATATCGAAAGCAGCAATAGCTATCTTCTTTAGGCGTTGGTAGCCGCGTTTGTGGCCTTCTAGGCTAGGTATTCCGTGTTCTTTTGCCCATCTCCTGTTTCCATCTAATATCAATCCTAAGTGCGTAGGTACGTTCTTTATTGGGGTCGCTAATTCAGACATAGTATTAGTTATAACAGAAAAGAATTAAATATCTATATAATTAGATTGACCATAAGATTAGCAACTCTCATGTTGTATACTAGATTTATGGAAAAGAAAGAATCTAATACTCCTTATACTTGGGACACTTTAGCTATTCAGGCTTATGAAGCTCGGCAGAAAATTGTTAATGACAAGTTCATGGATTTAATTAGAGATTTTGATACAGAGATTGTTATCGATCCTATAGTTGATCAAGAATAATTATTTACTAATTTCCTCAATTCGCTCAAGGCCAGATTTAATACTTCTATTTAATATACCTAAACTAGTTATATTAGTGGCTTTATATTGAGACTTATATTGTTTAGCATATTTTAATTTAGCTCTAGTTTCTAATTTATCTAATTTAACATTTGCCCTAGAATGATGGATTTTCATATAGGGTAAATCTGCGTAGAAATATACTTCGTATCCTAATTTAGATAGTTTTCTAGCTATTTGATTAGTTGTTAGGTGATCGGGGTGTTTATATATCTTGCTCTCAGCCATAGGTGCGTAGATGATGTCGCCCTTTTTTAATTTACTTAATAGGGTTTTTAAAATTAGGTTAGTGTCTATATTCTTTTCGTATTGGTTATCTAAGAAATCTAAATCTAGGTAATAGCATTCTAGCTTATTAAGAACTAAGGCGTTTTCTTTCTTTCGCTTTAGCATCATTTTATTGGAATTAGGTTGTCCGCAAATAAGGTCCCACAGTGTATATTTATTTTTATTAGGTATTCCGGTAAACAAATTTATTACTAAAGTTTTTGGATCGTTTAGCTTACTAAAACAGCTGAATACAGCATCGTCGTAGTGAGGAGATAATATTATGTTTCTCATTAGATATATTGTATATGAGTTATTTAGTTTTTATGGGATAATTATTCTAAATGAAATCTAGTACATTACGTTTTAGTGTTGTTGTTCCATGTTTTAACGAAGCAAGCTACATTGAGAAAACTCTTAAATCCTTAAAGAACCAAGATTTTGAGGGTGAATATGAAATTATTATTGTAGATAATAACTGCACAGATAAAACAGTAGAAAAAGCTAATAAATATAACGTTAATGTTGTATCTGAAAAGAATCCTGGAGTATGCTTTGCTCGTCAGGCTGGTATGGAAGCTGCAAAAGGAGAAATAGTAATTTCTACAGATGCGGACACCATTCACTCTAAAAATTGGTTATCTAATATAGATAAATCATTTAATAATTATTCAGATGCAGTAGCTGTATGTGGGCCATGTAAATATTTCGATGGACCTTGGTGGGGACGAGTTTACCCTTACCTTCTATTCTTTCCAGATTATATTTATTCAAAGTTAATAAAAAGACCGTTTTATATTACTGCTACCAACACTGCATTTAAGAAATCCAAGTTTAAAGGATATGACACTACCATGACACAAGGTGGGGATGAAATGTATGTGTTGCATTCAGTTAAGAAAAAAGGACGTGTAGTATTTAATTACTCTAATCCTGTTTTTACGTCTGCTAGAAGATTAAAAGGTGGACTTATTTATAATCTTTTTGTTAGTTTTATATTCTATTATTTGATTGCTTATAACGTAAATAAATTATTTAAGAGAAGAATAATTGGTACTGCTCCAGCATTTAGAGAAAATATGGCTTCTAAGACTTTCAAGAAAATTAAAGAATCTTTTACTCTTCAATAATCCTATAAGGATTGATCCATTTTAATTTCTTCACCACCAATTTTATTGGCAAAGAAACTGTCATGAGAAATATATATTATTGCACCGTAATAATTTTGCATAGCATTCTCAAGCTCTTCAATACTAGGTAGGTCCAAATGGTTGGTAGGTTCATCTAAAATAAGCATCTGCGGATCGTTAGCTAACATTGCTATAAGTTGAACACGAGCTTTTTGTCCTCCGCTTAAATTGTCTACAAGAGTTTTACCGTCTGCCATAGGATTAAACAAATAATCACTCATAAGTTGTTTAATCTTCTGATCACTAATAGGCAGATTCTTATCTCTAAGAATCTTTTCAATTGCTTCATATAAAGTCATTCCAAGATACGAAGTATCAATCTCTTGTTCATACAGGCCAATCTTTATAGCTGGTCTTGTTTCAATACTTCCCTTCAAATAATTTGCGGCACTAGGCGATCCGTCAACCTGAGACATAATTGCTTTTACGATAGTAGATTTACCGGCTCCGTTTCTGCCGTGGAGGCGAATGCGTTCACCACTTCTAATCGTGAAATTTATATTTTCAAACAACGGCGTTTTACCGTAACCTAAACTTAGATTAGTTACTTTAATTAAGGTTTGGTCTGAAATAGAGTCAGTTTTCTTACGAGTTGTTAGATTTATATTTTTGGTTTTATGTTTATCGTATGCGGACAAGAGCTTATCGTTCATTCCTTTGACTGATTCTTGATCTATCCAGAAAGAAGGTTTAACTGTTCCTCTAAGTTTGCTAATCTCGGCTTGGGCTTTCATTTCTTGGGATTTGAATCTTTTAATTGTTCCAGGATTTCTAGCTTTTTCCTTTAGTCTTCTGAAGCGAATTACATCGTCTTCTAGATTACTAATTCGACGTTGGGATGATTCGTAGTCGTTAACAAGGTTAGTTGTTTGACTAGTATTAGTTCGTAAATAATTTTGATAATTTCCTCTAAAACTAAAACAACGACCATCACGGATCTCAATGATACGATCAACTATGCTTAAAACGTCTCGGTCGTGAGTAATAACAAGCGCTGCTTCAGGGCTAGCTTTTAACCATTTCACGAATTCTGCTTTAGCTATGTAGTCCATATGGTTTGTGGGTTCGTCTATGAGGTTTATGTCACCTCTACTTCTCTGAACTTTAATAAGATCAACCATTCTTCTTTCTCCACCACTTAGTGACCCAAAAGAAACATGCATTTTCTTGGAATCTATTTGGTATTTTTCGAAAGCTTGTTGGATTTCATCTTCAATCTGATAATAGTTAAGTTGACCAAAACGATCTAAAGCATCTGAGAATATTTGAAGCTTACGATTATCGTTGCCCATTGTATCCGGGAATGTATCAATAATATGCGTTAGACGCGCATACTCAGGCAAATCCCCCTGTATGTACTCTAAAACAGTCTTATTCTCATGACCATGGTGCTCTTGCCGGCTACTGACCACTATAGTGCCCCGCTTTATTCCAATATCTCCTTCGAAATCTTTATCTTCTCCAGTAATGATATTAAATAGCGTAGATTTTCCAGTTCCGTTCCTACCTATTAGCCCTACTTTTTCATTTTCTTGGATATCAAAATCTAGATCCTTATACAAAGTTTTTGATCCAAATGACTTTTCCGACACTTCTACCGATATGAGCATAGATGTATTATAGGGATTTCTTTAGATTAAACCTATAGATAGAGTTTATTTCGCTCTACGGATATTAAGATTAATTTTATTTATATTATTAAAGATTGTCTTTTATGATATCTAAGATTTCTGGAAATCTTTTATATTGTGGCCCTAATTCAGTTGTGAAATGACCTTGTTCTTTGAATGTTATAAGTTTTCCATTGGTTTCTTTTGCAAGGTACTGTGAATGTTCTATCGGAGCATAGTTATCATCGTATGAATGAACAAATGTAAATTTATTACAGTGTTTATTAATTACTTCAAAGTCGAATGGTTCAGTAAATAGTGCATCAAGAGAATCCCAATTTAGATTATCTTTATATGCGCCCACTAAAATTGCAGCTTTGATTTTTGTATCCTCTGGTAGATTCTGTAATAGATTTAGTATTTCTACAGCACCCGATGAATGACCTACTAATATAGTGTTATCGTCATAAACAAAATTTGGATTAGATAATAAGAACTTATTATATGTTTTAGCGTTAGGTTTATCTGCGTCTGGCAAATTAGGAAGCCATACTTGATGACCTTGTCCAATAAGTACGCCTTTCAGCCACATATACCAATTAGATTCTGGAGTGTTATCTTCTCCGTGAATTATTAAAATCTTTGCCATTTCAATAAGTATAGCAAGAATAACCAGTCTGCTTTAATCGAAAGAGATAATGCAGCATCGAAAACCTTTATAAATGAGTTTAGAAATAATTATTATTTAAGAAAATCTGGCAATGGATCGCTAAATTTAACACTCTTTAAATTAGCCACAGTATCATTCTTAGATAAATTAGGATACTGATTTTGGTAAGCAACCATTACGTCTCCAAATACTCCATCTTCCCAATTTAGATTTAATTTA
>CAILQE010000055.1 GCA_903836325.1 uncultured Candidatus Saccharibacteria bacterium
AATTGCTACTGATCCATTTGTTGGTAAGTTAGCTTATTTTAGAGTCTACTCAGGTAAACTAGAAGCTGGTTCATACGTATTAAACACTTCTACAGGTACTAAAGAAAGAGTAGGACGAATCGTTAGAATGCAAGCTGATAAAAGAGAAGATGTTAATGAAGTAACAGCTGGAGATATTGCCGCAATAGTTGGGCTTAAAGGTACAACTACGGGAAATACACTATCCGATGTAAATAATTCTATAATTTTAGAAAGTATTACATTCCCAGAACCTCCTGTTTCTATTGCTATTGAACCTAAGACTAAACCTGACCAAGAAAAAATGGGTATTGCTTTACAAAGACTAGCTGAAGAAGACCCTACATTCCGGATCCAAGTAGATGACGAAACCGGACAAACTATTATTTCTGGAATGGGTGAATTACACCTTGAAATAATCGTAGATAGAATGAAACGTGAATTCGGTGTTGAAGCTAATATTGGTCAACCACAAGTAGCATACCGAGAAACAGTACGTAAAGATGGCGTAGAAGTTGAAGGTAAGTTCGTTCGACAATCTGGTGGTAAAGGTCAATATGGTGACGTATGGCTTAGAATTTCACAGAATGAAGCTGGTAAAGGGTTTGAATTCATCAACTCTATCAAAGGTGGAGTTGTTCCTAGTGAATACATCCCAGCAGTTAAAAAAGGTATTATTGAGGCTATGCGAAACGGTGTTATGGCTGGATACCCTGTTGTTGATATAAAAGTTGAATTATATGATGGTTCTTACCACGATGTTGACTCATCAGAAATGGCTTTCACTATTGCAGGATCAATGGGACTTCAAGAAGGTGTTCGTAAAGCATCTCCAGTACTTCTAGAGCCTGTAATGAAAGTTGTAGTAGTAACTCCTGATAGTTTCATGGGTGACGTTATTGGTGATCTAAACTCTAAGCGTGGAAGAATTGAATCTATGGAAGATCTCCCAAGTGGAATCAAAGAAATTACTTCATTTGTACCTCTAGGTGAGATGTTTGGATACACTACTAATCTTCGGAGCATGACTCAAGGTAGAGCAAGTTCTTCAATGGAACTAGATCACTATGCCGACGTCCCTAATCACGTATCTGAAGCTATTGTAGCTAAAAACGCTAAGTAAATTAATTTATGTCTATCGAATTTCTAGATTTAGAAGGTGAAGCAAGGCTTAAAATCGAGCCTCCAGTCCAGGAATTCGAAGGCACTGTTTCTTATAGGTCTAGATTGGTAACCAAAGAAGGTGCAAGTTCTATGCTTGGTCTTTTTGATCAAACTGATGAATCTAGTATGTATTATTTTCAGAGGGGTTTTCAACCTGAAATAATGGATATACTAGTGTCTTCAACGCAATCATCTCAAAAAGCTTTAAGAGCAATTGGATATGATTATGACATGACAGAAAGAATCGCTAATGGTCAGAGAATATTAAATGTTAGACAAAATATCCCTAATATAGCTAAATGGAATTCTATATTTGAGAAATCAGGGATAGATTTACTTTTCAGTGAAGTAGATTATGGATTATATAATAATTCATTAGCAGAAGAATTATATTTTGAAGATAGAATTATTCCGATTTCTAATGCTGAACCATGGAGATTTCACGACCTATCAATTCATCCAATCGGACATTTTCTTATTACTGGTGAATTAATGACAAACGCAATTTATGATGCAGCAGAGATTAAAAACGAGTACTCTACAAAGGAACAAAGACAACAACTTCATGATAATAGTTTGTGGTACAACATAGACAATTTTACAGAAGAAATGGCATACACTATTTTACAAGGTAAATCTAAACTTCTAGAAAATAAAATTTCTATGTTCATAAAAAGGATTGGTTTTTGCATTCCTAGAATTGAATTAGATTTTTACAACGCTGAATATCTTAAGAGTGAAACGATTACGGAGCTAACAAGCGAAATTATTAACAAAGCTACAGAATTTAATAATTTGGTTAGTAAGTAGTATATTATGAAAAAAATATTTCTTCTGCTTTCTATTATTACTTTTACTTTCTTCAATTTACAATCTTATGCTTCAGCTGCTTCTCCAAATTTAGATACAATTATAAAGAAGTATCCAAGTTTACAACTAGGTGTATATTTTCAAGATTTATCAAACAATATGGTTGTATCAAATCTTCCAAATATGCAGTTTACAGGTGCATCAACTACTAAAGTATTAACAGCTATTACAGTAATAAAACAAATTGAATCAGGTAAATATAGATATGATTCTATGACAACTAAGAACGGTTATTCCGTCAGAACTGAGCTTAAACTTATGATAAATCAAAGTAATAATGAAGCTTGGGACGTTCTCAATAATCTAGCTACTTGGAATAGTATTATCGGTGAAGCTAAGATACTGAACATGGTAAATTACAACTGTAACGGAAATCTTATTTCTCCCCAATCTGATGCAGCTATGTTAACTAAGCTTTATGCTGGTCAAGCTCTTAACGTTTCTGATACTAGTTACCTTCTAAGTCTTATGCAGAACACTAACGAAGAATCACTAATACGTCCCGCTTTACCAGCTAGTGCCGTATATTACCATAAATACGGATGGTTAAACGCTGGTAAAAATAATGTCCTAAATGACACCGCAATCGTTCTGTATAACAAGCATACTTACATTTTAAGTATTTACACGAACTCACCTAAAGTTCCTAATTATGTGAATCAAAAGAACGCGATACAAGATATAACTAAATATCTATTTAATTTAAGTAAATAACTCTTTACAAAACAGAGAAGAATTCATATAATAAGCAGGTATAAACGCGCAATCTTTTTTGTTTGTGCATTTAATTATTAACTATAAGGAGATTAAATAATCTATGGCAAGCAATTTTGATCGTACTAAACCACACGTAAACGTTGGAACTATGGGCCACGTTGACCATGGTAAAACTACGTTAACTGCAGCTATTACTCACGTATTAGCTAAAAGACTACCAAGTGAAACTAACAAGGCACGAAATTATGAAGATATCGATAACGCGCCGGAAGAAAAGGCTCGTGGAATAACAATCGCTACTTCTCATCAAGAATACGAAAGTGAAAAGCGACACTACGCACACGTAGACATGCCTGGTCACGCCGACTACGTTAAGAACATGATTACTGGTGCTGCACAGATCGATGGAGCAATTCTAGTTGTATCTGCTGCTGATGGTCCTATGCCTCAGACAAGAGAACACGTTCTTCTTGCTCGACAGGTTGGTGTACCAAAAATCCTAGTATTCCTAAATAAAATGGACTTAGCTGATGCTGAACTAGTAGATCTAGTGGAAGAAGAAATTAGAGAATTACTAGAAAAGAATGGTTTCGACAAAGATTGTCCTATTATTCGTGGTTCTGCAACTAAAGCTCTAGCTGGTGATGAAGCCAATGAAGATGCTGTTATGGAACTAGTTAAAGCTATGGATGAATATATTCCATTACCAGTTCGTGAACTTGATAAGCCTTTCCTAATGCCTATTGAAGATGTTTTCTCAATCAAAGGTAGAGGAACAGTTGCTACAGGAAGAATTGAATCTGGAATTGTTAAAGTAAACGACGAAGTTGAAATCGTTGGTATCAAAGCTACTGTAAAAAGTGTTGTAACAGGAATTGAAGCTTTCAAGAAATCTCTTGATCAAGGTCAAGCAGGTGATAACGCTGGTGTTCTACTTCGAGGAATCGAACGAGAAGACATCGAACGTGGACAGGTTCTTGCAAAGCCAGGAACAATTAATCCACATACAGAATTTGAATCTGAAGTGTACGTTCTTACTAAAGAAGAAGGTGGACGTCATACTCCATTCTTTAAGGGATATAAACCTCAGTTCTACTTTAGAACTACAGACGTAACTGGAGAAGTTGAACTTCCAGCTGACAAAGAAATGGTTATGCCAGGTGACACCATAACATTCAAGGTTAAATTACTTAACCCAATTGCTATGGAGCAAGGTCTAAGGTTCGCTATCCGAGAAGGTGGACGAACTGTTGGTGCTGGTGTTGTAACTAAGATAGTTAAATAACACAAAACTATGAAAATGGTGGGAAATCGAGTAGCGTTGCTTTTAGTATCGCTACTCTTTTCTTTTGTTCTTATTCAAAAAACAAATGCATTAACATCTGTACATCAAATTAGTTTTAATAAAACTAATTTATTAATAGACAATCAAATTAATTTACCAATACCTATTCCTGTAAATGATTCTTGGAATGCTACCTTTAAAAATAATACTGATTGCAGACTTGTGGTTGGCGATGATAAAACTTCTTTAAGGTTAGAACCAGGCAATACATTAGTTTTCCCTATTAAAAATAATATAGTTTCTTCTTATACTATTAATGTTTCATCAGTTCCACTTAGTGGTTTATGTGCTAAGGATGTTTATAGGTCAGCTACAACAGTTTATCCCGCATCTTTAGTTGAGGGTATGTCTTGCGAGGGATCTGATGGTACCTTTATTATTAAAACTTCCTTTGCAAATCTTATTCCTCAAAACTCTTATTTATATTCGCCAACTGATTTATCAGGAAAACATTTATTGAATTTTAGTAAAACTGCATCAAATGACACTATTATTATTAAAGATCCAGGCAGTAATCAAACATATAGTTTATATAACGCAAACGGTGTCAGTGGTGATATTAAAGTAGGAAGTGTAAATTGTATTTCCAATAATAAGAGCAATAAAGAAATAGTAGTCTCCGTTGCTAAGAATAATCTCCCTAAGAGTCATAAGTTTATTTATGTCTTAATAATCAGTAGTTTTACATTATTAGTTCTATTAACGATTTTCATAATAAGTATGTGGATTATATTTGAAAAAATTGGATTGCCTGGAATATATTCTATAATTCCTATATATAATTTTTGGCATCTATTTAAAATTGTTAATATGTCGCCGTGGTGGAGTTTAGCACTCCTGATTCCTGGGATGGACGTAATAGCTCTAATAACGTTGCTTATAGCTTTCTACAAATTAGGAAAGCTATTTGGTAAAAATATTTTATTTAATATATTTGTAATGATGTTTCTACCACTCTTAGGGTTATTAGTATTGGCATTTGGTGATAGTAAATTACGCAGGTAGGGTTACGCTTGATAAATACCTTGTATAAGTATATAATTACCTTATAAAATATTGTGCTGACTAAAAGTCGTTTAACTCTTCTACATAAGAATTAAAAGATGTTACAGCTCGAAATTATTAACAAGAAAGGAATATTTTATATGGCTGAAATCCCACAGGGAACCAAACAACGTATCAGAATAAGACTTAAAGCTTATGATCACAGAATTATAGATCAAGCTTGTAAGCAGATTATAGATACTGCTCTTAGAACTGGAGCTACTCTAGCAGGACCAATCCCTCTTCCTACTAAGAAGAGTGTTTACACTGTAGTTAAGAGTCCACATGTATATAAGAAGCACAGAGAACAGTTCGAAATGCGTACTCACAAGAGATTGATAGACGTATTTGAACCAACTCCAAAGACTATTGATAGTCTTATGAATCTATCACTTCCAGCAGGTTGTGATGTTGAAATTAAAATGTAATCTAGCAATACATTAAAGCATTACAGGTATCGATTATTGTAGTGAAATAATCTACGTATTGACAAGAGGTGGTATCTTGTGTTAATCTTTACAGGTATATAAATTGGTGTATTTTACAGGTCTACAGTAGCTGTAGAAACCGGAGAATCACCAATATTTTATTAGCTAAAAAATAGGAATATCATGGCCTTAAGAACACTAATCACTAGAAAAGTTGGAATGACAAGCACCATTGATGAGAATGGCGTTGTTAAAGCTGTAACCCTATTATCTTTTAATGAACATACTGTTATCTCTGTTAAGAATACTGAAAAAGACGGCTACGCTGCTATTCAGGTAGGTACAGAAACTGCAAAGAAGATGAATAAGAGCATTATCGGTCATGTCAAGAATTCTAAGGTTATGCCTAAGATTATTCGAGAATTTAGACTGAAGGATGATTCTGAGAATTTAACTAACGTCGGAGATAAACTATCTGCCGACGTTTTTAGTATCGGAGATCTAGTTGACGTATCTGGACTTAATAAGGGTAAAGGTTGGGCTGGAACTATTAAGCGACACAACTTTAAGAGAGGACGAAAAACTCACGGTGGTCGTTCTTATCGAAGAGTTGGTTCTATTGGGTCTATGTATCCTCAGCACGTTTTTAAAGGCAAGAAAATGCCTGGTCAAATGGGTCACGTTCAAACAACTGTAAAGAATCTTAAAGTAGCTCTTATAGATACTGATTTAAATGTTATCGGTGTATACGGAGCTGTTCCAGGACCTAAGAAAGCTATCCTAATGGTGAAAGGTGTTAAATAATGAACGCTACTAATACATTTACTGCAACAGGAACTAAGAGTACTAAAGCTGTTAAATTAGATGAAGCCGTATTTTCTGTTGAAATTAAGAACCATGATTTATTATCTCAAGCTTATAACTCTTATCTTGCAAACAAAAGATTAGGAAACGCTACAACTCTAACACGTGGTTTAGTGCGTGGTGGTGGTAAGAAGCCTTGGAAGCAAAAAGGTACTGGTAGAGCAAGATTTGGATCTTCTAGAACTCCTATCTGGAGAACTGGTGGTATCGTATTCGGTCCTACTGGTCACGAAAACTATACTATCAATTTACATCCTAAAGCTAAGAAACTAGCTCTTAAGCAGGCTTTAACACTTAAAGCTGCAGATAGCAAAATTCATGTTATTGAAGATATCAAGCTTAAAGACTCAAAAACTTCAGGATTCGTTAAACTATTAGAAAAATTAGGTTTAGAAAGAAACGTATTAATAGTAACTGACATAATTTCCAAAGAATTAGAATTAGCTACAAGGAACCTTGGTAATATACGAATCGTTAAATCTAGTTCTGTGGTAGTTTTCGATGTTCTTAATGCAGACAACATCCTTATGACTTCAAAAGGTCTAGAAAAACTTAACGAAAGACTAGGAGCTTAATATTATGAGTAAAGTACATCATTTACATCCTGTTCTTAGTGAAAAGACTTATTCACAAAGCCAAAATAAGGTATATACAGTAGTAGTACCTAAAGATTCTAATAAGCATTCTGTTGCGCGTGCTATTGAAGCACAATTTGAAGGAACTACAGTCAAAACTGTTAATATCTTAAATCTTAAAGGTAAAGCAAAACGAACTGTATCTATTTTTGGTAAACGTACTAGCAACAAGAGTGGTCAGCGATCTGATGTTAAGAAAGCTTACATTACTTTAAGTGCTGGAACTCTACCATTCTTCCAAGCTGTTGAAGATGAAGAAAAAAGAGCAACAGATTCACAGAAGCAAATAGATAAAGCTATTGATAAAAAGAACAAGAAAGACAAGGAGAAATAAAGATGGCTATTAAACTATATAACCCAACTACTCCTGGTCTAAGAGGAATGACAACTCAAGACTTTGATCAGATAACTGCTAAAAGATCTAATAAGAAACTTTTAGTTGCTAAAAAAAGAACTTCAGCTCGAAATAACCAGGGAAGAATTACTACACGACACAGAGGTGGTGGTGCTAAACGTTTCTACAGAAACATTAGTTTTAAACTTCCTGAAGGTTTTGTAGGAACTGTTGAAGCTGTTGAATACGATCCTAACAGAAGTGCACGTATCGCTTTAGTTAAAAGTTCTAAAGGCGTCTTCCATTACATAATTGCTACAGCAAACCATAAACCAGGTGTTCGTGTAGCTGTAGGTTCTGATGTAGCCATTGAAGAAGGAAATAGATTACCACTAATGAATATGCCAATTGGATCAACTATTCATGCGATCGAAATGGTTCCTGGACGTGGCGCTCAAATGGTTAGAAGTGCAGGTAATTCAGCTCAACTTATGGGACGAGATAACGGATACGCACAAATTAAATTACCTAGCGGTGAAATTAGACTTATTAACGAAAAATGTACTGCTAGTATCGGAGTTGTATCTAACGAACAACACCAAAACGTTAAAATTGGTAAAGCCGGACGAAAAAGACACATGGGATTCCGACCTACTGTTCGTGGAGTTGTGCAAAATGCTGTAGACCATCCACACGGTGGTGGAGACGGTGGACGACATGGTATTGGTGGTGGTAAGAATCATGGAACATCTCCAAAAACTCCTTGGGGTCAAAAGACACTTGGATTCAAGACTCGAAGCAAACGAGCATCAAATAAGTTTATCGTAAGATCAAGGCACCAAGGAAAGAGGAAATAATATGAGTAGATCACTTAAAAAAGGACCATACATAGATTTCAAACTAGCAAAGAAAATTGCTGCTTTAGGCAATGAAGACCGAACTATTATCAAAACTTGGGCAAGAGCTAGTGCTATTCCACCTGAATTCGTAGGAAAGACTGTTGCTGTTCATAACGGACGAGTACATGTTCCTGTATTTATTACAGAAAACATGGTTGGCCACAAACTAGGAGAATTTTCTCCAACTCGTAAGTTTAGAGGACATGGAACTAAGAAAGGAAAATCATAATGGCTGCTATTTCATACGCAAGAGCCGTAAGGATTTCTCCTAGAAAAGTTGCTATAGTTGCAGCTTTAATTCGTGGAAGAACTATTGATGATGCTCTAATTATCTTAAGTCATACACCAAGAAACAGTGCTACTGCGGTAACAAAGGCAATTAAATCTGCCGCTGCTAACGCCGTTCACAACCACAACTATAAGAGTAGTGGATTATATATTTCTGAAATTTCTGTAACAAATGGTCCACGAGCTAAAAGATTTAGACCAGCCGCTAAAGGTAGTGCTAACGCATTCCAACTTAAAACT
>CAILQE010000056.1 GCA_903836325.1 uncultured Candidatus Saccharibacteria bacterium
AGTTTAGAAATCTTCGATATATTTAGTATCTATTTAAATTAAATTTAAAATCTAAAATTTGATGTGTTTTATGTTGCAGCAGAACAGAGTCGATAGGGTAACAGCTATTGACAATCTACAGATATAATGGTAGAGTTATAAACAGAAATAAATAGTTGGTGTGCGGGCTTAAAAATAAAATCGTTAACTTTTAAAAAAGGTTTAAGGAGATTAATTTAATGAAGCTAAAATCTATTATTAAGAAAATATTTAAGCCATCTAAGGCTAAAATAATCGTAGCAGTGATTACTGTTGCTATTGCTGCTAGTGCAGCCGTTAATTCAGTTTATGCAAGTCAAGAAGGCGTTAACTGTGACGGTAATGCGGTTGTTTACTGTGGAGCTCAAACTGTAAGCGAATTACAGAGCAAGTACAATGCTAGCCAAAGTGTTAAAAACATATATAACTGGAGTGGATTTGCAATTAGTGCAAGTGACGTCGCTAGTATGTCTACTGAAGCATATCCTGGCTATGTAACAAAGTCTGGAGATGTTTATCTAAACAACAATAACCTTCTAGTTGCTACTAATGCTTTAACTGCTGGACGAGAAAATATTGCGGGCAGCACACAAAGAAGCAGTGGCGGAACAGTCTTTTATACTCGTCCACCTGAAGTTTCTTTTATTCCAAATCAATTGAGTGCATTTGTAGTAATGAAGGACGGAGTATTCCAGTTTGCGATTCTAAAAAGCTGTGGTAATCCAGTTCACGCCACCCCAAAATTGCCAAACTACACTATCACCAAGCAAGTTAGTGCAGCCAACAGTACTAACTACCAGGGTAGCGTAGTTGTAGAGTCTAATCACACAGTGCAATATAAGATTACAGTTAAAAGTACAGGTCAAGTTCCTGCTAACAACATTCTTATTCACGACGTTTTACCTGCCAACCTAAACTACATTGACGGAACATTAGCAGAATCTGGTCGTCATGCTAGTGTCGCTGATGTTAATAAATTCTTCCATGGTGGCTTGGTTGTTCCAACTTTGGCTCCTGGCGACACAAGAGTTTATACCTTCAGCGCTATAGCTGGCACTAATGACACACCTCAAACTTGTAAGCGACAGATACTTGATAACGAAGGAGTTATATCTTCTAGTTCTGTAGGGGTTAAGACTGCACATGCGCTTGTTGACAAGCGATGTCCCGTTATAACACCACCTGCTCAATCTTTGGTATGTAGTGCTCTAACAAACACATCTGGTAGCGTAGACAACCAAGGCTTTGCAACTTATACTTTCACAGCGACTGCAACACCAAACAACGTTACCATTACTAGCTACGTGTTTAAATTCGGCGATGGAACTAACAAGACTGTAACTACCGGAAGTCAGAACTCCAGCACTAGCCACACTTACAAATCAGGCCAGTATAATGCCATGGTAACTGTTTATGGAACCGGTAAAGACGGCAAGCAATATGCTGTTACGTCAACCATCTGTGCTCAGCACGTAACTATTTCTAAGAATCCAGTCTGTACCGCACCGGACAATAGCACTTGGCCTGTAGGTTCACCACAATGTAATGTTGTTAGCGGATGTAAAACTAACTGTACTACTCCACCAACTAAGTTAGTTAATACTGGCCCTGGTGACGTAATAGCAGTATTTACAGCTGCTGTAGTTTCTGGATACACATCATTCAGATGGTATCTAAAAAAGAAAATATTAAGTTAAATATTTCATAGGGGAGAATAAAAACTCCCCTAATATATGTTCTTGTGGATAAGGACTAGCAATTTAATACCAAATATGCTATATTAGCCATTAGTAAGAGCTCGTGACTGACCGCTCCGAAAGACAAAAACATTCTAATCCAAATAGGGTAATTGAATTAAATTAACCTTTATTTTTTATATCTGTTATGTTAAAATTTAACAGATACAATTTGGTCCCATCATCTAGCGGTTAGGATACCAGGTTTTCATCCTGGACACAGGGGTTCGATTCCCCTTGGGATCACCATAAGAATATTGCAGATTGAAATTAGCGTCCGAGCTTAGAAATATGCTCTGGGCGTTTTTTCTTATCTGTTAATAAGTTCGATTCTATTATTTCCTGGTAGCTTCGGCAACTAATTGTTTTATTTTTCTAATTTGA
>CAILQE010000057.1 GCA_903836325.1 uncultured Candidatus Saccharibacteria bacterium
CTATTTTATAAGTATTGGCTGGTGCTGGTGGCGAAGACATTGGCGAAGACATTTTTGTATCAGATATATTATATTCAATCGATTCAATAGTCGTATTGCAGGTCCCATTAGTTCCAGATGTTCCTTCGCTAATAGCTACTGAGGAAAGCAATAAACAGGTCCCTGACGTAGGTTTTGCCGTATCTGTATCTGATGCTATTAACTCTATTTGTTTCCTGGCTAAAGAAACGGCATTTTGCTTTTCTTTAGCCGATTGAATCTTATGCATAGTATCAACTCCGCTTACATATGTAGCAGTAATAGTTATTGCTATTAGCGCCACGCAAATTAACACTTCAACTATTGTTTCACCGCTATTACTTAATCTCATATTTTTATTCATTAACATTGTCCTGGGTTATTAATTAGTTTGGTCTCTAATGGGTTACCGTTTGCACTCAATGTTATGACTCCCTTCGTTTTCGTTGTCGAACTATAAAAACATAAATCTAAAGATGTATTATGGCTATTTGTATCACTTAAGCCATTAATTAAACTGAATATATTTGCACTACTATCTCCAGGATCTGTGGGATTAGAAATATTTAGAGAGTCTACAGAAATACTTCCGTTTAATTGTCCTAAACTACCGATGGAACTTAATGTCAAGTATGCAAATAAGCCTCCGTTTGAATTCGAGATTGAATTGTTATTATACGTAGATAAAACAATACCATTTGTATAACTATATGTTGTTGAACCATCGAAGCTGCTACATGTACCCGTACCACCAATAAGCATTGGGCAAGGGTTTGCATCAGATAAACTCTGAACTAAAACCGAAGAATTAACTCTCAATCCAATAATTGGAATAACTTTCATGGAATTTTTTTGGAAATATATTGCTTCTCCTATAAATTGACAGGCTCCTGTATTATTCGATCCATCGCTAGAAGTAATATTTATAGTAGATGATGATTCCTTGCAAACATAACTGCCTGCCACAGGAATATTCCCAGTACTAATATTGTTAATTACGCTAGAAATTTGAGCTTGCAGCTGATTAATACCGACCGTATACTGGGTGCTACTCTGTTTGCCAGAAATAAAAGGAATAGTTGCAGCCATTATAACTCCAGAAATAGCAAGAACTATTAAAACTTCAACTATTGTAAAACCCCTTGGGTATACCCTTGCACTCATAATCAAATTATAACATAAGAATTATTAATATATGGGTAAACTACCACTGTTTTTAAGATAAGAAATGATTCGTTCTCCGTAAATAAAAATTACCACACAGCCTAATATAAGAAAGGGTCCAAATGGTATTTGAGTCTTTGTATTGAATTTTCTCAAAAACATCATAGGAAGACTATATATAAGCCCTGAGACCGATGAAATAAAGAGCATCAAAAGTATATTCAATGGCCCGCCCACAATTAAACCTAATAAAAAACCGATTCTGACGTCCCCTCCTCCGATCCACTGCCCATTAGATACCTGATATATTACCCAGAATATTCCCCCTCCAATCAATACACCCCAAATTCTAGAAAATAAGATGGAATAATTTCGAGTGGAAACTATATACACCAATAAACCCAATATAGACAATATGGCAGTTATATATATAACTGAACTAGGTAAAGTCTTCCACCTAAAATCATATATAGCTAATATTAAGAACCCAACAACTATTAATAGCCAAAGAGCAAAATATATAGTATGGATTCCTTCAAAACCATAAGGCCAGTAAATATAGTTAAGTATGAATATTAAACCTGTAAAAATCTCGATAAAAGGAGCAAACCCTCCAATCTTATGACCACAATACCTACATTTACCTTTTAAGAATAAATAGCTTAGAAGAGGAAATAGATCTAGTGGAGATAATTCATGATTACAATTCTCACAAATTGATCTACCCTGATAAATTTTTTTAGGAGTTTTTCTATACTTATGAAGCCTCCAAGTAGTAGCCCCAATAAAACTACCGAAAATTAAACCGAATATAAAGATTAGAAGTTTTACCATATCTTAATATAATACCAGATATAAATTAACCCTGAACGCAAGTTACCTGTCCAGTTGTTCCTTCGACAGGATATAATATCGCTACTTGTGCTGTGGTTCCAACGGTAATTGCTTGAGTCGTAGC
>CAILQE010000058.1 GCA_903836325.1 uncultured Candidatus Saccharibacteria bacterium
CATGTTAAAGAGCAGTTACCTGAGCTAAATAAAGATTCATTCATTTGCGAGCCCGCTCGTCGAGGTACTGCGAATTGCATAATAGCGGCATTGCAGTACATAAGCACTAAACATGACAATGATGAACCGATAGCTTCCATACATGCAGATCATTATATTAGAGATACAGCCGGATTTGTTTATAGTTTTAAGACAGCCCAGGATACCTCAATTAAGACAAAAAGGTTAGTCTTAGTTGGCGTCGAACCAGATAATCCCTCAACAGCATTTGGCTATATTGAAAAAGGAAACCAAATTGAAGCTGAGAACTTCATATTTGATGTTAAAAGTTTTAAAGAGAAGCCCGATTTCGATACAGCTAAAAGCTATCTAAGAAGCGGTAATTATCTATGGAACTGTGGCTACTTTGTTGCATCCGTTAATACTTTTAAAGAAAAGATGAAAACATATGCACCTGAACTGCTTGATAGCTTAAATAAGTTAGATAGCGCAAATGCATCAGACTATAATGATGTATACTTAGATTTTGAAAATATAGCAATTGATTACGCCCTAATTGAAAAAGTGCCAGACTTAATTGTGGTACCTGCAACTTTCGACTGGATGGACCTGGGCTCATTTAGTGATCTTGCACTAGCTATAGGTGGAGATAAAGACGGCAATAGTGTAACCGGTAACGTTGAAATTGAGGAAGTAGAAAATTCACTAATTCAAAATTTCGATAAAAAACCTTTGGCCGTAATAGGCTTAGATAATATAGTGGTAATAAATAGCCCTAACGGAATATTGATCGCCAGAAAAGATGTTTCTCAAAAAGTAGGGGAAGTAAGTAAAAGGATAAATAATAAATGAAAAAACTTATAGCATTTGACTTAGATGGAACACTAGCACCCAGTAAATCTCCATTACCAGAAAGAATTTCTGAAGTACTCGGAGAGCTGCTTAATAATTTTCAAGTATGTGTGATTTCCGGTGGAGATTTTAAACAATTTAATAAACAATTATTATCAAATCTTAAACTAGACGATAATCAATTATCCAGATTACATCTTATGCCAACTTGCGGAACAAAATATTATACGTTCGATAAATCTGAAAATAATTGGAAAAAATTATACTCAGAAGATATTCCCGAGGAAGACAAACGAAGAATTAAAATTGCTCTGCTTAAAGCATTAGATGAGTATGGCTACAAAGAAGATAAAACATATGGCGAACTAGTCGAGGACAGAGAAAGTCAATTAACTCTGTCTACGTTGGGTCAAGACGTCGTAGATGTTCTTGGTGAAAAAGGTATTGAGATGAAGGAAAATTGGGATAAGGATAATAAGAAGAAGAATAATATTAGAAACTATGCATCAAATATTGTTACTGATTATGAATTCAAAGTAGGAGGCTTAACAAGTATTGATGTAACCAAGCCTGGAATAGATAAAGCATATGGCATGAAAAAACTTATGGAGCATCTTGAACTAGAAAAAAAAGACATACTATTTATAGGAGATAGACTTATGGAGGGTGGCAATGATTATCCTGTTAAAGCTATGGGAATAGACAGCATCGAGATAAGCGATTGGCATCAGACTGCTGTTGCAGTTAATGCAATAATCCATATGTCTTGAATGAGTTCTTATTCTACGGTAACACTCTTTGCTAAATTTCTGGGCTTATCTACATCTCTTCCTAGGCCTTCTGCAACGTAGTATGAGAACAAATGAAGCGAAACACAAACTAGAATAGGTTGAAGCTGTTCTATTGTGCTAGGGATGAAAATATTATCATCGCTTAGCTTACTAATATTTCTATTTCCTTTTGTTGAAATTGTAATAATCGGACCTTTTCTAGCCTTAATCTCTTCTATATTTGATTTAACTTTATCTAATAATCTAGAATCAGTAGCTATAGCCATAGTGGGGAAGGATTCATCTATTAATGCGAGTGGTCCATGTTTCATTTCTCCTGCGGCATAACCCTCGGCGTGTATATAAGATATCTCTTTTAACTTTAGAGCTCCTTCAAGCGCACTAGGGTAATTGTAGCCTCGTCCAATATATAAGAAGTCTTTATTGTTTTTGTATTTATTAGCAACTGTTTTAATTTTGTCAGAGCTATCTAGAATTTCTTCAACTAATTTAGGCAGTTTATCTAGCTCTTTAATTACTTTTTTATTTAATAATCCTTTACTCTTGCTTAGTCTAAGGGCTATTAAGGCTAGTACTGTAGTTTGTGCTACAAAGGCTTTGGTGCTCGCTACAGCCTTTTCGGCTCCTGCATGGCAATATACTCCTGCATCAGTCATTCGAGCTATGCTGCTTCCTATTGAGTTAACAACCCCAAGTCTCAAAACTCCATATTCTTCTACTTTCTTAAGTGCCGCTATTGTATCGGCTGTTTCACCTGATTGTGACACTGCAATTACTACGGTGCTTCTAGAAATAGGTTCATTGCGATATTTAAACTCACTTGCAAGTTGCACCTCTGTTGGGATACCAGCTATTTCTTCTATTAAATATTCACCAACTAAACCAGCATAGTAGGAGGTTCCACATGCAATGATTATTATTCTATCAATATGTTCAAGTTGCTTAATTACTGAATCAAGACCACCTAACTTAACAGTACCTTTACTTACATTTATTCTGCCTTTTAGTGCAGTTTCAATTGTCTTAGGAATATCGTGAATTTCTTTTAACATAAAGTTAGGAAATTTTCCTAGGCTACTTTCTTCGCTCACATATTCAAGTAATTCAAAGTTACTCTTGGAGTCCTTATTGCTTCTTAGATTTTTAACTTTTAGCCCTTTATCGCTCACAATAGCAATATCATAATCCTCTAAGAATCTTACTTTATTTGTTTGCTCGATTATTGCAGTAGGATCCGAAGCTATAAAGTATTCCTTATTTTTGTTACCTATTACTAGAGGGCTTCCCAGTCTAGCAATATATATATTCCTTGGACTTAAGGTGCTTATCATCTCGATGGCATATGCACCCTGAAGATCTTTGATTGTAAGTTCAAATGCTTTTTCTAGATTATTAGTTTTATTATAATAATAATCTATTAGGTGAGGGACAACTTCAGTATCAGTTTCGCTTTCAAACTTATAGCCATTTTTAATTAATAAATCTTTAATTTCCTGATAATTCTCGATAATTCCATTATGTACAACAAAGATATTCTTAGAGGTATTAAAATGCGGATGAGCATTTGCTTCAGTTGGTTTACCGTGAGTAGCCCAACGAGTATGTCCAATTGCTAGACTATATTTATTGCTACTTTTCTTCAGGCTTTTTTCTAGTTTTGAAACTCTTCCAACTTTTTTATCTATTAAAATCCCTTCAATATCTATCGCTGCGATGCCTGCCGAGTCATAACCTCTATATTCTAATTCTTTAAGTCCAAGTAATACCGATTTAATGCCATCTTTTTTTCCAAGATATCCGACTATCCCACACATACTATTTAGATGCCTTACCTATGAAGTTTTTAATCTTAATCTTGAAATTATTTATATCAAAATCTGAAGCACTATCAGATATTTTAGAATAATTAAATTTAGTTGTTAGTAATTTTTCTATTGCGGTTTTTAAGCTTTCCTCATTTTGGTTATCGAAGAAGACTCCATTCACGCCTTCTTTAATATAGTCTAGTGCTCCACCTTCTTTTAAAGCTACAACTGGAGTTCCAGCCGACAATGCTTCGACCGCAACTATTCCAAAATCATCCTTATTGGGAAATATAAATCCTAGCGCAGATTTAAATTGATCTCTGACTACGCTGTCACTAGCTTGAGTGAGAAACATAACATTCTTGTCTGCTAATTTTTCTAGTTTCTTATGTTCTGGCCCGTTTCCTATAACTACCAACGGTATTTTGAGCTCATTGGAAGCTTTTATGGCCAGATCAAAACGTTTGTATGGTGTTTGTCTTCCTGCAATAACTAGGCCATGTCTACTTTCCTTTTCTGTTCCACTAAATCTTTCGGTATCTACGGGTGGAAATATAACCGTGGAGTCTCTCTTGTAAATTTTCTTAATGTTATCTCTAGAATAATTCGAATTAGTAATTATATAATCTGGTCTTTTAGCCGCTAGTTTATCCCAGC
>CAILQE010000059.1 GCA_903836325.1 uncultured Candidatus Saccharibacteria bacterium
ATAGCTACGTAGATTTAATATATAGTATAAGCATGAAGATTATTAAGTTATCGCTTAAACAATTTGAGTCAGGTATTTTGTCCATAGTTATAGCTATAATTGCGTTGCTATTTACATCACAAACCTCTGCAGTTGTTGGAACTTCAAGTGTTGGTACGATAATAACAGTTAATATAAATGCCATGATCGCAATTACTAGCTCTTCTACGGTAACTTTGAATTTAACCCCATTTGGTAGCGGATCGCAGTCGTGGGCATCTGATACGGTCAACATCGTTACTAATGACGTAACCGGATATTCAGCCACAATATCTATGAATAGTAGTAATAGCTTATCTAATGGAAATGCATATCCAATAGTAGCTACATCTGGTGTGGCTCCTACAGGAGCAAGTTTGACGGTATCTTCTAGTAACCCATTTTCGACATGGGGTTTTTGTGTTCAAACCGCAACAAATACGAACAGTACTTGTCCTAATGTTGGAGCTGGAGCTACAAACCAGGCTCTAAGTAGTACATTTAAATTTTCTGCTGTTCCAACTGCTACTCCATATGTTTTCGCTTCTCTAGGCACTAACACTACAGGTGCAAACATAACAGATACTATCTTTTATTCAGTAGCATCTAGTACATCTCAACCTTCAGGTAACGGTACTTCTGGTACAAGCTATACCGGAACTGTTATATACACAGGCGTAGCCCTGTAGCAAAAAATCTTGAAGGAGTTATTATTGTATTAAAAAACACAATATATAGCGTGTTGCTTATTGCTATGGCGCTATATATAATAATTGGAACAAGCTTTTTTAGAAATAAATACTTAAAAAAATAACCAGAGAGGGAACAAAATTATGCCAAAGTCGGTAACTATATTCACAACTAATACATGCGGCTACTGTAGTATGGTGAAAAAATATCTATCCAATAAGGGTGTTTCCTACAAAGAAGTTAATCTCGACGATGAGCCACAAAGACAACAAGAAGCTTTGGCTCTAAGTGGAGTGTTAACTGTTCCAGTTACGGTTGTTGAAAAAACTGATGACTCCAGGGAAGTTATTGTTGGATACAATCTAGCTAAACTAGCTCCAGCAATTGCTTAAATCTTAAGGTATAATTAATTCTTATGAGTAAAGTACACGATCTAATAATAATTGGTGCGGGTCCTGCGGGCCTTGCTTGTGCTATTTATACAACCAGAGAATACATTGATACAGTAGTTTTCGAGAAAGGTGTAATCGGAGGATTAGCTGCAGTAACTGATGTTATAGATAATTATCCGGGCTTTCCTGATGGTGTAGGAGGATTACAGCTTTCTGATGCACTTCAAAAACAAGCCGAAAGATTCGGTGCAAAAATAGAATTCGGTGAAGTTCAAAAGATTACTAAAAAAGATAAAGTAATAACCCTACATACTACTGACGGTGACTACAAAACTAAGACAGTTTTAGTAGCTATTGGGTCAGAATATAAAAAATTAGATGTTCCGGGCGAAAAAGAATACTACGCAAGAGGTGTTCATTACTGCGCAACTTGTGACGGTGCTTTCTATAAAGATAAAGAAATAGCAGTCGTCGGTGGCGGTAATTCAGCTATTCAAGAATCTATTTTCCTAACTAGATATGCTAAGAAAATTGAACTACTTGTTAGATCTACTATTAAAGCTAGTTCAGTTCTTCAAAAAGAACTTCAAAAATATATAGATGAAGGTAAAATTGTAGTTCATCTAAATACCAGTGTTAAAGAAATTAAGGGTGAAAACGGTTTAGTAAACAACATTGTCATTAATGAGGATAGCAAGGAAGAAGTAATGAAAGTAGACGGAATATTCATATTTGTAGGACTCATCCCAAACACTGGTTTCTTAAAAGATTACGTAGAACTAGACAACATCGGTTTAATTAAAACAGATAATAATCTTATGACTAATGTTCCTGGTATCTTCGCGGCAGGAGACGTCAGAAGTGGAGCAACACTTCAAATTGCTTCAGCATCTGGCGATGGAGCAACTGCAGCTCTTAGAATTAGAGAATTTCTAGAACACAAAAAACTAGCTACTTATTAATTAATATAGCCAGGGAAGTAGTCTGTATTAATTACCCTTTTAGGTAGTCCTAATTTAAGTAATCCATCATTTAGTATTTTAACCATAGGTTCTGGTCCGGAAATATATATTCTATCAGCCTTAAATCTCTTAAATTGTTCAAGTAAATATTCTGGCTTGAATAAGTCGTTGTCAGTTATAACTAATTGCTCTACTTCTTTAGGTGCTTTAGGAATTTCGAATCTATCTTCAAGGCTATTAAGCTTCCAAATAAGTTTAGCACTCCTAATATCATTATTAACTTCCATGTATTTAAGAATCGCCATGTATGGAGTTATGCCAATTCCACCAGCTACAAATAGTAGCCTTAGTTTTTTATCTTTAGGTAGCACGAAATCTCCCATTGGTTCTGAAAAATGTACTAAATCACCTTTCTTAAGATTGAATAATGCTTTCTTAAAAGTACTAGATTTATCTCCAAAATATCGGGTAGTGATTTCCAGACGAACATCTGTCCAAACATTTGAAACAGTAAACCATCTCTTATCGCCTCTTTCGTCAGGATTTGGATGTTCTATCTTAAGCTCAATAAATTCCCCTGCCTGAAACTGCATATCATACCAAGGAATTTCGAAAGTGAATGTATATAAATTAGAACCTAAATGCTTCTTGCTTATAAAATGAGATGAAGTCATAATCTAATCTTATTACATTTATCCTTTCACCTCAATCAATGAGGTATAATATAAGGGTAATAAAAATAGTCTAAACAAGGAGATTATATATGCCAGATTTTAATAAAGTACTAGAAACCGGTGACTACCAGAATGGTCTACTTAACGTTGTTAATGAAATACCTAAAGGTTCAACTCTTAAAATTGAATGGGACAGAGAAAGAGCTGCTTTCACTCTAGATAGAGTTGAGCCAGCTATATATGCTAAGCCAGTTAATTATGGATTTATTCCTAAGACATTAGACGAAGACGGCGATGAACTAGATGTTCTAATTGTTACGGATGAACCTATTCCTACTGGAGTATGGTTAAAGACTAGAATTCTTGGTGTTCTAAATTTTGTGGATGACGGCGAAAACGATCACAAGGTTGTAGTAGTTCCAGAAGATGATAGAAATTCAGGTGGCAAATTCCAGACTCTAGAAGATCTTGGTGAACAATACCTAAAACAACTTGAAGAACACTTCAAGCACTACAAAGATTTAAAGAAGCCAGGTAGCACAGTTGTTAATGGTTGGGGTAATATTGAGGACGCTAAGAAAATCGTTTCTGAGTGCGTTGACAGATTCAATAACAAATAGACTTGTTAAATTACCCTGTAATTAGTTAGAATATAAACATAAGCATATTAACTGAAAGGTTATAAGGGGTATGAAAATACGGGTGGCTATTAATGGTTTTGGTCGAATAGGTCGAAACGCTTTTAAAATTGCATTTGCTAGAAGTGATATTGAAATCGTAGCAATTAACGATATAACAGATAACAAAACACTAGCATATCTTCTTCAACACGATTCTACTTATGGACTTTATGATCACAAGGTTACTTATGACGACAAAGGTATCATTGTCGGACACAAGCATATTCCAGTTCTAGCAGAAAAAGATCCAGAAGCACTTCCATGGAAGAAATTAAAAGTAGACGTAGTTATTGAATCTACTGGTTTCTTCGTTGA
>CAILQE010000060.1 GCA_903836325.1 uncultured Candidatus Saccharibacteria bacterium
TCCTTTAAGAATTGAGATACGATCACCAGGAGTTTTCGCTCCCCATGACATTATTAAAGTACCCATTCCATTCTTAGCGTTAGTTAATTCTTCGTCTGTGTTAGATTTATTTAACACATACCTAAGGTTGGCTGTGTGTGCAGCATTATTGCCTCTAAACATAGCTTTGGCCTGGTCTACCACTGCCGAGCTATGCCAGTTATTTCCGCGCCTAATATCCGTATATTCAACTCGTCCAGTTGTAGTATTTCTACGTTTAAGTGCTTCTCCTTTACTGTTTTTCCAAACTACATAATCTTGCCCATCGATTGTTTCCTTAGTAGTAGACACGGCAGCATCTGCAGCAGCTTTATCTACTGTATCTGCAAAAGATAACGTATCACTTCCAGTGGCATTTGCTTCTTCAATTCTTTTAGCTTGAGCAGCATTTATTCTAGAGTTTTCCTCAAGCATTCTTCTGCCTCCCAACCTATTTCTCGCAAATCTCGCCCCAGTTCTTTTAAATCTGCTATTAGTTTGAGATGCTGGATTATCTAATTTATCATATAAAGTTTTTTTGCTTTGATTCATCTTAACGCCAAGTTCTTCTTTCTTTCTTTCTCTGGCGCCCTTAGTGATTCTACTGGTCCACTTCATACCATTCTTTGTTAGATAATCGCTAATAGTTCCGAGAATTCCACCAGATATTTTAAATGCGAATGGAGTTGCTATTAGTGGAAGAAACTGCAATACAAAACTAGTTATTCCCCCAGAATTAGAACCTGTTTTATATGTAATTGCTGACAATATTGAACCAATAGCTACAATAACCATCACTACCGGATATACCATCAGTGCCTGTACGAGTAGTTTCCACCATTTTTTAAAATATGTTTCCGTATTAGGTAATGCATAAAGAGCAAACGCTATTGGACTAAATAAAGTTAGAAGCACTATAAGCCCCCACCTTACCATCACAGTTATCCATATAGCAAGCGCACCAACCAATAAAGGCAACGCTAGCAAGAAGACGTAACCAAAAATACCACCAATTAGTGCAGGTTCTTCTAGTACAGCAAATACAGCAGCAACCGCTCCACCACCTCCAACAAATGCGCCAAGCATTCCAAAACCAAATGAGCCAAGCTGTTGACTTCCAGAAGGAGAAAAATGAAATATATCCGTCGACTGGAATGGTCTTAGTATAAGATCAGAAATTCCAACGCCTAAAATATTGTAAATATCTACTAAAGTATTTACCGCATATATAGAAAGATTTATCAGGATTGCTGCTATTAAAATTCTTGGCAACATTTTCCTAACATTGTATGCATCAGCTATAGATCCTCCAACAGCTTCTGAGTAAACAATTATAATAACTGCGATGACCAATATAACGTCTCCAATGTCTCTGAATGACTGCCAAACAACATACAGACTGTCATATTTACCACTTGGATCAGCAACTGTGGTTACCGGAAGAACTTTTAGATGATCAGACAATATACTAAAAATCCATAATGAAAAATCTTTAGCACCATTAAAGATTGGGCATATTATCCAAGTTAGAGGCGAGACGGTTGTTTCACAAGTTGGAGTCTGCGAAGTATCAACAGGTGGAGTTGAATTACCAGATGATTGACCGGCATCATTAGCTGAAGTCGTGTTCGAATATTGTGGATTTGCTAGTATGGCACTATTTGATGTCTGTATTCCTCCAATCCATTTTCCATCACTGTTTTTATTTCCTGTAATATTACTAAAATTTATGGAACTTGTGGAACTAAGACCAAATAGACATTTTGTGGCTTCCATTTGAGATTGAGATCCATCCTTTAATGGTTCAAAACCATTGTAAATAATACCTTCGGTTGCTGATGAATTGATATCCGTCTTAGAATTGGCGCTAGGATCTAATCTAACGACGAGGTATGGGTTCAAACTAGCCGCGATGGTACATTTATCAACGTTAGTGAATACTGAATATGAGTTCACATCAGTTATATTCATGGAACTCAAGATATCTTTTTTGCAGCCATTGCCTGAAGCTAAAGCACAGCCACTATTATCATTCAAAGCAGTTAGTTGATCGCTATTTGCGTAGTTATTAATTTGATTCTCATCAGACCATGAGAATAAGGAAA
>CAILQE010000061.1 GCA_903836325.1 uncultured Candidatus Saccharibacteria bacterium
GCATGCAAGAAATGCTGGAATACCTTTTGATACTCTTCCAGAAGTCGGAGACGTGGCTGTGAGTACTAGTGGAACTTGGGGACATGTTATGTACGTTGAGGCAGTGGATGGAAATCAGATTTTAGTTTCCCAATATAACCAGCAACTTACTGGCCAATTCTCTACACAATGGAGAACTTGGCAGTAGTCTTTGTATTCGTTTTCAGGTAAAATAAATCAGATGCAGGGAAAAACAAAAATTAAATACTTGAGAGAAATTATTTTAAAAAATTATATTAAATACATTTCTATCTCATTAGTTCTTATTTTAGTTTTCGGTTTAGGGGTATCTTACGGAAGTGGAAGATTGAATGTTTCGGGATCAAAAAATAAAACAGGTCTTCCAAATAATCTAGATTATAATTCTGTGAACGAGGTATATCAGGCGCTAAAAAACAATTATTATCAACCACTAACAGAAAATCAAATTCTAGATGGAATCAAGCATGGAATTGCTAGTTCCACTAACGATCCATATACTGAATATTTTACACCTAAGGAAGCTTCAAGCTTTAATAGCCAATTAAATCAATCAATTATCGGAATAGGTGCTGAGCTCGGAAAAGATTCTAATGGCAATATTCAAGTTATAGCTCCTATTGATGGTGCTCCGGCTTCAAAAGCGGGAATATTAGCAAAGGATTTAATCGTATCTGTAGATGGTATTTCGACAAACGGTCAAAGTATCGATAAGGTAGTGAGTGAGATTCATGGAAAAGCTGGAACAAAAGTTAATTTAGTAATAGTTCGAGGTGGAAATCAGACTATTAATCTTACTATAGTCAGAGACACAATCTCGATCCCTAGCGTCACATACAAGATTCTAGATGGAAATATTGGATATATGCAAATTAGTGTATTTGGAGATGATACCGCTAATTTAGCAAACAAGGCAGCTAAATATTTTATTTCAAATAATGTTAAGTCTGTAGTAGTTGATCTTAGAGATAATCCTGGAGGATTACTAGACGGTGCAGTAAGCGTAGCTAGTATGTGGCTTCCTAGTTCAGATATGGTTCTCCAAGAAAAACGAGGCACTCAAGTACTGGATACTTATTATTCGACAGGAGATCTGACTCTGAATAATTTACCTACTGCAGTACTAATAAATGGGGGAAGTGCATCTGCTAGTGAAATTTTAACTGGAGCTCTGCATGATAACTCAAAAGCATACGTAATAGGTGAGCAGAGTTATGGAAAAGGCGTTGTACAGCAATTAATTAATCTTAGTGGCGGAGCTCAATTAAAAGTCACAGTAGCAAGCTGGTTTAGACCTAATGGACAGAATATAAACAAAAAAGGAATTACTCCTGATCAGATAGTAAATATGAGCCAAACTGATATTACTAATGGCAATGATCCTCAATTAGATGCCGCTCTAAAATATTTAAATACAAAATAAACTTGCCAGTTAGCTACAAAATGTTATAGCATATAGTAATTACAAAGGGGTAAGTTTGGCTAAAGAAACAAAATATATTTTTGTTACTGGTGGAGTAATATCCGGGCTCGGTAAAGGAATCACCGCTGCCTCAATTGCAAACCTCCTAAAATCTCGTGGACTAAAAGTTAATTTACAAAAATGTGACCCTTATCTAAATGTGGATGCCGGCACTCTTAATCCCAGAGAACATGGTGAATGTTTCGTGACTAAAGATGGTGCTGAAACGGATCTAGATTTAGGTCATTATGAAAGATTTATAGATCAAGAATTAACTCAAAAGAGCTCAGTTATGTCAGGAAGAGTTTTGTTAAAAGTTATAAATGACGAGAGAAACGGTAAATATAACGGTGATGATGTTCAAATCATACCCCATCTAACCAGAGCTATTCAGGAATATATAATAGAGGCAGGAAAAGGTTTTGATGTGCACATCGTTGAGATCGGTGGAACAGTAGGGGATTATGAATCTTTGAGCTTCATAGAGGCTATTAGAGAGCTTGGTGTACGAGTAGGTAGAATGAATTGTCTTTACGTACATTTGGTCTATCTACCATATCTAGGAGCCTCTCAGGAAACCAAAACTAAACCAGCCCAGAACTCAGTTCGTGAGTTAAGAGGACTTGGTATTCAGCCAGATATCTTAGTAGCTAGAAGCGAGAATCTAGCAAATGAAAGCGTAAAAGATAAGCTGTGTTTATTTACCGGAGTAGATAGAGAAGCAATCGCATTACTTCCAAATGCTGATAGTATTTATCAGGTGCCAATAACTTTAGAAGAAACCGGTATCGCTAAAGTAATAGTTAGAAAATTAAAATTAAAAGTAGCTAAACCTGATCTTAAAAAATGGAGAGAGATGGTTAAGAGGGCGACAGCTAATCAACAGAAAGAAATTAATTTAGCCTTCATAGCTAAATACCTAGACAACTCAGATACATATATGTCAGTTTTCGAAGCACTTCGCTCTGCGGCGATGTGGAATGATTGCAAGATTAATATTAGTTGGATAAATGCTTCTCTTTTTGATGGTAAAAAAGATATTTCTAAAGAACTAGAACAATATGACGGCGTCTTAGTCCCTGGGGGTTTCGGACAGCGTGGTTTAGAAGGAAAAATAAATGCAGCAAGTTATGCTTTTCAAAATAAGAAGCCTTTTCTTGGAATATGTCTAGGATTACAAATGGCGGTTATTGCTGTTGCTAGATTGAATGGCGTGACTAATGCGACTACTTTTGAACTAGATCCTAAGAGTAAAAACCAGGTTATCATAACCATGGCCGGGCAAGAAGATAAGGAAATGACCGGTGGAACAATGAGGCTGGGAGATTATGCTTGCGAACTTGATAAGGGATCATTGGCGCATAGTTTATATAAGAAAAGCAGTATAGTTGAACGACATAGACACAGAGGTGAATGTAACCCTAAATATGTAGAAAGATTTAATAAATGGGGATTAAAAGCTTCCGGAATAAATCCAGACAACAAGTTAGTAGAGGTAATTGAAGCTGTAGATCATCCATTCTTTATCGCTAGTCAATATCACCCTGAATTCAAGAGTAGACCAACAAAACCACATCCATTATTCAATGGTTTTATTAAGTCGATGTTGTCTTAAATAGTTTGTCTATTACAAGCACAAGCGTTAACATAAAGATATGGATAATTCAAAAAAATATAAAATTTTATTAGTTGAAGACGATGAATCTCTTTCGAATGTCTATGTAACTAGATTCGAGGCAGAAGGCTTCGATATTAGAAGAGTAGGAAACGGTGAAGACGCTCTTGCTACTGCAATTAATTACCAACCAGACATAATACTCTTAGATATCATGATGCCAAAGGTAGACGGTTTTGATGTTCTGGATATATTGAAAAATACAAATAAAACAAAAGATTTAAAAATAATTATGCTAAGTGCTTTAAGTCAGGAAATGGATATAGATAAAGCTAAAAAACTAGGTGCAGATGACTATTTAATTAAATCTGAAGTAACAATAGCAGATGTGGTTGAAAAAATTAAAAAAGAGTTAAATTAAAACTTCCAGTCACCAATAGCCATTAATGCTCCAGATCGGTGCTGACCACTAATAACTTTTCCAGTTTCACTTATATCTATCGGACCATCTCCGTGATAATCATCATCAAATGATCCATCAATCATAGATAAAGCTAATTGAGCTGAATATTCTTGGCTTTTAAGACCAAAAACATCATTAGTCTTTTTGAGCCGTGGATTTTTCTCTCCATTAAGCATTAATCTTTCAGGGAGCTTATTTTCAGTCCATAGTTTAGAAATAGAATCTTGAATAATAAGTCCTATCTCAGTTCTTAATTCATTATTTTCGCGGATAGTATTTAATATATCTTTTGGCTCAAGATCTGGATTAGCATTTTCAACTTGTGATAAAAGTGTGTTGAAGTTTTCAGAGGAATTTCTGAATAAAGAAATTCGTTCTAAGGCTTTTGATTCAGTTTTATCTGTGATCTTAGGAGGTGTATCCAATGAATCATCATTATGCTTGAATAATTCTACTGCTCTCTCTAAATTCATAGATTCTATTTCAGATAGGGAATCAGACTCAACTTTTCTTAATAGTACAGTTTCAGGATAAACAAAAGGAGGCTTTGCTTGATTTTCATTAAATTCTGAGATGTTTTGTTCTGACATTTTTGTTTTTTAATTTAGTATAATTAATATACCACAAAAACGTGTTTTTTACAAGGGTTACTTAACTAAAACGAAAGTTCTTTGAACGCTTCTACCACTGAAAGTTCTAACTTTTCTTTTTTCAAAAGATACAACTCCATCTTTTTTAGCGTGAATGGTGTAGTTCTTGCTTAGCATAGTTCCTTCACCAGGTCTTTTAGTCATTCCAACTTGTCTTACGATAACTTGACCGTTGTTAACTTTTTCTCCAGCATATACTTTAACGCCTAATCGTTGACCAGGTGAATCATGTACGTTTTTGGCGGTACCGCCGGCTTTTACGTGTGACATATCTTATTTACTTCCTTTTAATTACAAGCAGCTGTCTTACAACAATTTGATCTTCTCTTGAGTAGAATAGATGCTTTGCACTTGAGTGCTTTAAATTAATGAAATTATACCCCATATCTTCAATCTGGTCAATAAGTGGTAGGGTCATAAAATTACCCTTATTATTCCATGCTGGAACGGCGACACAAATTCCGGTATTTTCATCTATTTGTTCATGTAGATTTTTGAAGAAATTCTTAAGTAAATTGTTAACTGAAGACATTTCTTTTGCTAGTTCTTCATCTCTTGGGAAGAAAGAGTAGGTGGCGCCTAGATAAGATTCAGAAGCTACTAAATCGAAGTTATCCCACTTAGTGATTGTAGCGTCACCTTCTTTAATAACGGTAGGATCTTTTACTCCGGGGTATTGTTCTTTAAGCCAAGACGTATTTTTTACAGAAAAATCTACCATCTTAGGATTAAGATCTGAGCCAATAACGTCAAGGCCCATAAGTAGGGCTTCTTGCAATACGACGCCAGTTCCACAGAAAGGATCTAGTACGGTCTTCGGATCTTTATTGTTTGATTTGGCTAGATTTATTAAAATTTGCGCCAGTTTAGGAGGAAGCATTCCAATTTTAGAATCTCTAAATGGTCTTTCTTGGTCTCTATTTCGGTAGGCGTCTATATTCTGAACATAAGAAGTTCTGGCAATTATGATTCTATTCTTAATTTTAGCCACTATAATTTCAATACCATGTTCGCTCGTTAGTTTATTGTGATACACGGATGCGCTATTTAAGTCTAATTCTTTATTTGGAATAAATCTTATACTTCGATCTTTTTTAGAAAGAGCTTTTTTTATACGAATTCCAAGTTTTGTCATGCTTCCAATGTCTGAAGGAATATTGTAAAAAGAGAATCCAAGAATTATCTTTCCTTCAGGTATAGTTTTTTCTAATTCTAAACATACGTTTTCTATCTTAGAAGGAAGAGCGTTTATATTAAGGTTTTCAATATCTTCCATGATAGTTGCGCACTTGATACTTCCACCTAAATTAATAAAATTAATTTCTCCTTCATAGTCAAGAATCGCTAGATTATTTTCAAAATCTGTAATTTTATCACTACCAAATAGACTTTCGAGTTCTGCAACTCCAAGTTCCGGTTGTCTTCCTAGTATAAAAATGTGTCTCATTTCATGAATTACTATACCATTTATTACTGATTAACTTGTATAATAGATCTATCAATGAATAGAAAAGTTCCCGTAAAGAAACAATGGAAATTAATAATCAACATACTTTCTTTAGTTGCTTTATTTGCTTTAATTTATTTTCTTAGAAATCAAATAGCTTTAACAATAGATAATTTAAAAAATGTAAATGCGTGGGCACTATTATTAATTATTCCAATTGAAGCACTTAATTATCATGCTCAAACCAAGATGTATCAGGGTCTTTTTGGGATAGTTGGAAACAAACTTAGCTATCGTTATCTATATAGTGCATCATTAGAGCTCAACTTGATAAATCATTTGTTTCCTAGCGGAGGATTAACTGGAATATCTTATTTTGGAGTTAAGGTAAGTGAGAATAAGGAGGTATCTGGAGCTAAAGCAACGTTGATACAATTAATGAAATTAATAATGACAATTTTGTCATTCGAACTCCTATTGTTTATTGGAGTAATTATTCTAGCCGTATTTGGTAGAGTAAATAATCTTACAATTTTAGTAGCTGGTTCATTATCTACGATCCTGTTCGTATTAACCGGTGTTTTTGCGTATGTAGTAGGTAGTCAGGCAAGAATAGATAACTTTTTTACAAATACAACTAAAGCTATAAATTGGATTGCAGGAAGGATTCTTCGTAGGAAAAAAGACACAATAAGTATTGTTAAAGCAAAAAAAGTTTTTATCGATTTCCATGATAATTATCAAAATATTACCAAGTCATATAAAAAATTAATTAATCCTTTCTGGTATGCATTCCTAGCTAATTTGACAGAAGTTTTAGTAATTTACGCTGTATATCTAGCATTTGGAAAAGTGGTAAATCTTGGTGCTATTATTCTAGCTTACGGAGTAGCTAATTTTGCTGGATTGATATCCGTATTGCCAGGCGGAATTGGAATATATGAAGCCTTGATGACTGCAGTTCTAGTTTCTACTGGAATACCTGCGAGTGTGTCTCTACCGGTAACAATTATGTATAGAGTACTAAATACTTTGATTCAGTTGCCGCCAGGATTTTATTTCTATCATAAGACAATTAACAAACGTAAGACTAACGGATAAATGGATTTTACTCCACAAACGATCAATGTATCTGAATTGGTTAATTTAATTAATCAAACTTTTGACTATAATTTTGGGAAAGTACTAGTAGAAGGAGAATTGGCCAATTTTAGAATTAGTAAAAATCAATGGGTTTATTTTGATTTAAAAGATGAGAATTCTACAGTTAAATTTTTTGGAACAGTAAGACAAATTCATTTTCCAATGGAAGATGGAATGCTTATTAGAATATTTAGCTATCCTCACCTACATAATAACTACGGAATGAGCATGCAAGTTGAGGCAATAGAACTTGTGGGCGAGGGGAGTATTAAAAGAGCGGCTCTTCTTTTGAAGCAGAAATTAGATAAAGAAGGCCTTTTTCTAGCAGAAAAGAAAAGAAAGATTCCGTACCCACCCAAGAAAATAGGGTTAATAACTTCTATGCAGTCGGCTGCTTATCAAGATTTTGTTAAGATTTTAAATCATAGATACAAAGGTCTTGATATTGATGTAATAGATGTTCAAGTACAAGGATATCTTGCGGTAAGCCAGATAGTAAATGCCATTAATAAATTCAATAATGACTTAAAAGAAAAGTATGATTGTTTGGTAATTATTAGGGGAGGGGGAAGTCCTGAAGATCTTGCTGCCTTTAATGAGGAGGTAATAGTTAGATCAATAGCTACAAGTCGAACACCAACTGTTCTAGCTATTGGACATGAAATAGATGTATCGCTTGCGGAATTAGCGGCCGATATTCATGCGTCAACACCTTCAAATGCTGCGGAACTATTAGTTCCAGAAAGCTCAGTGCTACTTGGCAATTTAAATAGCGCCAAGAATCAAATGAATCATTATCTAGAATCGTCTCTAGCAGCTTACAAAAACAAACTTAAAGATATCAAGCTCCAACTTAGTGAGTGTCTTACGGATAACCTGAATGAAATGAAGAGTCATCTTGATAATCGCAGAGAGATTTTATCGGCATATAACCCGGAGAGCATCTTATCCAGAGGTTTTGCTATTTTGAGTCACAATAATAAAATAATTAAAGATTCTAAAGACTTAAAAATTAAAGATGAAATTTCAATTAAATTATATAAAGGCAAAATATTAGCGGAAGTGAAAGGAAAATAAGATGAGCGATAAGAACTTAGATTATAAAAAATTAAGCACTGAATTAGACGAAATATTAGATAAATTGAGATCTGGTGATGTAGATATCGATGAATCAATAACTTATTATGAAAAAGGAAATAAAATTATCTCCGATCTAGAAAAATATTTGAAGGAATCAGAAAATAGATTTAAAAAAATTTCTTAGTGAATTGAAATTTTAATCTTAATACTATACGATTAGTTCAATGAAGCATAACCATAATGGCAATGTAAGTTCAGTAGTATTGCTGGTAGTAGCAACTTTGCTGCTAGTACTAGTAAGTATTTTTGCGGTAATTCAAACCGGCAATGTATCGAAATATAAAAATAATGCCAATCAATTAATAGCATCTGCTGTAGTGCAGGCAAAAAGCGCACAACAAACATTAGATAATGCTAGCTATCAGAAGCAGATTCAAAGTCCATTTGCTTCTTATTTAGGTCCGGCAAGTTACGGAAGTATAAGTTTCTCTTATCCTAAGAACTGGAGCAGTTATATTAATAATACTAGTGACGGAATAGACGGTTACTTTTATCCTGGATCATTACCTTCAGTAGATGATGCTAGTGCTAGTAATTATTCGCTTAGAATTAATGTAGTTAATGCTAGCTATTCTGATACTCTAAACACTTATTCGTCGAGCGATGCATCTGTAGTTCCGTATTCATTACCTAAAGTACAAGGTAATATAGGTGTGCAAATAAATGGAAAATTGAATAATGGAAAAACTGGCACATTAATTATTCTTCCTCTAAGAACACAAACTCTACAAATATGGACTGAAGGTGGTGGATTTAATAATGAATTTAATCAAATACTATCTTCGTTAACTTTTATACCGTAAGTATCTCTTTTCCGTGTATAATTAATCCTCAGTAGGGTGGTTAAATGAAGCGAGGGTATTTAACTTGGATTCGGGCGAGCAAAATTTAATAAAATCATATTATCTCCTACAAAAAGTAGCCGATAATATTAAATTGCCTTTAATTCAAATTCTTCATCAAGCTCAATTGGGTAAAATAAATAACCAAACAGACCTAGATCAAATTGAAGACATAGCAAACTTCACGCTAAAAATGATAGATAATTACGTATTGGGCTTAAATATAAATGACAATAAATTTAATTTAGAACCGCTATCACTTTCTTCTGTTTTATATGATAGCGCTAAAGAGCTTGATAAATTAGCTAATCACTACGGAGTTAAATTACAGGTAAGTATAAATAATAATTTTGGACCCGTACTTTCAAATAGGATGGCTCTAGAAGGATTCTTGATGAGTGTAGGCTTATCGTTGATTGAGTCCGCATCAAGCACTAATAATAAAGTTGTTACACTAGCCACTCACAAATGTAGATACGGTGTAGTTGCGGGTGTCTATGCCAAAGAAATTAATTTGAGCAGCTCTATTTTAAGGCAGGGAACCAAGCTGATTGAAGAAGCTAAAAGATCAATGCCAGAATTCAGTCACACCAATGGGGCGGGTATTTTTGTTGCAGAAAAATTATTAAATAATATAAATATGAAATTAATGGTATCTAAACACCATAATCTCAAAGGTATAGGTACTTTGATGAGTACTTCTAAACAATTACAATTAATCTAGATGAAAGTATTATTAGTTGAACCAGATAAAATTCTACAAAAAACCTATGCAAATGCACTAGAGTCATCGGGTAATATTGTTGTTAGTGCGAGCTCAGCTCAGCAAGCCTTAAATGAACTTAATATAGAAATTCCAGAAATAATTTTTATGGAACTAGAATTAACAAAAAATTCAGGGATCGAACTTTTATACGAACTAAGATCATATGGGGATTTAGACAATATCAGAATTGTTATCTTGAGCACTATTCCGGAAAAGGAAATGCTTAATAAATTTGGAGATTTCAAAGTGCAATTTAATATATACAAATATTTATATAAACCGAGTGCGACCATTAATAAGCTCATAGAACTCACAAAATGAACAAGGTTATTAGTGAATCAATTGTATTGTCACGAATTAATTACGGGGATAATGACCGAATAGTCACCGTAATAACGAGAGACCAAGGAAAAATAAGGTTGATAGCTAAAGGATCTAGAAAATTAAAATCTAAGTTAGCCGCCGGAATCGAACTTTTTTCAGTTAGTGAAATATCTTTCATTAAAGGTAAGGGCGATATTGACACTCTAGTATCTTCAAGAGGAATCGAATATTTTATTAATATTCAAAAAGATTTAGATAAAATAAAGCTAGCCTATGAAGTATTAAAAGCTATCGATAAATATACTGAAGATAATTCGGGAAGTGAATATTACAGACTTTTAAAAAACACATTAAAACTAGCCAACGAATTAAGACTAAATGATCTTTCTATTAGTAATTATTTTTTTTCTCAATTGATAAAATTGAGCGGATTTACGCCTAAATTATTTACGGATGATAAAGATGAAAAATTAAATATAGAATCAAAATATAATTTTGATTTAGATAATATGACATTCGTTAAGGCTGTCAGTGGGAGGTTTGATTCTAAAACTATTAAATATCTTAGAATATTATTTTCAGATTCACCAGATAAAATATTTAACATAAAAGATGAAGATATTGAATTATCTCTTATTAATAATCTAATTCAATCTATGTTTAAGCGGCATCTTTCGGTATAATCTAGATTAATGAGTAAAGTAACACTAGAAGAAATTGTAAGCCTATGTAAGAGAAGGGGATTTATTTTTCCTGGATCTGAAATTTATGGTGGATTAAGTGGAACCTGGGATTATGGTCCGCTCGGAGTTTCATTAAAAAAGAATATTCAAAATTTATGGTGGAACTATTTCGTTAAGCAAAGAAGAAACGTCTATGGATTAGATAGTGCTATTTTAATGAATCAGAAAGTTTGGCAGGCTAGCGGTCACGTAGACACATTCAACGACCCGCTAATTGAAGATAAGGTTACCAAGAAAAGATATAGACTAGACCATCTTATAGAGGACAATGGATTAGTTGCTGAAGGGCTTAGCTTATCTCAAATGAATGACTTGGTTAATGAAAAAGGAATCAAGAGTCCTGATGGAAATGAACTTGGAAAAGCTGATCAATTTAATTTAATGTTTCAAACCATGGTTGGACCAGTTGCTAGTGAAGAATCGAAAGTTTATTTAAGACCAGAAACCGCTCAGGGAATGTTTGTTAATTTTAAAAATATAGTTGATACTTTTTATCCTGACTTGCCGTTCGGTATAGCTCAAATTGGAAAGAATTTTAGAAATGAAATTTCACCTAGAGATTTTATTTTTAGATCTAGAGAAATGGAAATTATGGAATATGAGTTATTTATAGATCCAGAAAATTGGGAAAAAGAATTCGATATTCAACTTAATATGGTGAGACACTTCTTCGTAGAAGTTCTTGGACTAGATAAAGATAAACTTCATGAAAAAGAAATTCCCGAGAATGAGAGAGCACATTATTCCAAACGTACTATAGATTTTGAATATGAATTCCCAATCGGCGTAAAAGAAATCGCTGGTCTAGCATATAGAACTGATTATGACCTTACGAAACATCAGGAAAAATCTGGTAAGAACTTAGAATATACGGTTAAGGGAGATACTAGAAAGTTTATCCCTCATGTAATTGAACCTTCATTTGGTTTAGATAGATTAGTTCTAGCGGTACTATCTACTACTTATAAAGTTGATGAAGTTAATGGTGAGCCAAGAACATACTTAGATCTACCTAACAAACTTGCTCCGTATAAAGCTATGGTAAGTCCATTGCTTAAAAATAAGCCTGAATTAGTTAAAAAAGCTAACGAAATATTTAATAATTTAATGGATAAATTTGGAGATATTTCTTGGGATGACAACGGTAATATTGGAAAGCGTTATAGACGTCAAGATGAAATTGGAACTCCGTATTGTATAACCGTAGACTTCGATTCATTAGAAGATGATTCTGTTACTGTTCGAGATAGAAATACTACTGAACAAAAAAGAGTTAAAATCTCTGATCTAGATAATTTATTTCATTAAAATTTAATAATATAGATTACTAAATAAAATCGTTTTATCCTATGCTCTAAATTAATGAAGCAAAGTAGGGCATTTGAATTAATGATGGCAGAAGAGAATGTTTATCTTACTGGTTATCCGGGTAGCGGTAAAACATATCTGGTAAATAAATTTATAAATGAAAATAAAAAATCCGGTAAAAGAATTGCAATCACTGCATCAACTGGAGTAGCAGCAACTCACATTAATGGTCAGACTATTCATTCGTATTGCGGTTTTAATTTATCTAAAATACCGAATTTAAAACTAATAGAAAATGTAAAAAACACAGATATATTAATTATAGATGAGATCTCCATGTTAAGTGCTGAAGATTTTTCTAAAATTGATATAAGCATTCAAAAAGCATGTCAGATTTCTAAACCATTTGCAGGTAAACAGGTAATTTTAGTAGGTGATTTTTTTCAACTTCCTCCAGTTGATAGGACAGGTAAAACACATTTCATATATACATCTAAATCTTTTAGAGATTTAGATTTAAAAATTTGTTACCTAGATGAACAACATAGGCAAAATGATTTAGATCCATTGAATAATATTTTAATGTCGATTCGTAATAGAAATGTAAATTTTGAAATTAGAAATAAATTGAATCAAAAAATAGAGGAATATTATTTAAATGATTATATTAAACTTTATTCCCATAACTTTGATGTTGCTAGGGAAAACTTAGCTAGAAATGAACAGCTAGGATCTAAGTGGTATAAGTACGAACTTAGTTATAAGGGAGAGCATAGACTCAGGGAGATATATAGGAGCAATGTTCCTAGTCCAGATAATGTCATTATTAAAGTTGGCAGTAAAGTTATGTTTACGGTAAATAAACCAGAAGATGGTTTCGTGAATGGAACAATGGGTGAGGTTAAAGGTTTTAAAAATTACAAGCCAGTAGTTAGAACGATTGATTCTAAATATATATTTACTGAGTGGCATAATTGGTCATTTCAAAATAACGAACTAAGCATTAAGCAGATTCCACTCAAATTGGCTTGGGCAATATCTATTCATAAAAGTCAGGGTATGAGCCTAGATAGGGCTGAAATTGATCTAAGTCAGTCTTTCTGTCCCGGAATGGGGTATGTAGCGTTATCTAGATTAAAAAGCTACAAAGGTCTAGTTTTAAAAGGTATTAATTCTATGAGTTTAGTTATTAGTAATGAGGCTTTTGAGTCAGATAAAGAACTTAGAAAACTAAGTCAAAATAATCTATAAGAGGCTTTACTGGTATAATGTATACATAGATATATGAAAAATTTTAGAAAAAGCTTTAGAAAACAAAAAATATACGCATTTATTGATAGCCAAAATTTAAACCTCGGCACTCAAAGAATGGGTTGGAAAATGGACTGGAAGAAATTCCGAAAGTTTTTAAAGGATAAATATGGAGTAGATAAAGCAATAATGTTTATTGGGTATATGCCAGAGAATGAATCTTTGTATGAATTTATGCATAGCTTGGGATTTCTAGTTTACTTAAAACCTACAATAGAAACGATAAGCGTACCTAAAAATAATGACAGTGATTCAAAAAATGAACCAAATAAACCCGTCATAAAGGGTAATGTTGATACAGATATAGTTCTTGAGGTCATGAAAGAACTACCAAATTATTCAAAAGCAATAATTGTAAGTGGAGACGGGGACTTCTTTAGTTTGATAGAATACTTGCAAGAGAAGAACAAGCTACTAAACGTTATTACTCCAAATTGGCAGTATTCAACACTATTAAAACCATTTGATAAATATATAGTTAATCTAGATGTTCACAAAAACGAACTAAGATATCGAACTAATCATAAATAGTAACCATTAGCACTTATTGACTTTTTGTCTAATTTCTGCTAATATAAAGCTATCGTTATGATAGAAAATAAAAACAATTTAATAAAAACTTTAGAAGAAACAAAAAAAGCAATCTCCTTATCGCTAGGAGTGATGTCTTTAGCTTCTATTGCTAGCGTTATGGAACTTCCGGCTCATTTTGGAGATAGTTATCTAGCTCCTTCTAAAGCTACGGTAGTGGATAGCCAGCAGGTAAATGGCGTTAATAATCTAAATCCATTACAAAGAGAGAAGACTGAAGTTGGCATAGAGC
>CAILQE010000062.1 GCA_903836325.1 uncultured Candidatus Saccharibacteria bacterium
CTACTGTTTCAGGAGGAGGATCTGCGTCAGCGTTAAGTAGTGCAAATACTTGGGGATATAGTGCATATCCTGATCCTTATTCACTGAGTTCTACTAACGGAGTTAAATTTGGTAGCACAGTAAATGCTTCTACCAACTATCCTTCCGGAGTTACATTGGGAACATTATCTGGAGGTCTTCAAACCACTGCCACTACTGGCACATCTTCGTGTGGAACCTCTAGCTTAACGGGTTCTCCTACTTTTGCTGGAATACCACTTTATTCCGCACCGCAAGTCATTAACTACTCCGCAAGTCAGGTTGCTACAACGTATTCAACTGTTTTTTATGGTATTTACGCTAACACTGCCAAACCTTCCGGAGCTTATACGACTACGGTGGTTTATACTATTGTGACAACATAATGAAGATTAAATTAAATCACGATATTTATTTAGTTGCATCATCTTTTTTGGTGGTTATCTTAACGTTTCTTTTCTTCAAGCCGGTATTCGCTACGGTATCTTCAACGTCCACAGTTATAACAGTTAACGTTAATTCAGTATTATCTATTAACTCGTCGGGATCTGTTACTATCAATGTCACACCTCTACCTAGTGGTGTGCAATCTGCAAATAGCGACAACGTAAGTGTTAGTACTTCAAACACAAATGGATACACTCTTCAGCTAAGTAATGCATCTAGCTCCACGACATCGCTAAGTGACGGTAGTTCGCATTATATTCTTGCGACACCATCCGTTTATACTTCCCCGGGAATATTAAATGCAAATTATTGGGGCTTTTGCTCCACTACTTTAGCGGGATTCGTGTGTCCTAGCGGACCTTTAACTAACCAGACAATTAGTAGTAGCTATAATTTTGCTAAAGTTCCAGTACTGGGTAGTCCAGTTTCTTTGAAAGTCACTAATACAACCTCAGCTAATGATGCAACCACAGTCTGGTATGCAGCCAGTTTAGATACTTCTCAGCCATCCGGAAACTATACCGGAGTAGTTATGTACACGGCAACTCCAAACTAGTAAAAAAACATCAAAAATGGTATAATATATCCATGAAGAAGATACTTTTAAAGACATTTTTATTAACAACCCTAGTATTTCCGATGTTGCTATCTTTAGCTATTTTTAGCATAGGTTATGCCAAAGCAGATACGGCAATTAACGTTAGTGTTTGTCAGATAATGAACACTCCTACAATCTCCGTGGATAACACCGGCACAAGCCTCAATATTAGTGGAAATTCAGGAGAGCAAACTTTAGTTACTGAACATCTATTTAGAGATAGTAATGAAGTAGCTAATTTCAACACCGATATGCAAGGAAACTATTCTATTTCCACAGATTTATTGATTGGATCTCATGACTATATGATTAAGTCTATAGATGGTTGCAATACCACTAAAACTTCAGAAACATTAACAGTTTCACATAGTGGCGGGCTAGGTGGTATTATTGAAGTAATAAGGAATACGTTCTTTTCACAAATAAACACAATAAACTCACCAATTAATGAAACATCTAAAGTACTTACAAATATGTCAGGCACTACTAGCTAGTTGTCTATTATTAATATTCGTAGTTCCAATAGCTATAAATGCAGATTCAACATACGGAAGTGGACTCTACGGCGGATGCACATACAGTACTTGTACACTACAAATATCCTCAGGATCCACTGCCTCACTTAATGTTAGTTTTACTTCTGGTATTAGCAATGCTTGTGCGATAAACAATGATAATGTTACGGTAACTACAGGTAATTCTACTGGGTATAAGCTTTATCTTATGGGACTTAATTCATCTGGATATTTAACTGGTTCCACCAACATTTCATCAACTACATATACGAGAACTACTTCTACGGGGCTACCTTACAACACTTGGGGTTATAGGATAGACGACACTTCTAGCTTAGGAACCAATTTTGGAGCAGGACCAACTACAACTTCAACGAATCCAAATGCAGTTAATTTTGCTCAAGTTCCTTATCCATGGACAAATACAGCTCCAGTATCAAATATGGACTTAATTGAATCGCCAAGTACGGCACAGACTGGAGGTAAGAGCACTGTGGTCTGGTATGGAATTTGTGCGGATACAACCATTCCTTCAGGAGCTTATACAGATACTGTTATATATACAGCAATTACTAATCCGTAAGTTGTATTATTTTATATAAATGCATATAATCTAAGCATAAACAATAAGTATTAAAAATATAAAAAATATAAAATGAACGAAACTAAAAATAAAGCAGCATCATTTTTGGATAAGGAAATGACAAGGAAAGAATTCCTTGGCTTTATGGGTATGGCATTTCTAGGTGTGATTGGCGTAGGATCAGTGCTAACTCTCCTGAATAAGGGAAATTCAAGTTCAGGATCTGATTTATCTTTTGGAGCAGGATCGTACGGCGGAGTAATTAAACAATAGGTGATTGTAGTAAAATTATCCTTCTATCAATTAGGGGCAAAATTTAAGGTATAATATTTCCTATATGGATAAAAAAAGAAATTCGATGAGCGGTAAACCTAATAAAAATGCAGCCATGAAAAATCTAGGCTTTATTTCTCTTATAATAATATTCGGACTAATTCTACTTGCTGCAACAAATCAAAATACTAAACTTCAAACAATTCCAATAACTACAGCAATTAGAAGTGCTAACAATGGAGACTACTCAACTCTTAAGGTGACTGGCAACGAAGTGCTAATCACTAAAAAGGGAGATAATACGCCAACTCTTAAAACTTACGTAGAACCTAATGCGACACTTAAAGTAGAAGGACTAGATTACACTAAGGTTCAAGTAAACGCAGTTGCTGCATCCAACGGCTCATCTACATGGGTAAGTATCCTTATTACAATAGGCCCTGTAGTTGTAATAGGTTTAATTCTTTATGTAATGATGAAGAGTGCTCAAGGGCAAGGTAACCAAGCTCTAAGCTTTGGAAAGAGCCGAGCAAGATTATACGGAAATGAAAAAGATAAAGTTAGCTTTAAAGATGTCGCTGGCAGCAATGAAGCCAAGCAGGATCTAGAAGAAGTTGTTGAATTCTTAAAATTCCCAAAGAAGTTTTCTTCTCTAGGAGCAAAAGTTCCTAAAGGCGTATTGCTTGTGGGTCCTCCAGGAACAGGTAAAACTATGCTATCTAGAGCTGTAGCAGGAGAAGCTAATGTTCCTTTCTTCTCTATTTCTGGTTCTGAATTCGTAGAAATGTTCGTAGGAGTTGGTGCTTCAAGAGTTAGAGATTTATTCGCTAAAGCTAAGAAGAATTCACCTTGTATTATTTTTATAGATGAAATTGATGCAGTAGGTAGAAGAAGAGGAAGTGGTATGGGTGGTGGTCACGACGAAAGAGAACAAACACTTAACCAGATACTTGTTGAAATGGATGGTTTCGAACAGGGACAAAACGTAATCGTACTTGCTGCTACTAACAGAGCTGATGTACTTGACCCAGCCTTACTTCGACCAGGAAGATTCGACAGAAGAGTAAACATTGATTTACCAGATAGAAACGATCGATTCGCAATTCTAAAAGTTCATTTTGCTAAAAAACCTACTTCTAAGAATATAGACCTAGACGCATTAGCTGCTAAAAGTGCAGGATCATCTGGTGCTGATTTAGCCAATATTGCTAACGAAGCCGCAATTATTGCTGCAAAAGCAAACCGAAACGAAATTAATAACGATGACGTTACTTCAGCATTTGAAAAAGTAGCAATTGGACCTGAGCGAAAGAGTAAAGTAATGACTCAGAAAGACAAGGAAGTTACAGCTTATCATGAGGCTGGACACGCTCTTGTTGGTCACGTACTTCCAGACAGTGACCCAGTTCACAAAGTTACAATTATTCCACGTGGTGGAACAGGAGGAGTTACATGGTTTATCCCACCTGAAGATAGAGTGTATGCATCATTGGTTCAATTCAAAGACATACTTGCTAGAGGCATGGGTGGACGTATCGCAGAGGAGATAATACTAGGAAGAGATAAGATTACTACTGGAGCTGGATCTGACCTACAGAACGCTGCAGAACTGGCTAGAGACATGATAGTTAATCAAGGAATGGGTGATAAACTTAGAAACCAGGTCTTTAAGACTGATGACGGCATGATGATAGACAGATTAGTTCACGAAAGAGACTATTCTGATGAAACAGCAAAAATCATTGACGATGAGGTGGAAGAATTAATTAAACAAGCTTCAATTAGAGCTGAAGTAATAATTAAAGCTAACCTTAAATATCTCGAAGCTCTTAAAGAAAAGTTATTAGAAAAAGAAACCATAGACGCTAAAGATGTAGACGAAATCTTGAAGGGTTCTAAAATGCCCGAAAAAGCTAAATTATATTAAAAAAAGTATCTGTTAAATTAATTAGTACTCTTTTATAATATTAGTAATTGTTTTATGGAAAATAATAAAAATGAACAAGTAAAACCAAAAAGAGTAAGCATCGCAAACGCTGCTTTTTTACTAATGGGTGCAACTTTCATAGGACAAATTTTAGGTTTTCTTCGAACTAAATTAGTAAATGCTAACTTTCCAATAACAGGACCGCATGGAACAGATGCCTATTTCGCAGCATTTAACGTTCCAGATTTCTTCTTCTTTACTTTATCTGCAGGTGTGATTGGTGTTTCAGTGATGCCAATATTGGCTGATCGAATAACAAGTGTCGGAATAGGGTATATGTGGAAGCTAGTAAGCTCCCTATTAAATTTTCTGTCACTGATTATGTTGTTCGTGGCTATAGTTATTATAATATTCGCCGATCAACTAATTAGATACGTTGTTGCTCCTAATCTATCCCCTACGGAAGTCCATACGGCAGCTACAATAATGCGTCTGCTGGCATTCAACCCGTTACTATTTACTGTTTCTGGACTGCTTACTGCAGCTCAACAAACTATGGGCAGATTTTTCTTTTATGCTATTACACCAATCGTTTATAACGCATCAATAATTGTCAGTATATTTATATTTAGATTCAATATCGGACTGGTCGGACTGGGTATAGGTGCATTAGTAGGCGCAATACTTCAGCTATTAATCGTTTGTCTGGGGCTTCTTAAAAGCGATTTTTCTTGGACTCCTAAAATTATGTATAGAGCCAAAGACTTTAGGGCGGTACTTCGAAATCTTCCACCAAGGTCTCTAGATCAAGGAATGGATCAAGTTGAAGGTATAGTAGAAACAAATATAGCTTCAGGAATCAGTAGTGGAGCAATATCCTACTACAACAACGCATATATTCTTAGTACTGCTCCAATTTTACTACTTGGTACTGCCATATCTACCGCAGCATTCCCTAGATTAAATAGAAAATTATCTGAAGGAAAACCAGAAGAATTTAGATCAGATTTTAGGAAAATTCTAACAGTATTAATTTGGATTAGTGCACCCGTAATTGTGATCTGCTATTTTGCTAGAGGCTATCTTGCTAGATTAATTTTCTCTAGAGGCAATGAACAGATATCTTTAATATTTGGTTTCCTATGTTTTGCAATATTTTTTAGAATAGTTTATTCCATGATTTCAAGATGGTTCTATTCACACAAAGATACTAAAACCCCTTTATTTGTTTCTATATTTACAATTGGCCTAAATATAATCTTGGCCTTTAATCTATCTAGGCCGGGGGCATATGGTCTAGCAGGTCTTGCCATAGCGCAGTCTATAGTCGCTGCTTCAGAAGTAATAATATTAACTATTATTATGGCCATGAGAGACCGAGAGATTTTCGATGTAAAATTCTTTAAGGGTATGTTGAAAATAATTTCAGTTACAGGATTTAATATTGTTGCTGGCTTTATTATGATATCCGCTTTTCCGCTACTTACTAAAGATAAAGGTTTCTTCCAGCTAGGATTAAAATTCAGTTTAATTACATTTGTTGTCTTCACAGTTCATTTATTGATATCTAGAGCTTTAGAGCTTGAAGAGGCTGCTCCAGTTTTCCAAAGGCTTAAGAAAATAGTCATTAGACCCATAAGAATTGAAGAGCTCTAGTCCACCCCTGTTAAATCTGGTATAATATAAAAAGATGGAAATAAGCAAAGTAAGAAATTTTTGTATCATTGCCCACATAGATCATGGCAAGAGTACTCTTGCAGATAGATTGATGGAGTTAACTGGCACTGTAGACAAGAGATTGATGAAGAATCAGCTGCTAGATAAAATGGACCTTGAGAGAGAAAAAGGTATCACTATTAAGCTTGCACCTGTGAGAATGAATTACAAAGGTTTTGAACTAAATCTAATAGATACTCCAGGTCATGTAGACTTCTCGTATGAAGTGTCTAGAAGCCTTGAGGCTTGTGAAGGAGCTATTCTAGTTGTGGATGCCAGTCAAGGAATTCAAGCCCAAACACTGGCTAATGTGTATCTTGCACTTGCTGCAGATTTAAATATTATTCCAGTTCTAAATAAAATAGATTTACCAGCTGCTAATGTTGAAAAAGTATCTGAAGAAATAATAAGTTTACTTGGATGTAAGAAAGAAGAAATTTTAGCTATATCGGCTAAGACTGGTACTGGAGTAGCAGAACTACTTGATGAAATTGTTGAAAAAGTCCCAGCTCCTAAAAAAGCTGAAGCAAATAATACGACCGCTTTAATATTCGATTCCTATTACGATGAATACAGAGGAGTAGTCCTATACGTAAGATTATTTGGTGGAGATATTAAAACTAACGATCAAATTCTTATGATGGCCACAAAAGTAAACGGAATAGCATTAGAAGTCGGTATGTTAAAACCAGACATGAAAAAATTGGAAAAGTTAAATGATGGTGAAATTGGATATATAGTTACCAATCTAAAAACTACAAGAGATGCAAAAGTGGGAGATACTGTAACCCTGTCTTCTAATCCGAGCACTGAAGCTCTGCCTGGATATAAGGATGTAAAACCATTCGTTTATGCAGGATTCTTTCCTCAAAGTAACGAACAATATAATGACCTAAAAGAAGCTGTAGAAAAACTAACTCTAAGTGATTCAGCTCTACAATATGAGCTTGAAAATTCACCCGTCCTTGGATTTGGAGTTAGAATCGGATTCTTAGGCCTACTTCATCTTGAAATAGTTAGAGAAAGATTAGAGCGTGAATACAATCTAGAGCTTGTAGTTACTAATCCTTCTACAGATTACATAGTAAAACTAACCAGTGGAGAAATTACCGACGTCAAAAGTGCAGCCGAACTACCAGAAGCATCTTTAATAACTGAAATCTCTGAACCTTGGATTAAAGGAGAGATTGTGGTTCCTAGTGAATATATCGGAGCAGTGCTGCAGTTAATTACTTCCAAGAGGGGATTGCAGAAAAATATTAGCTATATCGATGCCCAGGCACTTATTGAATTCAATGCGCCTTTGTCTAATTTACTTACAGATTTTTATGATCAACTAAAAAGTGTAACTAGCGGTTTTGGTTCATTTAACTATGAACTAGACGGATATAGGGTTGAAGATCTAGTTAGACTAGATTTCTATGTAGCAC
>CAILQE010000063.1 GCA_903836325.1 uncultured Candidatus Saccharibacteria bacterium
ATAATCAATAGCATTTCCATAATCTGCACCTATTGCAGCTACGTCAACAGCAGAACCAGCCATCCAATGTGAAACTGTATCTATAACTGGACCAGACAATTGAGAGGTGACTAAAGTTGTCACGGTATTAACAATAATACCGATTCCGGTAAGATCTGTAGCAAATGTAAATACCATTAATATTCCCTGACCAATAGCTCCACAGGCTACATCGAGCGCATCGCTTATACTTTTTAGGAAATCAAAAGGACTTGCATTACCTCCTATACTTTTTAGTGTAGAATTTGGCGCTACTCCGGTATTCGGGTTGCCCAGATTTGTCTGTATGCTTTGACTTTGACTCCAAGAACTCACTTTACCGCTAGAATCTTTTCCGCTTAGCTGAGCAGACATAGCGCTCAGTTCATCTAAATTGACGTTATTACCGCTCTTAATCTGACTCCCTACTGCTAGTGACTCTACACCCATTCTTATAAGTGGCGTAATCACTTGAGTCTGCTTTAAATTATCTATATTTTTATTTATGGCTTGCATTATACAAACAATAGCTAGAACAGCACCTGCGGCACCAGTAAACTTACCAGCTACTGAACCCTTAAAAGTATCGAAACTAGAAGTACCGGATTTTACAGATGAAGCACCACTATTAGTTTCTGAAATAGTAGAATCAACATTACCTTGATTAGTAGTATCAGTTGCTGTAGGGGGAGGGCTATTTTTATCCTTAGCTTTAGGATTATTTTCTGCCAAAGAATTAGTTTGACCATCAGAAAGATTAGCTTTACGTTTGTTATTCCACTCTTCAATAGAAGATTTAATATTATTATTTAGCTTTGTTAATGGACTAAAACCACATCCTGCTCTAACACACATAAATCTTGATCCGATCGCGGAAGAAATATTTCCCAACCCAGCCTCTTTTAGTAGTGCATAATTCAGCTTATAGCTATCTACGGCACTAAGAGATCTTCCATCCACCATGAGAGCATCTGTGTTAGATCTAAGCTTAGCTGAAGAACCCTTAATCTCGGACGGTGATTTAACTTCAACCCCGTAAGTATCCTTTACGAATTTTTTTATTTCGGCATCTGACATTCCCTTGAATTTAGGGTTGGTTTTATCTATTACTAATCCATCAAAAAGACCGAATTTATCCGAGTAAGCACTCTTAAATCCAGTTTTACCGATCTTTGATTCAAAACTATCAGCAAATTTATTACCTAAAAAACCCATTCTAGTTCTTTCAGCTCTACCAGTTGCAAACAATCTAACTTCTCTCGCAAATCTCTCATCTTGAGCAATGCTTTGAGCTTCATAATGAAATTTTCTTAAAAGCTCAGCTATATGGATGAACTGAAAAGGTCCTGATAGTATAGAAAAAATAAAAAAGGTAGCAATGGTGCCTCCACCCATAATTCCACCTCCGATTATCAATTTTTTTCTAGAGAAAAATTTATTTACTTTAGAAGACTTACTCGGACCTCCCTGTGTTGACCAATTACTATTAGAACCACCAGTTGGACTCGGTAAATTTTCCTGATTCAATAGATCAACGCTATTTAATATATTCTTATCTGTTTTGATAGGATTAGAGGATTCCTTGTTCGATTCAAGCGAAATTATATTATCCATATATTATTTGAAGGGGTTAATTGGTGGTGGAGGTGGTGGAGTTCCTGGAAGTGGTGGTGGAGTTCCTGGAGGTGGTGGAGGTGGTGAAGGTGGTATATAATGCTCTGCACCAAATTCTCTCCATTTTTCTTGAGTATTAGCCGGTCCAGGTATAGATAATCCATCTGGTCGCATTCTTCCAGTTTGGGCGCCAGTACTATCAAGTTCTGCGCCACCTTGTTGCACGAAAGTTTTAAGTATTTTCTGAATTTTTTCTTGCTGGTCTGGGGGCATAGTACTATAATTATCACTCAAATTCTTAACGGTACTTGCGCTTAAGTTACCCATATTGTAGCTATTACGTTTTTCAAATAATTCATTTACTATGCCATTAGTGTCAAGTGTATGGACGCCATTATCATCATATTTGAGGAATTTAAGCTCCAATTTAGTTTCTTGAAGAGGAATTGTAGCTCCTTTAAGAATTGAGATACGATCACCAGGAGTTTTCGCTCCCCATGACATTATTAAAGTACCCATTCCATTCTTAGCGTTAGTTAATTCTTCGTCTGTATTAGATTTATTTAACACATACCTAAGGTTGGCTGTGTGTGCAGCATTATTGCCTCTAAACATAGCGTTGGCCTGGTCTACCACTGCCGAGCTATGCCAGTTATTTCCGCGCCTAATATCCGTATATTCAACTCGTCCAGTTGTAATATTTCTACGTTTAAGTGCTTCTCTTTTACTGTTTCTTGAAACTACATAAGTTTCCCCATCCATTGTTTCCTCAGTAGACACGGCAGCATCTGCAGCAGCTTTATCTACTGTATCTGCAAAAGATAACGTATCACTTCCAGTGGCATTTGCTTCTTCAATTCTTTTAGC
>CAILQE010000064.1 GCA_903836325.1 uncultured Candidatus Saccharibacteria bacterium
CGCTCACTTTGTAAGCTCAACACGTCAAGCTCCTAACTTTGCTGAAAAAGGTGAGGGCGGAGAAGTATTTAATTTAGACTTTGAACTTAAACTAATTGCTGACGTTGGACTTGTTGGACTACCTAATGCAGGTAAATCCACTCTACTCTCAGTTATGAGTAATGCTAGACCTGAAATTGCCGACTACCCCTTCACTACCCTAGTTCCTAATCTTGGGGTTGTAGCTATAGATAAAGATAGATCAATTGTTCTTGCAGATATTCCGGGGCTAATAGAAGGAGCATCTGAAGGAAAAGGTCTTGGACATCAGTTCCTAAAACACGTGGAGAGGACCAAAGTAATACTTCACCTTATTGATGTATATAACAATGAAGTAGCTAAAACCTACTCTGTAATTCGTGAAGAACTTAAGGCCTATTCACCTAAGCTAGCTAAAGCTAAAGAAATAGTGGTGTTAAACAAAATTGAAGGACTCGACGAAGACTTAATTCAGTTAAAAATTGATGAACTAAAAACAGTAGTACCTAAGAGCGCTGACATTATCTATATATCTGCTCAAGCTAAGATGAATCTAAATGAACTTAAATATTCATTAGCTAAACTGCTAGATAAATATAAGGTGGCAAAAGCTAAGGCTAAGCCTGAAGATAGTATAACGGTGGTAAAACTAAACAACATGGAAGATGCATATGAAGTTAAAAAGATAGATGAAGGCTACAGAATAACTGGATACAAGATCGAAAGATTTGCTAAACGAACTAATTTCGACAACCGAGAAGGTAGAAAAAGACTTAATGTAATCATGAAGAAGATGGGTATACTTCATGAACTAAGTAGGCAAGGCTATAAAGGCTACCAGAAAATATACTTCGGTAGAGAAAATAACGTTGTAATGAAACCAGAAGATGACCGATAGTTTTGTTTTCTACGATCTAGAGACTACTGGAATAAGCTCTTCAAAGGATAGAATATTACAGTTCGCAGCCCAAAGAACCGATATGAACTTAAATCTTGTCGGTGAACCAATAGACATAAAAATTGAATTGGCTGAGGATATTCTTCCTAGCCCAGAAGCTTGTTTAGTTAATAGAATAGATCCTACCAAAATGGAAGGTGCAATTAAGGAAGCTGAATTTGCCAAGATTTTCAACGAAGAAATAGCTACCAAAGGAACAATCTTTGCTGGATTTAATAATTTACGTTTTGATGACAACTTCATTAGATTTTTAAATTATAGAAATTTCTACGATCCATATAGATGGCACTGGGAAAATGGTAGATCTCGTTGGGATATTATTGACCTAGTTAGAATGACTCGGGCCTTAAGACCAGAAGGAATGAATTGGCCAGTGGGTGATGACGGCAAGCAAACTATTAAGCTAGAAAAGCTTACTAAAGAAAATAACCTAACCCATGACAATGCTCATGATGCTCTATCTGACGTGCTTGCCACAATTGACGTCGCTAAGTTAATTAAAGAAAACCAACCTAAACTGTTTAATTACTTACTAAATATTAGAAATAAGGATGAAGTAATTAGACTTCTTAATACCAATAAGACTCTTGTCTATTCGTCAGCTAAATATTCTACTGAATTTCTAAATACAACTCTAGTCTACGTTTTAGA
>CAILQE010000065.1 GCA_903836325.1 uncultured Candidatus Saccharibacteria bacterium
ACTTCCATCTTTGGATAATCACTTCTTGCAATACTATCCAAGCAGCGCAGTAGATCATTAGTTTCATTTCTTGCTGGTACTAGAACTGATATAGTTGGCAAGTTTCTGTAATCTAAGTTTTTGTCATTATTAAATTTACTAATCAATAACTTTGATCTATAAGTCCTAACGGCTATATATGAAGTAAATATAGATCCAATGCTTGTTAGTATTAAGAACAAATTAAAACTATTCAGATTTCTTGTCGCATATACAAAAGAAGCATCTAATAAAATAAAAAGATCTAATATTAAAGCTGATCTAAAAGTTACTTGTTTGAGATACTGCATGTTCTTGCCCTTAACGTATACTCTAAAAGAGCTAAATATCTTAAAGAATAAAAAATATACTAAGAAAATAATGAAGATATTTGGATAGTTAAGTACGGAATAATAAAAACTAGTTCCGAACAAAGCTAGGTTAATGAACGGAATAAGATATATTAGCTTAGATAATTTAATAAATAAGAGCTCTAAAACCAACAAAGATAATATTAGCATTAACATTTATATATAAATTTTACACTATTTAATCTAGGGATATTGCATATTACCCCTATTTAGGTATATAATTGACATTAGCTTGAAGAAAAGACTAGAGTAAAAACTAGTCTTTTTTAATTAACAAGAGGATAAGGAGATCAAGTGGCAGAAAATAAAGTAAGGAAAGTTAAGAATCCTGAAACTTTTAGAGAAAGAGCCCTAAAAGCTCAAGAACCTAAAATTTCAAATAAAACTAGAGCAAATAGTGTACTTTCTAGCGCTTTGAAGCCGCTAGGTACTAACCTAAGTAAATTAGGTAAAGTTAAAGCTCTAAAACCAATTTTTAAAGTTCTTAATAAGATTGGTAAAGTTATCTTCCCAAGTTACTTCAGAAATTCTTTTCAAGAATTGAAACAAGTTACTTGGCCATCAGTTAGCAATGGAATAAAGCTAACTTGGGCAGTTATAGTGTTCGCAATTGTTTTCGGACTATCTATATCAGTTCTCGACTGGGGTCTAACTAAGGTATTTAAGAACATTCTATTAAGATAAGGAGTAAAAAAATAATGTCTAAAAGCAATAATCGATATGATGAGACCAAGCAATGGTATGCAATTCATACTTATGCTGGTTATGAAGAGAAAGTAGCTGAAAGTATCCGTCAGCGAGCAGATTCTCTAGATATGAAGAGTAAAATCTTCCAGGTATTAGTACCTAAAGAGAAAATGATCGAAATTAAGAACGGTAAACGAAAAGTAGTAGAAAAGAAAATCTTCCAAGGATACGTCCTTGTTGAAATGAAACTAACAGAAGATGCTTGGTATAACGTAAGAAACACACCTAGTGTTACTGGATTCGTAGGATCTGGAACTGATCCAACACCAGTATCCGACGAAGAAATTGAAAAAATCCAAAAGAGAATGGGTCTAGAACAGCCTAAACACAAAATCGACTTTAAAGTTGGTGAAGTTGTTAACATCATTGATGGACCATTCAAAGGATTCGATGGCTCAATTAATGATATTGATCCTCAAAAAGGTAAGCTTAAGGTTCTAGTTAATATGTTTGGTCGTGAAACACCAGTAGAACTAGACAGCTTACAGGTTAAGAGAGTATAGACAATTAACCGTGAAAAGGATATAATATCCTTTAAGTAATAAACTAAATACTTCTATAAAATGAAGGAGAAAGATAGAAATCTTTCGAAAGGAGCTTTATGGCTAAGCAAGTAAAAGCCAATCTTAAATTAAAGATTAAAGCCGGACAAGCAAGTGCAGGACCTCCAGTAGGATCAACACTTGGTCAGTACGGTGTTAACATGATGGACTTCGTAACTCCATTCAATGAACAAACAAAAGAAATGATGGGAGCTACAGTAACTGCTCACATCGTTATTTATGACGACCGTTCTATGACTTTTAGAGTTGTAGGTGCTCCAACAGACGATTTAATCCGAGATAAACTTGGAATTAAAAAAGGATCTGGAAAGCCTAACTCAGAAAAGATTCCAAAGAAATTAACACAAGCACAAGTAACTGAAATTGCTGAAGCTAAAATTAAAGACATGAACGCTGAAGATCTTGAAGCTGTTAAGCTAATGGTCAAAGGTACAGCAAGAAGCATGGGAGTAGAGGTAGAATAATGGCAACTAAACCTGAATTAATCAAAAAGGCTAAATCATTAGGACTAGAAGTTACTAGCACTATGAAAATAGCGGACCTTAACGCCTTAATTGCATCTGCTGACGTTAAAGTTGAAACAGTAAGTGAAGTTAAAGAAGACAAAGAAGTAGAAGTAACTGCTAAAGCCGGAAAAAGAAGTGCTAAATCTCTTAGAGAAAAAGAAGTGCTTGAAGCTAAGAAAAAAGCACATGAAGAAGGAAGCGAAGAAAAACCTAAACGAGCCGTAAAACCAACTCGAACTAAATTAGAACGACAAGGTAAAGGCATTAGAGCTTCTTCAGCTAAAATAGAAAAAGATAAATTATATACTCTTAAAGAAGCTATTGATCTTGCTAAAGAAACTTCGCACGTTAAATTTGATGCGACTGTTGAAATGCATTTAAATCTAAACGTTGACCCTAAGCACGCCGACCAAAACATAAGAGATATCGTAAATCTACCAGCTGGTTCTGGAAAGAAAATTAGAGTAGCAGTATTTACTGAAGATTCTAAGACAGCTATTGCTGCTGGAGCAGACATTGCTGGTGCTGAAGATTTACTAGCTCAATTAGATAAAGGAAAAATGGATTTCGATATCCTAATTACAACTCCTTCTCTAATGGCTAAGTTAAGTAAATACGCCCGAGTATTAGGACCAAGAGGACTTATGCCTAACCCTAAGAGTGGCACAGTTACTAACGACGTTGCTAAGGCTATTAAAGAATCTAAAGGTGGAAGACTAGAATACCGAGTTGATTCAAACGGTATTGTGCACGCAGGTCTTGGAAAAGTAAGCTTCTCAAGTGAAGACCTACTTACTAACGTTGCTGCATTTATTTCTAGCATTAAGTCTAACAAACCGACTAGTGTTAAAAGCAATTACTTAATGGCTGCTTACCTTACTACAAGTATGGGACCATCTATTAAAGTAGACGTGAACTCTTTATTGAAGTAGAACCTATTTCCTGAAGAGACGAGACCGTTTAAAACCGTTAGGTTTAGCGGTCTTTTTCATTGTCTTAATTAGCGCATTCATAACTTTAGTGAATCCTCTTATTCCACCTTTATATGCAATGTATCTTTCTCTCCAATTTGGTTCGTATTTATTCTTAAATCTATATAGACCGGAGAATGAATACATTCTGTCCATGTTGGAATACACTAGTCCCATAGTTTTTGGCACAATACCTTTTTCTTTCTCCTCTTCAATATTAGCAAGTGGACTAAGTCCAAGATTTAGTCTTGAGAAACCTTTTTCTTTAATAGATTTAATAAGCTCTATTAGTATAAAATCATTAACATTACCAAGTGAAGTATCTGCATATCTAAGCATATCGTAAGTAACTTCTTCTTTATCCCAATTAGCAGGTACTATGTTTATGAAGGCTTGGATAGTTCCGGCTTGATCTCTTGCCACAAAAATGTCACATTGATTAGTATATTCTTCTGTAAAATATCCCATTACAAATCCACGTTCACTTCTGCCTCTAGATAACCATTCATCAGAAATAGTCTTAAGCCTAGAAATTAAAGCCTTAGAATGAGGAGGCGTAAAATATTCACTTGTATAACCATTGGAATTAAACCTATTAACTATATTTCTAAAATATTTATCTGATATTGTGCTCGAAATAAATTTATCAATTTCTACAACGGCCTCCTCGCCAATCTTCTGAATTTCAAAACCTTTCTTTTCTAAAATTCTTTTAAAATCAGGTTCAAAATGAAGGAAACTTAATTTCCAATCATTTCCATAGCAAAGATCTGAAAAACTTTTAATTAATTTGGAGAAGTAGGCGCTATCTCCATTTGGGCTACCCAGAACTAAAGCGACGCCATTTTCGACACGGTATGCAAGACCACTAAAACCGTATTCATCCATAAAATAATATTTATCTTCTGGCCACAACTTAAAAAAGTCTTCGCTATTAGATTTGGGATCGTTAGCTAAGAGATGTTTAAACTGTGTCTTTTCTATCTCTTGAGTTATAAAACGAGCTTTGATAGGCGCAAAATAGGCAAGTAGTACAAATAGCATGGTTGCAAGCGACGCTATATTTAAAGAATCTAAGAATATTCGTCCCTCTTGAGTATGTGGGATAAGATTAGTTGAAGTTGTTATACCAAGCTGATCAATTGTATAGTGAGCGGCTTCAGCCAAAGAGAATTCTTGATGAAATGAATTGCTGTCTAATAGAGTAAATCCAGATACTCCGTAAATAAAAGTAACTATAATAAATATTAGACTAATTAATGAGGCTTTTTGAAAACTTCTAGCATCACTTTTAGTAGAATAATTCTTATACCCTATGAATAGTAGACCTATAATTATAACTGGAAATATAATCTGAACTATTATTGAAAACCATCTGTAAGGATAATGATGTGCTATATGGTTTGAAGAGTGTCTATAGAATAGTCGATAAGAACTATAGAATAAAGTACCGATGTATATAAGCAAGGTTGAAACCCATGCATTTCGCTTAGCTCTTTGAAGAAGAGTTGAGAAATATATCATTAGCAGCCCAATCAGTAAATTTATCTGAAGCGAATAGTTGGTAACCGTACTTGTAGATATTGCTGTGGAATGACGACTTAAGACTATAAGTAAGTTATTTCCAACTAGTAAAAGTCCGTTAATAAGGACTAATAACGATACAAATCCTGGAGTGTTTAAATATTTAACAACATTTTTATATTTCATTTATTTATATGTATTTAATCAGATTCACCCCTTATTTTCAAATATTAAATATTAAAAATATATTAGAAAACATAATGCTTATGCTTGTAAGACTAAGATAATGTTTTTAGAATATATTTAAGACATTAAAAAGAGAGGGATACTTTGGGGGTCTTAAGTAACTTACAAATTAAAAGCTACATGGATGATGGACATATAGTATGTGTTCCTTTCGATCCAAAACATATAGCCGAAGCATCGATGGACGTAACACTTGGATACTATTACTACCGTATAGAAAAAAACAATGACAGAACTGTATATAATCCGTTCGACAAAGAAGATGTAGAAAGATATTTTGATGGCCCATATAAGGCTATGAGCCATAAGGTATGGTGCGACCTTAATGGATTTAAGCTCTTCAAGAACATACCCGAAGATCATCCTGTAATTCCATTAAAGCCTGGAGAGAGGATACTAGCTCACACCCACGAATTCTTTGGAATTAAACCTCCTGGTGCTTATGAAGTTAAATCTAGATCTAGCTGGGGCAGAAACGGAGTAGCTGTATGTTTTGATGCTGGATGGGTTGAACCAGGATATCTAAATAGACTAACTCTTGAAATATACAACTTAAACCAACGAGAAACCGTTCTAATTCCGGTAGGTGAAAGGATAGCTCAGGCTGTATTCCATGAAACTGGAGAAGTGGAAGGATCTTACGGTGAGGGTAGGGACGGAGGATTCTCATCTAAATATCAACAAGGAACGGACCTAGATATGATAATTAAGACATGGTCACCCGACATGATGATCCCTAAGGCATATAAGGATCAAAGGAAGAAACCTACTAAAATCGAAGGGTTGGCCTACGACTGATGCAAAAAGGAAAATACATAGTACTCGAAGGTCCAGGCGGAACTGGTAAATCTTCACAAATACTAGAACTCTCCAAGAGATTCCAGGCTGCTAAATTACCGTTTAGAATTTTCAGAGAGCCCGATAGTCAATCCGACCTAACTGCAAGAGCAATTAGACAGTTAACTCAGGATCCACACTATCCTATGAATACTAGGACTGAAACTCTTTTATATAACGCAGCAAGAAGTCAGAGTTTACAAGTCATTAAAACTAGCATTGAAGAGGGAATAAATTGCATCGTGGATCGAAGTTTCCTGACAACTCTTGCAATCCAGTATTATGGTCGTGGTGATGTAGATGATTATCAGAAAATTAATCAGATCATAGACTTTGCTGTTGATGGAATGTATCCAGATTTATGTATAGTTTTGGATGCTCCTACAAAAACCCTAAAAGAAAGATTGAATGAAAGAGATGGAGGAGAAAGATTCGATCATTTAGATTTAGCTTTCTTAGAAAGAGTACGTTCTGGCTATTTATGGGAAGCAGAACAAAGAAAATATCCAGTAGTATTCACAATTAATACGATTGAAGATGTAGCTAATGAAATATGGAACTTAGTAGCCAAAACACTAGCTATAAGGGATACTAAAAATGAAAATATTTCTGAACCGACAAGCATTAAGGAAATTATTAAAGAAAAGAAGGAAGAACTCACTGAACAATCTAATGAGGGAGAATTGCTTACAAAAATAGATGGCAAAATGAAAATCACACAAGAAGGTAAAGCATTTCTAGATAATATACTTACCGATTCTAGTGGAGACGTATACGTATTCAACGATAAGATAAGCCCGATTACAGTAGCTGCTGCGATGGCTAGATTATCTAGAAGATTTGATGATCTAAGAGTAACTCTGCTAGATGAATTTGCTGGAAAAATGGGTAAAGATAATTCGTTGTTAAGACGAATAATAACAGCTTATGGAGACGATTCGGTTCAACAACTAGCAGGAATTCATTTAGTCGTAGAGAATGCTTCTAATCTCTTAACTAAGAAATTAGAATGGGGAAGACTAGCAGCTTACCTCGAACAATCCACTAGATATATTTTCTATGACGAAAAGGATGAGAATGGTAATTACAGATACATTGTACCCGAAAGTTTGAATGGTGATTTAAAAGCTAAATATATTTCTTTTATGGATAAAATTTTTGATAATTATTCTGTAATAGTTAAAAAACTTACCGATCATGTAAGAAATAATTCTAAAGTACCTGATGAAGAAAGAGATATTGCATGGAAAGGTGCAACTAAAGCGCAGGCTTGTGACGCAGCTAGAAACCTTCTTCCGGTAGCAACTTTATCTACGGTAGGAATTTACATATCTGGGCAGAGTTTAGAAAGTCTTATTTATCATTTGTGGAGTGATGAACTACCTGAAGCTAACATTAAAGGTGATCAAATTCTGAAAGAAGCCAGGAAAGTTATTCCAATGTTTCTAGAGCGCGCAGACAAACCAGAGCGCGGAGGAGCTTTTGTAGCTTACAGGGCTGAGAACATGAAAAATATAAAAAAATTAGCTAAAGAATTACTACCAGAAACCTTCTCGGCGGGCGAGTATAGGGAAGTAACTTTAAATAATTACTTTCCAAAAAATGAGTTAGATTTAGCTGCCGACATGCTTTATTCAGAAAGCGATAGATCTCTTGAAGAAATTAAAAATATTGTAGATGAGTTACCATACGATAAAAAAATTAAAATCTTTAATACATACATAGGTGAAAGACTAAACCGCAGACATCGCCCAGGAAGAGCATTAGAAAAAGCATATTATTCTTATGATATAGTTTGTGACTTTGGTATATTTAGAGACCTTCAAAGACACAGAATGGTATCAGATCTTGACTGGCAAACCCTAAGTCCAAGATTTGGATATAGTGTTCCAGAACTAATAGAAGAAGCAGGATTAGTGGATCTATTTGAAGACTGTTTCGTTTTATCACTATCTCTTTATTCAGAAATGCTTGCTGACGGTAAGGAAACAGAAGCTCAGTATGCAACATTAATGGGTCATAGGATGCGCTGGAAAATAACATATAACGCCAGAGAAGCTATGCACTTCCATGAACTAAGAACAGCCCCTCAAGGACATCCCGAATACCGAAGAATAGTAAAAATAATGCATGATGAGTTAGCGAAAGTGCATCCAATACTAGCGGAATCTATGAAATTTGTGAATAAAGACGAAGATCCAGAACTTACTAGACTAGCCGCAGAAAGATATACGCAATTCAAACTTAAAAAGCTTAATAAAGAATAAATCTATCTTTTTTGCAAGTTTTTATGTTAAAATACATCTTCTAATGAATAGTTTTGAACAAAACAAAGAAGATATTTATAGAATTTCTGAAATTCAGTTTGAAAGAATATCTATAGCAGAAAAAATTATTGGTCATTCAGCCAATATTGAAGAAATTGAAGATTGGTATAAAAGTTATGATTTCATCGATGACAGACTAAATGAAACATTCATTGACGTACATAATGCTGCAGCTACCGGCAATAACGAGAAACTTAAAATTTTCAGTGAACAAATATTACCTTCCTTACAGGTAGAAGATACTAGAAACAAAATAGCGCTACAATATGGTGCTGAATATATTTTGAAACAAATTCTAGAACTAGATAATGAATCAGGTGATGATAAGCCAGAATTAAAAGATATAACTACTCCATACATAGCTAGCAGTACCACGAAGATAGAATCGATGATAGCAGATTGTTATGACAGAGAACTTTCTCAATCCGATATGGAAAAAATATTCTTAGCATCCGAAATGTTAATTTTAAGTTCCGGTATTGATTTGCATGGTGTTCCAGATTACGAATTCTATAATAACTGGAAAATAATCACGAGGGTTCAAGCTTTTAAACTACTTAATTTAAATATGGAGTTATTGCCTGATATTTGGGAGGCGTCTGCTGAATCGAAAAAGTTATACTTCGATACAATAAATACATTTTATACTTTTGGTATATCAGATAATTATTATAGATTCGAACAACTAGCTAATTCTATAGGATTTACAGACGAGAATTATGATTCTATCAGCAATAGAAACTATTGGCTTGGCGGATATCTAAATAAACTGAAGGACTCTTTCTTAGGAAATGAAAAGATAAAAAGAAATATACTTGATGACGTGGATATATATCCCAGTCGTAAAAAAGGTATTATGCATGAATCATTGTGGCTACTAGACATGATGATGCTTCGTGAATTTATGGGACTAGATTATTCAATTACTTCATCTACATCAAACGCTGATCGACCATTAGTTGGTAAACCAAAAAGAAATCACGGATATGATGCAGTTATAGAATCTCCCGATGAAGATACCAAAATTATTAGAGCACAATTAAAATCAGGTAAACTCACCAAAAGAACTAAAGAATACAATCCTGCAATTACTGTTTTTATAGAAAAGGATTTTAAACCAGAAGACCTAGATGCTGTTGAAGCTAAGTTAAATGCTTATGAAAAAGCTATTGAAAATAATTTTTCAGAAGAATCTTTCGAAGAATGCCTAGAACACATTCTACCTACGGCCATTGAAGCTATTAATCACTACAGAAGTATCAGACCACTGAGTAGTATTGCTCTAACTGCAATACGTAATAAAATACCGATAGTATTAAGAACAGATAGTATTGAAACATTGAGATTAGCTAAAGCTAACAATATACCTATTATAAATAATCAAGCACCTACACTTAACAGAAAGCAACGTCGTAAACTAGAAGTATTAGAAGCTCGAAAAGCTGCAAACAACCAAACTCTTATTAGAAGAAACCCTAGATATAGATAATAATTGAAATTTTAGTCAAAATAAGTTAAAATAAGTACTAGTGTTGCCAAAGACAGCGACGGGGAAACCTTGATAATGTCGCCTAGGTAAAATCTATTTTTAGAATCTTACGGTCTTTGAAGCGAACATTCGCAGTAAAAGACCTTTTTCTTTTTAGACAAAGGGCAACCAATTAAAAATCTAATCCATTAAATAATAAGGTCGATTGGATAGATATAAATCCTAAATAAGGAGAGAAATAAATGGCTTTAACAAAGCAAAAAAAGAATGAAGTTATCGATGAAGTTTCTAAATTAATTGATACTTCTAAATTAACTGTAGCCGCAAAATATGCAGGTACTACAGTTAAAGCCATGCAAGAATTACGAAGATCTTCTAAGGCTAACGGCACAACCGTAAAAGTTATTAAGAACAGATTAGTAATTCAAGCTCTAAAGAATAATCCTAAGTTCAAAGACGTTGACACAAGCGCCCTTAATCAGATGCTTGTATACGCTTTCAACCCAGAAGATGAAGTAGCTCCAGCTCAAGCTTTGAATGCTTTTGCAAAAAACAATCCAAACCTAGAGTTTGTTGGTGCTTACACTATGGATGGACAATTCTTAGGAGCAGAGGACGTTAAAGCTCTAGCAGATCTTCCAAGCAAAGATCAATTAAGATCTATGCTTGTTGGTACATTTGCAGCGCCACTAAGTGGTTTTGTTAACGTTCTAGCTGGTAACGTTCGAGGATTCTTGAACGTACTAAACGCGAGAGAAGAAAGTTTAAATAATTAAGGAGAATCATATGGCAGAAGAAAAAAAGGTAGAAGTTCCTAAAGAATTTGAAAACCTAGTAAAAGAACTAGATAAATTAAGTGCTCTAGAAATTAGTAAGTTTGTACACTTCCTAGAAGAGTACTGGGGTGTATCTGCAGCAGCTCCAGCAGTAGCAATTGCTGCTCCTGTAGCAGGTGACGCAGCTCCAGCAGCTGATGAAAAAAGTGAATACGACGTTATCCTAAAAGACGCCGGTGCACAAAAAGTAGCTGTAATCAAAGCTGTAAAAGAAATTACAGGCCTAGGTCTTGGTGAAGCAAAAGCTATCGTAGATGGCGCACCAAAGGCAGTAGTAGAAAAGGCTAAAAAAGAAGACGCTGAAAGTGCTAAGAAAGCTTTAGAAGCTGCTGGCGCAACAGTTGAACTAGTATAATTTCTTAAATAGTAAGAAATAGAATGATCCTCTTCGTATGAAGGGGATTTTTCTATTTATCCACAGTTTTTTAATTGCTATTTTGACAAGGATATATAAATCTGGTAGTTTATGGATAGAAGTGTATATATAAGCACTGGAGTAAAAGCGAGAAAAACAATAACAAAATGTCAGACGTACCCGAAAAGCAAATAAAAAGATTGAGATCACTCATACAAGAAGCAGAAACTAATCTAGCTGCTGCTAACGAACTATTAATTAGTTTAGTAGGTGATGATGCTAAATTATCTCCAATTAAGTCTGAAGATACTCTCGGAAAAATCATAGAAGGTGTATTTGATGGACAAAACATGGTTGGAAGTGACGCTAAAACATATCCGGTACCAGCCAACTACGCATCTAAATCAAAATTAGTTCAAGGAGATATCCTTAAATTAACAATTGCTGAAGATGGAACTTTCTTATACAAACAGATTGGTCCCGTGGCTAGAAAACAACTTGTAGGAACACTTATACTAGAGAATGGGCACTACTTCATCGATACAGGTTCTAAGAGATTCAGAGTTCTTCTTGCTAGCGTAACTTACTTTAAGGCAAAACCTAATGATCAAATCAGCGTCAACGTTCCAGAAGACGATTCTACTACTGAATGGGCTGCGATAGAAGCTGCACTTTAAGCATCATTACTCATTGATATATAACCAAGTTTATTATATAATGTTTATCTCATGAACATTTATTACGAAGAAAAATTGCAGACGCGAGAAAAAATCCTTAAAAAAGCATCACTTTCTAAATTTATAGGAAATAGCATCCTTGGTGGATTTTTAGCTACCGGAATATATATAGGAATTAAACCCCAAGAGCACTTCAACTCTGGATTTGCAGCCAGCGTAGCATTAACTGCTGCCTTGTTTGCAGAAAAACATATAACAGATAGAAGTGTTAACAAATTACTTAATAAATATGAAAAAACTACTCACTACTCTAATCAATTAAATAGATATGTTCATAAAATTAATAATGCTGATAGTGAAAATACTATACCAAGTGAGAATATGCCTGCTAATCCTAGAATATTCACTGTAGATGGAATTAAAGAAAGTGTTCCATATTCATTAGTTCTTGGCGGAATAAGTGAAGCAGGTGCTTTCATATTTACGAATAGAGAGACCACAAATACTGCAACCTCTTTAGTCGTTGGATCATTAGCTCTCGGAGGAGCGGCTATATTAAACTACGCACTAAATAAAGTAGTTGAAGACGATATTAGAGATAGATCTATCAATACCTTAAGAGATATAGATAGTTTTTACTCAGCCTAATCTTTAACAACAATATTTACACCACTAAACTGATATAATACTTCTTATCTATGGGACAAGTGTTGTATCGAAAATATCGATCTAAAAATTTATCTGAAGTATTAGGACAGACAGCAATCACTACTGCCCTTAATAATGCTATTAAGACTAATAGAATAGCTCACGCATACCTATTTACAGGCCCAAGAGGAGTAGGCAAGACATCTACTGCTAGAATATTGGCTCATGAGGTAAATAACTTCCCATACAGCGACGATTCATCTCATATAGATATTATCGAAATAGACGCAGCAAGCAATCGTAGAATAGATGAAATAAGAGAACTTAGAGAAAAAGTATATATTACTCCATCAGCTGGTAAGTATAAGGTGTATATAATCGACGAGGTTCACATGTTAACCAAGGAAGCTTTCAATGCACTCCTTAAAACCCTGGAAGAACCGCCTGAGCACGTAATATTCATTCTAGCTACAACGGATGTGCACAAACTTCCGGATACAATAATTTCTAGAACTCAAAGATATAGCTTTAAACCAATATCGGTAGAAGATATTTCTGCGCATCTTAAAGATATTTCAAAGAAAGAAAAATTTAAAATATCCGATGAAGCTATTAAGCTATTAGCCGAAAAAGGTCAGGGCAGTTTTAGAGACAGCATAAGTCTACTAGATCAAATAAGCTCATCAAAGTCTGAAATAGACGAAGAAGATGTAGTTACTTTCCTGGGAATTCCATCTACACGAACAGTAGCTGAGATAGTTACCGTCTTAGAAGAAAGTAGCGTTAACTACAAAGAACTAAATGAAAAATTAACCACTCTTATAGATCAGGGATTTAGTCCCAGTGATCTAGCAAACACAATAATGGAAGTAATTAGAACTAAATTAATAAATTCAGAACTTAAAATGAATGAATCGAAAGCTATCAATCTATTAAATCAACTATTGGATGTTCAATCTTCCGTGGATCCAAAAAACAAACTTCTTCTAGTTCTTATATCAAATTTGGATAATACAGAAACTAAATCCATAATTCGACCTGAACCTTCTAAGAAAATAAAAGAAATAAAAATTGAACAGCCTAAAATTTTAAAAGAAATTACAAAAAAACAAACTGAACAAACTATCAAAGAAAATATAGAAGTATTAAAACCTAGCGGAGAATGGAATGAAGTTCTTAATGATCTGAAAAAAACACAGAATACCATTTATGCGATAGTTAAAAGTGCCAAGGAAGAAATAACCGATAATTTAATCACTCTTACATTCGACTATCCATTCCATCAAAGAAGAATGAATGAATCTAAAAATAAAGGAATTCTTTTAAATACTGTAAGTAAACATTTTGATAAGAATGTAAAACTAGAATTATTAGTAGATACTAACAAAAAAAATAACATATCTACAGTGAATCAGCTTTTCGGCGAAGCAGAAATTGAAGAATTATAACCATGAGCAATACCAAAAAAGACATTAACTTTATATAATCAGATTATGGATGAGGGTAAAAAAATTAAATTAAACTCAAATCTAGTCAATGTAGACGCAGAGGCTAGTTTGCTCGGAGCTATCCTAATAGATAGTGATGGGATAGTTAAAATTGCTGATTCAATTTCTGCTGAAGATTTTTCTGACAAAAAACATGAATACATATATGAAGCAATATCTTATCTTTATAACAATCGTTCTGCAATAGATATTCTTACTCTCGCAGAAGAACTTAACAGCAATAGCAAACTCGATTTAGTAGGTGGAGCATCCTATCTAACCGAACTTACCAACTTCGTTCCAACTGCTACTCACATAGAACAATATGCGGACATAGTTGCACAAAAAGCAATGCGAAGAAAGCTTATCACCATTTCTTCAGAAATTGGAGATTTAGTTCAAGATGAATCTAAAGAACTTAGAGAATTAATTGAAGAAGCCGAAACAAGATTATTCAATGTATCTAACCAACACGTTAAACAAAACATTGTAAGTATTGAATCTATACTTGCAGATAGCTTCGAAAGACTAGATGAACTACACAGGGATAAAAGTAAAATTAGAGGCGTACCAACTGGATTCAAAGATTTAGATGATATCTTAGCTGGTTTCCAAAAAAGTGATCTAGTTATTCTCGCAGCTCGACCTTCAATGGGTAAAACTGCACTTGCTCTAAACTTCGCTCATAACATAGCTACAAAATCCAACCAACCAGTTATATATTTCAGTCTGGAAATGAGTAAAGAGCAGTTAGTAGACAGGCTGCTATCTA
>CAILQE010000066.1 GCA_903836325.1 uncultured Candidatus Saccharibacteria bacterium
GGTAAAGATATAACCGTAGATTGTTCTAATGGTGACGAGGGACGTGTATATAACGGGATTTTAAAATTTAAAGTTAATATTACTAATATTAAAAATCTAAAAAGACCTAAAACTAAAATTATGATGAATGTGGGTCATCCTGAATTAGCCTTTAAATATTCAATGATTCCAAATGATGGAGTGGGGCTAGCTCGAGAAGAATTTATAATTGACTCGCATATTAAAATTCATCCACTAGCATTACTTCATTTTGATAAAATAAAAGATCCCACAACTAAGAAGCAAATTAATGAACTGACCAAAGGATACTCAGACCGAAGTAGATATTTTGTAGATAAACTCACTGAAGGTATAGCTATGATAGCTGCAGCTTTTTATCCTAAAGATGTAATAGTTAGAATGAGTGATTTCAAATCTAATGAATACGCAAATCTGATCGGAGGGACTATTTTTGAACCTACTGAAAACAATCCCATGCTCGGTTGGCGCGGAGCTAGTAGGTATTATTCTTCTGAATATGAAAAAGCATTTGAACTGGAATGTGAGGCTTTTAAGAGAGCTAGAAATGAATTAGGCCTGACTAATATTAAAGCCATGATTCCATTCTGTCGAACTCTAGATGAAGCAGATAAAGTCATAGCTTTAATGCGAAAACACGGACTTAAGCGTGGTGTAAATGGTTTTGAATTATATGTCATGGCAGAAGTGCCATCTAATTTTATATTGGCAGAGGAATTTGCAAATAGATTTGACGGCTTTTCAATTGGATCAAATGATTTAACTCAACTAACTTTAGGGGTTGATAGAGATAACAGTAATATCTCCCATATATATAACGAGAACAACCAAGCAGTTAAAGATATGATCAGTAAACTTATTAAGGTGGCTAAAAAGAAAAAAGTTAAAGTTGGAATATGTGGTCAAGGACCTTCTGATTTTCCTGAGTTTGCTAAGTTCTTAGTAAATGAAGGAATAGATAGTATTAGTCTTACACCAGATACGGTAATATCAACTACTATCCAAACTAAAATAACAGAAGATAAACTAAAAGTTAAAAAATAAGTTTTCCATATTTAGGCTACAATATATATATGAAAATAGATTTTTATTTCGATCCATCCTGTCCATGGTGTTGGATTACGAGCAGATGGTTACTTCTAACAAGCAATAAAAGAGATTTGGAAATAAATTGGAAATTATTTAGTTTAGCTTGGAAGAATGGAGAGCTAGAAAAAAATTCTAAAAATAACTGGCATCAATCTTCTCATCGTGTTGAGAGAGTTATGCATGCAGCTAATAAAAAAGGTGCCGACATGCTAAGTATGTATACCACTTTCGGAATAAGACATTTTCTATCTGGTGATGATTACTCTGATGAATTAATTAAAGAAGTATTAGATCAGTTAAAATTAGATCCTAAACTTCTGACATATGCAGACAATGAATCTATAGATAAAGAACTAATTAAATCTTCTAAAGAAGCACTGAGCGCAATCGGAGAAGACATTGGAGTGCCAACAATTGTAATTCACGACGGTAAGAATAGTAGAGGGTTCTTTGGACCAGTACTTAGTGAGCTGCCTACCCAAGAAGAAGCCGTTAAGATATGGGATTCAATTGTGGAATTATCTAAGATTAAATATTTTTCAGAATTAAAAAAAGGAAGAAACGGTGGTCCGGATGTGTATTCGACCGCTAAATGCTAAAAACCTATGGCTATAGAAAAACCTAAATACAAAATTATAAAAAAAGACAATAAAATTGAGATGAGAGAATATTCAGGATATATTCTTGCTGAAGTAAGAGTAGAAGGTGATAGTTATAATTCAGCAGGCAGTACAGCGTTTAGGAGCCTAGCGGATTACATTTTCGGTAATAATGTAAGTTCAGACAAGATATCTATGACAGCTCCAGTGAGTAGCACTAAGCTAAGTGAAAAGATAGCTATGACGGTACCTGTATCGACATCTAAAGTATCTAATCAAAATTACAAAGTATCATTTACGATGCCGTCAAAGTTTAATATGGATAATTTACCAAAACCAAACAATTCAGACGTAAAGATTATTAAAGTAGAAAGCTTTAAAGCGGTTGCAATAAGATTCTCAGGTTATACAACCGAAAACAAAATAGAAAATAAAATTAATGAATTACGCACATGGGCTGTAAAGAATAAAATAGCATTAAAAGGCGAGCCAACTATTAATAGATTTGATGCTCCATGGACACCCGGTATATTTAGAACTAATGAAGTATTATTTAGAATTTGATAATAAATAATTATTTTTTATATCATATTTAGTTATTATTGATTAATTGAAAATCCCCTTCGTATTAAAAAGGTGGGCGTTTCTTTACTTTTATGCTATACTAAAGGTATTAAGTGGTTACATAGAACCTCTCCGTTATCCTTTTTGTAACACAAAACAATTTTTATTTCGGTCAGAATCATTCTGTGTCTTTAATATTGTTAGAAAAATTAATATGAAAAAAAAATCTTATATAGAAATTATTCGTTCCTCGGAAACTACTCTCAGTTCAATGAGTCAGATATCTTCGGATGCAATCGAATCGGTGTTAATTCGTCATTACGACAAAGTAGGAGTTAGTATTGTAAATTCATTAGAAGACATGGAACTTGTGATACTTAAAAATCCAGACCTTGTCTTTATGGGTATGAAATTCGTTCCAACTAACAATGAACTAGGAAGAAAAGATTTAGATAAGAATTGGTTGGCTACTCACCTTGACTATAACGGGATAAATTATACCGGTTCTGGTCAATCTGCTATAACCTACGAATTGAATAAGCAAGATGCGAAAAGAAGAGTTATGAAAAAAGGAATTGCATCTTCACCATTTTTTGTAGCTATTCAAGGAATTGAGATTATGGAATCTGACATAAAACTTGAATACCCATTGTTTGTAAAACCTACTGATAGGGGCGGAGGTCTTGGTGTAGATGATAATTCTGTTGTTCATAATATTATTGAACTTAGAAAAAAAGTTAAAGATATTTCCGATGAACATGATTCGGATTCTCTAATCGAAGAATTTCTTTCTGGAAGAGAATTTAGCGTTGCTATTATAAAAAATAGAAATGATGGATCCTATAGTCAAATGCCTCTAGAGTTAATAGCAGAATCAAATTCTCGTGGACTTAAGGTGCTTGGCGGAAATGTAAAATCAGAAAATAAAGAAATTGTATTAAAAGTGGAAGACCCTATTCTTAACGATAAATTAAGTGATTTCGCTCAAAAAGCATTTTTTGCCCTCGGAGCTAGGGATTATGGAAGAATAGATATTAGATTGGATAAGAATGATGAACCAATGTTTCTTGAGGCTAATTTATTACCCAGCCTAATTGAAAATTATGGTAATTTCCCTAAAGCTTGTCATCTATATAAAAATATGGACCACGAAGATATGATATTAACCCTCGTAAATCTAGGATTATCTCATAAAAAAAGTAAATTAATATCACCAGCTGTTGAAATAAAGATTAATAATAAAGAAGTTATTCTAGTTTAATTAATATCAAAAGTACACAAAATAATAGCACATAATTCTAAATTTTATCTGAATATACTCAAAGTATAAATAAAACCCTAGAGCAGTTATACTATAAGTATCATGCATAGTGTTTATTTTGCCACAACTAATAAAGAGAAATTACTCATAGCTCAGACAGTCTGTTCAAAATTCGAAATAACAGTTGAGCAAGCAAGTGCCGATATAGATGAAATTCAGGGCGAAGACCCTTTTCTTATAGTCAAGGACAAAGCGCGAAGAGCATACGAACTTTTAGCGAAACCAATTGTTGTTAGTGATGATTCATGGGATATACCAGCCCTCAATGGTTTCCCGGGACCTTATATGAAATCAATTAATAGCTGGTTTAAGTCTGAGGATTTTTTGAGGTTGATGGACGGAGTTAAAGATAGAACAATTGTTCTTCATCAAATGCTAGCTTATTACGACGGAAAGACAATGGAAGTGTTTGAAAACGATATTATGGGAAAAATTATTGATAAGCCTAGAGGCACTAATGATAAATCTCCTAATATGGCGGTTACGGAGCTAGATCAAGATAACGGTAAAACAATTGCTGAAGTATTCGAACAAGGTGAAGAAGCTGTTGCTAAGAGATACCTAAGTCATCCAGATGCTTGGCATTTATTCGCTGAATGGTATAAGTTGTTTAAAAAATGATTAAATGAAAGAAAATAATTCATCTACAATTAGAATAAAATCTGGTTTATCAAAAAGATTGAAGATTAAGATATTAATAATTACATTAGCTCTAATTTTTGTAGGCTATGATATTTTCGTGATAATAGATAATCATAATAGAGACTTAAGACACAAAGCTCTAATAGCTAAAATTAAAGGCTTAGATAACAATTCAAACATTAAAATACCTACACCTAAAACTCCAGATAATTATTTAAAAAACTACAATGTGCCAGATAGAGATCCAAAGTTTATTATTATTCCTAAAATTAATGTAAATACTAGGGTTGTAAGTACTGGAATAAATAAATCTAATGAAATAGGAGTTCCTCCAGATAGTATTGAAACAGCCTGGTATAGAAATAGTAGTCTTCCTGGAAATCCTGGTGCGACCTTCATTGATGGACATGTCATGGGATGGGATGTGCCGGGAGTTTTTTATAATTTAAAAAAATTAGTACCTGGCGACAAAATCCAAATAGTTACGGGCAATAATAAAACTTTCACATATATTGTTCAAAAATTAATTTTTTATGATCATAATGCAGTAGATATGAATCAAGCACTTAATCCATTTAATTCTAAAGTATCTGGACTAAATATAATGACCTGTGCCGGAGGATTCATAAATAAAGGTACCGCATTTAGTGAGAGACTAGTTGTCTACAGTAATCTAGAAACCTAAAACTTATCTCTTTAGATATTTACGATTCATGTAAACTATCGAAAGTATGGCAATTCCAGCTAGGCTGTATTCTGCAATAGTTAGTTTAGTATTGCCATGTTGATTACCGAATCCAGTTACAGGAGCACTTGCTGTAGCAGTGCCAGGGCCACTAATCATTTTTATGACCCCATTTGCTGGCTGATAATTATCCAGAGCTCCTCCATCAGTAATTTGGTAAACGACTTTTAATACTGGTTGGCCAGCAATAGTTATATTGGTAAGTTTAGCACCAGGAATTGTTGTGTATGTATTTGCTCCATCCCAATTGCGCATAACTAATTTGGAGGCTTCAAAACTACCGTAAAAATATTCGGTTATGGTAGCAGTTGCTCCTGGCGCGCAGAATGTAGTAAATCCTATTAGGCCGGCTGGATAACTAAAATTAGCATCACTACCACTACCGCTAGCCTCACCGCCAACTTGGACGTTATAGTTTAGTTCGCAACTCGATTCGAGTACGGCATATTTTCCAGTAGTAGGATCAATCTGAGATGATAAGTTGGCTTGATATGAGTCTTGTATTCCATCGTTATTTGCATCCCCGTTGTTTGGAATGCCGGCTGGGTCACTAAATAATGCAATATTTCTAAGTGTTGGATATGACGCTGTAGTCTGCCATACATTATTAAAGTCCCACGCATTAAATGGTCCATTTGTTGAGTTATTCATAAAATACGTAGGAGTAGTATTGCCAACATTTACTGCAGTAGCCCCGGTACATGAGCCAATATTACACATACCGAAAGTATTTGTTATATATTTGTCATAAAAAACATTCGTATAATTACCACTAACATTATATGCAGTAACAGCACCATTACCGCTATGTGTGCCACTAAAATTAGCCGCTGAGAATGAATTACTAAGCGATGCCTGGCTGTCACCTATAATTCCACCTATGTTAGTAGTTGCTCCATTGTCTATAGTTCCGCTGGTGTAAACATTAGATATTACTCCAGCAAAAAATCCACCAACTATCAATCCATTAAAAGCTCCATTCGGATGAAGGGTTCCAGAGGTAAAGCTATTTGTAACTGATGTAGTACTGTCCCACATTGCTCCTACTATCCCACCAGAGTACGCAGATCCCGATACGTAACCCGAAAATGAACTGGCATCTACACTGGATGTACCGGACATCCATCCAACAATTCCGCCGACATAAGCACTAATGCCTCCGTTTACAGACATAGAAGAGTGCAAATTAGTCATTATTGTATCTGTTGCTATTCCAACAAAACTTCCACCATTTCCCGATGAAGATGTAGACCCTCCACTAATGTTGATATTTTTTATAGTAGCTCCAGTGGTTGAATAAAATAAACCAGTGGAATCGATTACTAAATTTTTTATTGTATGATTTTGTCCATCTAAAGTGCCACTAAATGGAGTCGAGTTGGCCAAGTGAACAAAAGCGAAACCAGTACAGTCTATATTAGAAGCAAGCACATAGTAACCGGTTAGATCATTATTGATTTCCTGAAGCTGCGAGCAATTGGTGATAAAGTAAGGATTATTTTTTGATGTACCCGATCCATATCCTGAAAATGCTAACGTAGATGGAGCACTAAAGATTAATATAATAGTTATAATTCCAATAGGAATATACTTGCATAGATTTTTCACTTTTTTCCCTCGTATTACGTTTATGATTATAGTGAAAATATGTAAGAAAAACAATTAATAAATATAAATATTCTGTTAATATTTAAACTTCTATTCTACTTAATCGTATAGATTATCTAATTTATCTTTTTCTTTAATAAACATAAATCGAACAAATCTTTCAAAAGTTA
>CAILQE010000067.1 GCA_903836325.1 uncultured Candidatus Saccharibacteria bacterium
ATCTAAATACGTAATTACGCCCAGTGAATATGTTAAGAAAGATCTAATAAATTATACTGGTATTTCTGGAACTAAAATTAAAGTAACTCATGAAGCAGCAGACTTTATTGAATCAGATGCTAAACAATTTTCTAAATTAGTTAACAAAGATTTTATTATGTATATAGGTCGCCCAACCCCCCATAAGAATCTAAAAAGACTAATTGAAGCACACCAACTATTGCTTAAAGACAACCCCGAACTCTATCTTTCATTATCTGGAAAAATAGACAATAACTATCTTAGAATTAAGAAATGGGTGAATAAGAAGAAATTTAACAAAATTATTTTTACAGATTTCCTAGAAGATACTGAGCTTAAATGGATGTATCAGAATACGAGAGCCTATGTATTCCCATCACTTAGTGAGGGTTTTGGTCTTCCGGGGCTTGAGGCTATGGTGCACGGGGCTCCTGTGGTTAGCTCTAATGCTACTTGCCTACCAGAAATTTATGGTGATGCTGCTAGCTACTTTAATCCGTTAGATGTTTCCGACATGTACGAAAAAATTAATAAAGTTATAAACGATCAAGAATTAAGAGAAAAATTAATAAAAAAAGGCTATATTCAATCTAAAAAATATTCATGGGAGAAGATGGCCAGAGAAACTTTAGATATTTATAAAATGGCGCTTAAATAAATTGCTTAAGCAACCAAATACCCGTTGGCGAAAAGCAATATAGACATTGAGAATAAGTAGCCGGATCCGAATAAATAGAAATATCTATATCCTTTAGATAAGGAGACGAATATCAGAGCTAATCCTATAAATATAGGGAGATCGGTTATTACATATCTATTCAGTGCGTCAAGTCTTCCATTGGAAAGCGGTATCAGTAGATATACAAGTGAATACCAGAAATAAGCTTTGTTTAGATATTTATAAACTCCATATAATGCAATTGATATAACTGGAAAATACCATAGATATTCAGGCCTGAATGAGTGTGTAAAATTCAACAATATACTACCATAATCTCTTCCCCAATATTTTTCCGCTTTAAGAAACTCTAATGGATTACCATATCTATTATTTAAGAAAATCATGTAGGCTATGAAGCCCAAGCCAGAGAAAACAAGAGGAATTATCTTAATTAGTTTGTCTTTCTTTTTGATTATCAAATCAATGAGTATAAATAAAGCAAAAACCACTCCCAGATATTTAGTCAAGCTAGCAAGAAAAGCAAATACTGAAGAATATATATATTTGTTCTTATTGTAGAAGTAAAATGCTGATGCGGTTAATAATAGAAACAGGCTCTCAGTATATGGAATGGCAAAATAAAAAGAAGTAGGAAATATTGAAATAAGTCCTAACACCAGCCAAGGAGAAATATTTAATTTATTTTTATCAATCTCAAATTTGATAAATTTATAAAAAATTAATACAGCTAATATAAGAAATATCCAATCTATTGCTAATGCAGCTAATTGAATATTATTAATAAAATAAGTAGCAAGTCTTATGGACAGCGGAAATAGTGGCAAGAAAGCGGCATTATAATCAAATTTATAACCGTGTTCAGCTATAGCGACGTAATGGCCGCTGTCATATTGAACCATTGCAGGTATTACTGCCTGTCCTCTGCCAAGCCCAGTAAGTTTACCTGATCTATCCGGACTAAAATTATATATTAATATATTCGAATAAGTAAAAAGGATAATAATAGAAAAAATAAAAAATATTGAGCCCAATAATAAAATTAAATAAGGTCGATTCTTAAGTGCTTTTACCGTATTATCTATATTTTTTTTAATATTCATTTCTTTTCTACTATATCAAAAATGTTCTATTAATTCTCTAGGCAGTAGTTTCTTTGATATAATTTTTATATATGAAACTATCCGTCGTATCTCCAGTTTTTAATGAGTCCGATTCAATCAATAAATTTAATGAGGAGTTAGTTTCAGAGCTAAATAAAAATAATTACAATTATGAATTAACCTATGTAAATGATGGGTCGACTGACGACACATTAACTAAACTTAAATCTATAGCCAACAACAATAAACGTATAAAAATATTAAATTTATCAAGAAATTTTGGTAAAGAATACGCACTTACTGCGGGACTAATTAATTCTGAAGGAGACTGTGCGCTATCTATCGACTCAGATGGTCAACATCCTACAGCTTTAATTGATGATTTTGTATCTTCTTGGGAGAACGGATCAAAAGTGGTAATAGGGGTAAGAAAAAAATATAAATCTGAAAGTTTTGTAAAAAGAATTACTTCCTTAGTCTTCTATGCTTTCTTTAACTCACTATCTAAACAGAAATTAATTGAGGGCAGCACCGACTTTAGATTAATAGACAAAAGCGTACTTGATGAATTTAAGAAATTACCAGAAAACGAAAGAATTACTAGAGGTCTTATAGACTGGATTGGATTTAAAACTACTTATATAAAATTTAACGTATCAAATAGAATAGGCGGAAAACCTTCTTACACCTACTCTAAGCTACTTAAATTAGCACTTAATAGTCTAACAAGCTTAACTCCTGCACCATTATTCTTCTTCGGAATTATTGGTTTAGTTATTACCTGTATCTCTTTTGTGATTGGACTAGCGATTTTATTTGAACAAGTCCTGCTCGGAGATCCGATGAGCTGGAACTTCACCGGAACGGCTATGCTAAGTATTTTTATACTATTTTTAGTAGGAATAATCCTTGTCTCTCAAGGAATTCTATCAATGTATGTAGCTCAAATTCATACTGAGAGCAAAAGAAGACCTTTATATATCATAGATAAGGAAAATTCAATTGGATTTAAAGAAAAATAGACTAGCTAGATACATTTTTGTTGGTGGATTAGCCTACCTAATTGAGATGTTCGCCATATACCTTCTAAAGGCCTGTGGACTAAGCTCAGTTCAATCAGTAGCTGTAAGCTACTGGGTAGGTCTAATTACAGCTTTTGTACTTCAAAAGTATATTGCTTTTGAAAATTACGAAAAAGACATAAAAAGCATAGCAAAACAGCTGACCTACTACTTACTATTAGTCTTTTTTAATTATATTTTTAGTTTGAGTATTGTTTATTTACTAGATAAGTCTTTCGATGTATATTTATTAAGAACTTCAGTAATAATTATCTGTACTTTTTGGAATTACCTTATATATAAAAAAATATTCAATAATAAAAATGACTAAAAATATAAAAATACAAATAGGTGAAAAACACATAGTTATTAAGAACTTCGTTTTGAAGAGGATTTTTTTGGCATTTTCTTTCTTAGTGCTTATATCTACTACAACTTATTGGACTTTATTATCCACAAAAGTAGAATCATTCAATTCAGATCAACTTTCAGCTCCCTACGCATTTTCTTCTTTCAATCATATTATGACGTCCTCGTTAACTGGCGCCCACACATATCTTCTTAAATGGCCTTTGTTTTGGTTTATTAAGTCTTTCTCCTATGCACATTGGGCATATTATTTAACTACCCTTTTCTGTGTATTAGTTACAGTTATATCTCTCGCTTATATTGTTATTAAGTTAGAAAAACGTCCAATGTATTCAGGATCAATATTGCTTGCCTTAAGCTCAGTTCTTCTATTAATTCCAGCTCAGTCTTATTCTGGATCATTACTGCCCCTAAATATGGCGATGCTGCCAACAAGAAATATTGAATACGTTCTATTTATTGCATCCATATATCTTGTTTTGAAAGCCAAGAAAGTCTTTAGTCTATCATCTATTTCATCTTTGATTATATTGATCTTGCTTTTTACTAGTGACCGATTGTTCTTAGCGATTGGACTTGGCGGCTCAATATTAGCGATTATGATACTTATAAGCAAAAAGCACTGGAAAGTTCTTAGTGATTTAGATAGATGGTTTTGGTATAGTTTTTTTGCAACTATTACCTCTTTTGGATTTTTAGCTCTTATTTCATCCAACAATTTTATCCATAAGTTAACAAGCACTGGAGACAGCTATTACTCTTTAGCTACTAATTTTAAATCTCTCTTTCTAGGCGTCGTTTATGCTATTACTGGAACTCTTTCTAATTTTGGAGCTAACACCGCCTACTTCAATATAGAAATTAAGAAAATACCTCATGATTTTATTAGTTCAATTATCTCCGTTTCATTGATTCCCTCAATTGTAAATCTAATTATATTCGTTGTTGTTTTGGTTTCTATTTATAAACTTACGATTAAAAAAGCTTACTTTGATAGCGAATCAATAGATAACAGAGTGCTGCTTATTTTACTTTTTTCTAGTTTAGCCACTATCCTAGTATTTATATTTACGAACCATTATTATCAAGTAGATGCTAGGTATCTGAGCCTTATATTATTCACAGGATTTATCGCGCTAGCTCATTATTCAAGACTTATTACTATTAGGCTTAAGCTATTGGGCTATATTGCAACAAGTTTAGTAGTTTCAGTACTCATAGGCGTATTCGCCTTCAGTAATACTTACACTAAACAAATTAATGCATTTAGTGAAGTTGACACTAGGGATAAAACGATAGCTAGCGCCCTAGACAGTCAAAAGATTAAATTTCTGGTTGGTAATTATTGGCGAATTTACCATGTTCAATATCTTCTACAATCAAATATACAACCTTATCCTTTAGATTTATGTAACGAAACACTCTTGAGCAACCCCCTAAAGACCGACATCAAAACTAAGCCTTTTACTTATATGCTTAGTTTAGATAATAATCTTACTGGAGCAAAGGGATGTCAGCCAAATAAGATTGTTGATGCTATAGGTAATCCGAATAGAGCACTAGTAATCAGTGGTTCTATAGCTAAACCAAATGAACTACTGCTAACCTATCAACACGGAATAAATTTAAAGAAGACAAACCTTACCCCTGATTCAACTAGCACTATCCTTCCTCAAGATATTTCATCAATAAGTTTTGAATGCTCAGGACCTAATGTCCTTAATGTGGTGGCTCATGAAGATGATGATCTTCTCTTTATAAATCCGAATATCCTTAGTGACTTTAGTAGAAATAGATGTGTAAAGACTATTTACGTTACAGCTGGCGATGCGGGAGCCGGATCAGCTTATTGGACTGGTCGGCAAAATGGAGCCGAGAATGCATATTCTTTCATGATTGGATACAAAGGTTCTTGGATAAATCGAACCGTTAAATTAGCCGATAATGAGTATGTAACTATTGCCACCCCAAGGCTTAACAATAAAGCTACTTTAATTTTCTTAAACCTACCTGATGGAGGAATAAAAGGTAATGGTTTTAAGTATTCCAATTTTCAAACTATTTCAAAATTATATAGAGGGAACATTAGCTCCATAAACTCAGTAGATAAACAATCTAATTACACATTGAAACAATTAGAAAAAGCTCTAGAGACACTAATGACCAGTGTTAATCCTATAACTATTAGGACTCAATCGAGTTTTAATTCATCCAAATTTCCAGATCATAGCGATCACCTAACTGTTAGTGGTTTAGTTTCCGCTGCCTATTCTAGTTATGAGAAAAACAACTTCCAGTCAGAGGTTAAAATACCTATCTATTATTATGCAGGATATCCTATTAGCGGTATGTCA
>CAILQE010000068.1 GCA_903836325.1 uncultured Candidatus Saccharibacteria bacterium
GAATCTCTAAGTTCATATGCTAGACAATTCTTGGGTTTAATGGAAAAACCAGATGTCGATCAAATCGATGGTCTGTCTCCTGCAATATCTATAGACCAGAAATCTACTTCAAGAAATCCTCGTTCAACCGTTGCAACAGTAACAGAAATCTACGACTATCTTAGACTGCTTTATGCTCGAATAGCTATTCCTCATTGTCCTATTGATGGTCTTGAAGTAAAAAGACAAACTGCGGCTAATGTAATATCTACAGTTGAAGAAAAATATAAGGACCAAAAACTAATAATCCTAGCCCCAATAGTTATAGATAAAAAAGGAGCATTTGAACACATTCCTGAACAATACCTAAAAGCTGGATATGTAAGAGCTCGAGTAGATGGAATAGTCTACGCCTTAGACGAATTCCCAGAACTAGATAAGAATTTAAGACATAAAATTGAAATAGTCGTAGATAGATTAGTGGCAAGCGAAGAATCTCATGGACGTGTTGTTCAGAGCATTGAACAAGCTCTAGATATTACAGAGGGAAAGTTAATGGTTAATGCTCCAGATAAAAACACTGATGAAAGTTTTTCTCTAGCTTACGCCTGTCTTAATCACTCCGAAGTAGTAATTCCTGAAATGGAACCAAGAACATTTAGTTTCAACTCTCCTCACGGAGCTTGTCCTGTATGTACTGGCCTTGGCTCTAGGCTTGAGGTAGATCCTACTCTAATTATTCCTAATGGCAGACTAACTGTTGCGGAGGGTGCGGTAAGACCATATAACCGAATCAATGTAGATAGATGGCACTATAAGAAACTTCAAGCAGTAGCTGATGCTAATGGCTTTTCTCTTAACGTTCCTACTAGTGAACTAAACGAAAAACAAATGAGCCAATTACTTTATGGAACTGGAAATGCTAAATACAGAATTGGACTAGGCAGTGGAAGATCTTATGAAACAACTTTTGAAGGTGTAATTCCCGAACTGGAACGAAGACATAAAGAAACAGAAAGTGACTTTGTTCGAAAAGATATTGAAAAATTCATGCAGGAAAAACCATGTCATGCTTGTAATGGCCTTAGACTTAAAAAAGAAGTCCTAAGTATAACTTTAAGCAATCTATCCATTATGGATATCTGTCAGATGAGCATAGATGATGCCTATGATTGGTTTGAAAATCTAAAACTTAATGAAAAAGAACAGAAAATAGCGCACTTAATACTTAAGGAAGTATCTTCACGACTCAAATTCCTAAAAGACGTAGGACTTAACTACTTAACTCTACTTCGAAGTGCTACTACTCTTTCAGGTGGAGAAGCTCAAAGAATAAGACTAGCTACACAAATCGGATCAGGTCTTATGGGGGTGCTATATGTTCTTGATGAACCATCTATCGGTCTTCATCAAAGAGATAACTCCAGACTAATAGCCACCCTAAAACATCTAAGAGATTTAGGAAACTGTGTTGTGGTTGTTGAACACGACGAAGAAACAATAAGAACTGCAGATCACCTTATAGATATTGGACCTGGTGCTGGTATTCACGGTGGTTATGTAGTTGCTGAAGGAAATCCTGAGCAAGTATCTAAAGTTAAAGAAAGTATTACTGCGCAGTATCTAAGTGGTGTCAGAGAAATAGCTGTTCCAAAGAAAAGAAGAAAAGGTAATGGAAAGAAAATAACTATTGTTGGAGCTAATGAAAATAACTTAAAAAATATAACCGTAGATATTCCACTTGGTGAAATGGTTGTAGTCAGTGGTGTCTCTGGTTCTGGAAAGTCATCTTTAATTAATGACATTTTAGCTAAAGAACTACTAGCAAGACTACATAGAGCATCAACAGTTCCTGGTAAACACGAAGATATTCTTGGAATCGAAAA
>CAILQE010000069.1 GCA_903836325.1 uncultured Candidatus Saccharibacteria bacterium
AGCCAATCATTTCCTTTACTAATTAAATCTTTCTCTTTAGCTCGGTAAGATGAGCCTACTAAACTAACAAGTATTGCTTCAAGAAGGGAAGTTTTACCGCAAGCATTAGGTCCAACTACAATATTTACTTGTTTATCGAAATCAAATCTTCTATCTTTAAAGATTCTATAGTTTTGAACCCTAATACTTTCAATCATGTACTTATCTTAAGCTTTTAAAGGCATTATTACATGTATGTAATCTTTATTCTTTGGATCTTTGATTAATACAGGTTCAATTTTTGAATTAAAACTAAATTCTACATCTTCACCACTCATTGCATTAAGAGCATCTATTAAAAATTTAGAGTTTAGGGTAACACTTCCGCTTCCAGTAACTTTCGCGTCCGCCATAGATGAGTTTTCTCCAAGTTGGCTAGCGAGAGCTCTTATATGAATATTTTTTTGATCTTCATCTACTTCTATAGTTATACTTCCAGCTGTTTCTCTAGCGAACAAGCTTGATACCTTAGTTATGTTAAGTAAATCCGATCTCTTAACTACAGCATTAATAGCTTGTTCTTTAGGAATAATAGCTCTATAGGAAGGGTAGTTAGAATTTATTAATCTACTAACTAGTTCAGTGTCTCCGACTTTAAACATAGCTTGTTGTTCATCCATAACAACATTGACTATCTCAATGTGTTCATCTAAAACCCTCTGAAGTTCATGCATTGATGTAGCTGGAACTAATAATTTAATTTCTTTCTTAGTGGCACCAATTTCTTTTTCTGCTAATCTAGAACTGTCTGTCGCTACCATAAATAATCTACCTTCTTCGGTATGAAGATAGACTCCCGTAAGAACTGGTCTACTATCTGATGTAGCTGCTGCAAATACAACTTGAGATAATCCTTTTCGAAGAATTCCAGCATCCATAGTAAAACTTTCACCTTTATCTATAGCTGGCATAACAGGGAAGTCTTCTGCATTAATACCATTAATTGTGGAGTTATATTGATCTGTATCAATCTTAAGTTTATTATCTTCTAATTCAAGACTGACTACTGAACTAGGAAGGGAAGAGATGTAGCTAGAAAATAGGTTAGCAGGTATTGTAATAACTCCTTCTTTCTCTATCTTAGCTCCGACAAAGTGAGTTATTCCTATTTCTAAATTAGTTGCACTAATACTGAGTCTATTTTTTTCTGCTCTTAATAAAACGTTAGCTAAAACAGGAAGGGTAGAGTGAGAATCAGCAACCCTCGCTACTAGATTTAAAGCTTTGTTTAGATTTTCTTGTGTTACTTTGAGTTTCATTTTTTGTTCCTTCCTAAGTTATTAATAATAAGTATATTTAATTTATTGTTGTTGTTATAGGTATTGTGGATAGTGTGTAAAAAAACGTAAAATTATCTGTTAAATCGACCTTTTTGACTGTGTTTAATATGTTAACAAGCTTTGTAATAAAATGTGGGTAAGTAACATTATTATCAACATAGCCACTAAAGAATGATTTAGGTATGGTTATAAACACAGAATTTGTATACATCTTTTGCACAAGTATTGAACAACTTTTACGCATATAATTTCTCCTTAATATCGTTAATAGCCTTCTTGATATCTGGGTTTATTTCAATCTCGTTATGTATTTTATCGACTGAATGTAGAGCAGTAGTATGGTCTTTTCTACCTAATTCTCTAGCAATTTTTGGATAACTTAATTTGAGCTCTTCTCTTAGTAGGTACATTGCTACTTGTCTTGGAACCACTATGTCTTTATCTCTCTTTGGTCCAATTAAATCATCTAAAGATATCTGATAATGTTTAGATACTTTTTCAATAACCATCTTAGAGCTCAAGTGTTTAGGTCTATTTTTGCTTATTCCTATAATACTTTCAGCAACAGATAAGGTGGGTTCAATTGCCCTCATATCGCAGAAGGCTAGAAGTTGATTTAATAATCCTTCAAGTTCTCTCACATTACTAGTGGTTATATTAGCTATGTATTCAATAACTTCAGATTTTAGGCTAATGTTTAGTGAATCAGATTTAGATTTAATAATTGCGCATCTAGTTTCATAATCTGGATATTGCATATCTATACTCATTCCCCATTCGAACCTACTTTTTAAACGTTCTTCGATAGAAGGAATCTCTTTAGGTGGTTTATCTGAACTTAGGATTATTTGTTTTTCTGCTTGATGAAGAGCGTTAAAGGTATGGAAGAACTCTTCCTGTATTTTTTCTTTTCCTGCTATGAATTGAATATCGTCTACTATTAACACGTCAGCTGATCTATAGTAATGAGCAAATTCTTGAGTCTTCCTTTTTCTAAGTGAATCAACAAATTCCTGAACGAATTGTTCGGTGGATATATAAAGTATGTTGAAGTTAGGATTCTGCTTCTTTAAAGCATTGCCAACAGCCTGCATTAAATGAGTTTTACCAATTCCAACGCCACCATATAAAAATAGTGGATTATATTTCTTTCCAGGTTTTTGAATGATTGATTGGCAGGCAGCGAATGCTAGTTCATTCCCGCTTCCAACCACAAAGTTGTCTATCGTATATTTTTCAATTAAGTTTTGTCTGTAAGAATGAGATAGACCGTTAGAGTCACTAACATAGTTTAGTGGGGAAGCAGGTGTAGATTCAGAGGCCATCATTCTTTCAGGTAAAACTATGTTTTCTTCATCCTGCTTAGTAGTGGAATTATTGCCAGCTATTTTGAATATAATGTTTGGCTTATCGATGCCATTTTTTTTGACTATGTCTGTAATTAAATCTAGATACTTACCCTCAAGTTGATATTTCTTGAATAGATTGTTAACACTAATCACTAAATCAGATTCTCTAACTTCAACTAGCTCAGTACCCTTAAACCAGGTGTTGAAGTTTCCACTAGAAATAGAGACTTCAATTTCCCCCAAGACAGTTTGCCAAAGACTACTGCTATCCACTTAGTGCTCCTTAACTTTCATGTAATAGTAAACTAAAACCTTAATACTTTTCCACAGTATTTTTAGCATCACTTTAAAAATTAGCTCAAAATCTATTAACTTCTTAAAAATTATACACACCCAAAGTGCTTATCTGTTAATGTGTGGACAACCTCTGTTGATAGGTGGATAAATAACCTTAAAAAGTCCAAATACATTGTTAATTTTACTAAGATAAATCCAGATAAATTTTGGGCTAGAAAAACGTAGTAATTTATGTTACAGTATTTGTTATGCCAAAAAGAACCTATCAACCTAAAAAGCGTCAACATTCCAAGGAGCACGGCTTCATGAAGAGAATGAGGACCAAAGCCGGCCGAAATATTCTCAACAAGAGACGTAATAAAGGTCGAACAAGATTAAGTGCTTAAATAAAACTAGGCACTTTTTTATTAGTCACCTATAATTTTAGCTAGTGTTAAGTACAAAGAATAGATTTCATAGCAGAAAGAGTATTAACTCCGTATATAAATTCGGGGATAACTTTACGTTGAATAACATTAGCTTACGTAGAATCATACGAAAAACAGAATATCCTACCAGAGTCGCTGTTGTGGTATCTAAGAAAATAAATAAATCTGCAGTCGTAAGAAATAGAATTAGACGAAGAATTTATGAAATAGTTAGACTACTGGATTTAGAACTTAATTCTAGATACGACATAGTAATTAATGTATATAACGAATCTGTTTCAGAAATGAACTTCGAAGATCTTACTCAAAACATAAAAGAACTATTTATTAAAGCAGGTTGTATAACAGATACAAAATAAAATAAAACGTGATAAACTAGATTTATAAAGAGAGGATTTTTTAAATATATGTTTACCGCTTTAATAGTTAAACCACTTTTCAACCTACTAGTTTTAGTATTAGCAATAATTCCTGGACATAACTTCGGACTGGCTCTAATAGTATTCACAATACTATTCAGGTTAGCTTTATGGCCACTAGTTAAGAAGCAGCTTCATCAGGCTAAGAAAATGCGAAAGCTTCAACCTGAACTTAAAAAAATAAAGAAACTAGCTAACGGTAATAGACAAAAAGAATCACAGCTCACAATGGAGCTATATAAAGAAAAAGGAATAAATCCCCTTGGAACTCTTCCGATTCTAATTTTTCAATTATTCATCCTAATCGGACTAAATAGTGGAATAGCTCGAATCATCAAAGATCCTAAAAACATCGTAGATTTTGCTTACACACCACTTCAACACTTAGGATTTATGCATCATTTAGCTACCAATATAAATTCATTCGACAATACTCTTTTTGGGGTAGTTAATCTAGGTAAAAGCGCACTATCCCACGGTGTAATTTACTGGCCTTCACTAATAATCGTAATACTAAGTGCAGCTGCTCAATATTTCCAAGGAAAACAATTACTACCTAATTCTAAGGATCAGAAATCACTAAGAGAGATAATGAAGTCAGCTAGTAAGGGTGATTCTGCGGATCAATCAGAGATCAATAATGCGGTAGGACGAAGCACGCAATATTTACTACCAGTGATGATTTTATTGTTCACAATAAGCCTTCCTTCTGCGCTAAGCCTTTATTGGTTAACAAGCGGAATAGTAGCCTACATGCAGCAAGCCTCAGTTCTTAAAGAAGATGAAGAAGAGTTAGAAGAATTAGCCGATGAAAAGAAAAACACAAAAGAAATACCCGAAGCAGAGATTGTTGTAAAGAAAAGTAATTCTAAAAAAACCTCTAATAAAAAGTCTAATAAGGGGAGGAAGAAATGAACGAATCAAAAGAAGAAGCTATTTTATATGCAAAAAAATATCTGGAAGACGTCTTGTCTTTCTTTGGACTCAATACTGAAGTGCATGCAAGTTGCGAAGAAGATGTGATTCAATTATCTGTTCCAAGCACTCATCTTAACGGCTTTTTAATAGGTCAAAGAGGCGACAACATGAGGTCTATGCAATTCTTAACGTCTAACGCACTAAAGAACGCCGATTACGCCATTACGCGCGTTAACGTAGACATAGCTGATTACAAAAAACAAAGATCTGACAGACTTAGGGAGACCGCAGAAGAATGGATGAAATCTGTAAAAGAATCTGGCGAAGAAATGTCGCTAGAACCAATGAACCCATCTGATAGAAGAGTTATTCATAGTCTAGCTAGTGAATATGGTCTTAAAACTGAATCTGAAGGATTCGGTAGAGATCGACATATAATAATTAAGAACTAATTAATAACTGAATTGATAAGTCTTAGGAAGAAAACCTCCATAAGTAAGATCGTACTTGCATTCTATTACAGTTCCACAGACTGCTTTATCGTAGACACCATATTGTAAGAAAACATTAATTTTCTGGTCCAGCTGATCTCCAAATAGGTTCTGTGACATACCGCTAATAGGATATCCTGCATAATAATAGATAGGTATTTTAACCTCTGACTGGAAGTTGTTTTTCTCATAATTAGAATAGGCAGCGGAAACTAAACCACTAACAGTTAGGTGATCGCTATGATCTTTTAATTTGGATGAATTAAAACTAGATTGAGTCCTAATAGTTATCGGATTAATACTGGTCATTAGTGTCTCTAGAGCTTTTTCTAATTGTTTCAATGTGTAATTAGATTGTTTATC
>CAILQE010000070.1 GCA_903836325.1 uncultured Candidatus Saccharibacteria bacterium
TCAAATATCTGTTATTGTTACCAGAATTTAGGTAGAAGTGCTGGAGTTTTCTTCTTGTATTCTTCCCAGCCAGGTTTTTTAGATGTACCTTTTTCGGCTAGAGGAATGCCGGACACCTTCGTAATTAGAAAAGTTATACTAACTGCGCCTAAAATACCAATCCATCCGTAAGATGCATATAGAGCCATAAAAGCTATTCCCCACCACTGTAACACTTCTCCAAAATAATTTGGATGTCTGGTGTATTTGAATAATCCTTTAGTCATAATTCTGCCCTTATTTGAAGGATCCATAATAAATTTTTTAAGTTGCATGTCAGCTCTTGATTCGAATAAGAATCCAAAAATCCAGATTAGGACACCAGCGTAGGCGAGATTGTTTACGCCAGAGTGATAAGTGTTAACTATTATTACTGGAAGACTTACTAAAACCGCTAAAAATGCTTGTAGTAGGAATACGTTTGTAAATGTAGCTACGTTCTGATCGTTTTTCCAGGTTTTTCTCATATCTTCATATCTTCTGTCTTCAATTTTGTTTCTTATAAATCTTTTAAAGATATGATAGCTAAGTCTTAGTCCCCAGATTGTAACTAATATGTTAATAGTTAGAGCTAATTTTGTCTGATTGGAATGTACTAAATAGTTAGTCCACGCAATTACTATGAAACTTAATCCCCACATTACGTCTGCTATGTCGTTTCTTTTATTTCCTAGAGCATAGTAAACGAAAGGAATCATTAAAATAATTAATGCCATTAAACTTATTAAAATGCTTATTGGGATTGAGAATATTTCCATATTATCTAGCAAATATATAAAGCACAGAAATTGTAGTTAATGTAGTGACAGTTGATCCCCATAATAGATCAATAAAGGTAATTTTTACCGGCCAGTTCTTTATAACAGCTAAATTTGTTAAATCATAAGTTGCATAAGCAGTTAATCCAAATACGAATCCCTTCCACCAAGTGGAAAGACCGCTCATATCAACCACAGCAGGATGAATTACTAAGATGTATAAACCAAAAATGTATATGGCGTAGAAAAGAATCGCAGCAGACCATTTTGGTTTTTTTGCCATAAGACTGCCCATTTGTTCTTTGTATAGATTTTTTGATAAAACTCCGAGCCATAGCATGTCTATAGCTAAGAAAATAACCAACATTGTGAGATATATATTAAAATTGTGCATATGCTTAGTATACCCCTATTATCTTCTAGACAAAATGGGAAGCATCTTTATGAAAGAATTATCTTCTAGTACCTCTAATGCGGCTCTGGCTACGTCTTCACGGCTTACATAAAACTTACTCGGTCCGTGTTCTTTTAGTATGAATGGTCTTGGAGTGGTATTTTGTAGTTTTGTAACTCTTAGAATTGTCCAATCAAGACTACTTGCCTTTAGAATTTTTGCATGTTTGATTCCGTCATTTATTCTTTTGGGATCTATTATCTTAATTCCAATATTCAAAAATCTATCTATCAGAGTAATTTTATCTCCGTGTTCTCTAACTCCGGTACCAGTTAAACTAACTAATCTTTTGATCTTGAGCTCATTCATGACTTCCACTAAGGCCTTCATAGATTCAGATTGAACCCACGGCCTAGATCCTTTAACGTGTCCGATAAAGCTAACTACCGCATCTTGTCCCTTTAGTAGGTTTCGTAATTCTTCTTTATTTGTAGCATCGCAATTTATTATGTGAAGTTTTTCTGATCCTAATATATTATTTTTGTTATGAACTCCAGCATTAAGTTCATGTCCACGGGCTAAAGCGTAATCTAAAAATATTCTTCCAGTTCTACCGTTGGCTGCAATAACTGCTATTTTCATTTTTTGATCATCCATTACATTAAAGAGTATATATAAATATTTAGTAACTTAAAAATCAGTATATATATCAAATGGTAAAGGACGAAAATCCCAATTATCTAAATCGCTCTTTAATTTTAGTGGATCCAAAACCATTTCACCTATGTCTTTAAAGTGTTTATGAAGCTCTAACTCAACTTCTTCTACGTATTTTAGATCCCTTATAGCTCCTACGAAATTAGCCACCGAAATGTGTGGTCTATACGAATTAATATCAAAGTTAAGATATTTTTTTTCAATTCCTGAAATTCTTAGTATTTTAGTTCGTTCTTTTTTTAGCCAATCTGGAGTATCGGTTTTTATCGCCATTGTATATTTGAGCATTTCGGTTCCTAAATAACCTACTTCAGCTGTAGTCCATGGAAAAGAATCTTTTTGTCCTTTCAAAAATGTGCTTCTATTTGATTCAAAATTTGGATAACCTGGATTAAATTTTCTAGGTATTTTTCTATTAATTAGCATCCCTTGATGAACGAGACTTAAATGCATATCCTCAGGACTAATTATTTCAAAGTAGTCTGCATCATCTAAAACATTTTCTAGTATGTAGTGAATTTCTTTTGCAGTTTCTGTGCTTAGGTTTCGTCTGAAAATAAAATCTTTAGGCCTTGGCATTCTTCTATTTAAGAGCTTTGATAACTAAGTCTCTGGGAACCTCTTGATTAAAGTATATTTTTATTGTCTTCATTGTAGTCTTATATCCTTTTTTTTCAAATACTTCTTTTACTTCTTCGTTAAAAGTTTTTGTAAAACCAAAACTTACATAGCCATTTAGATTAGTGAATCCAACTAAGTATTCGTCTTTTTTATAGAAAGGTATTCCCCACGCAATTACTTCCTCGGCATCTTTTAATTCTTCTTTAAATATATTTCTCAGCTCATTTAAATGTGGTTGAGCATCCAAGGGCGCTTCCTTTATATATTGATCTATATTTTTAGCTTTATAGTTTCTCATCGCTTTCAATTATATATGAGTTTAGGGATGTATATAACTATATTGCAATGGATACTATTTATGCTTATAATATATTTAAATATTAAAAATAAAAGAGATAAATAAAAATGAAGAGTATAAAAAAATTAGCACAAAGTGGTTTTTCGCATATCGAGCTATTGATAATATTAGTTGTAGTTGCGGCTTTGGTAGGTGTCGGAGTTTTAGTTTATAAAAATAATTCCACATCTCACGCAGGAGGTTCCAATTATCATTATCTAACTACTGTTACTCGAAGTGACGGAGTAATAGCAGCTTTATTCGGTTGTTATCAGCCCCCTACTACAACCGTAGCTAGTTCAGCGGTAAGTAGTGCTGCGAGTAGTAGTAATGCAAAAGCATATCAACATATAAATATTCTAGTATACTTGTATTCTCCGCGTAAAGGTGGGAATCTTCCTTACCTGGATCAAAATTTCATACTAAGACTAACAGATTACTATCAAACTGCTGGGACTAGTTTATTTAATGGTAGTGCTGGTGTAAAAACAGCGAATCTTACTTTAACTGATGTTAATAACGTCCCTGCAAGTAAGGCATTTGCTCAGGTAACTTTAACCTCTCAAGATAAATCAGTAACTAATTTCAGATTTCCTTACAAACAAGTTAGTTTCTACTGTTCAACTCCAGATCCTGCATCGTCTGCAATAGTTTCCTCCCCTGCATCGTCTCCAGCTTCTTATGTTGCCAGTTCTACGGTATCAGCTCCTGTCTCAGTCTACGTTACGCAACAATAATATTAGAATAATAATGCGAATAATATAGCTTCTATTGTGAGTGAGGTAACATTAGTAAAGTAATAGAAGAATACGGACAACAACATTAGGCCGGCAGCTTTGGAATAATTATTGGTAGATATAGAGTTTCTGAATATTCTATATAGAATAACGATTATTAGAGATAAAGAGCCTAGTAACCCAAATACCATAATTTTATCTAGGAATATATTATGTGTACTAGTAAAGTAATATCCTTCTTCACAGGTTCTTAGGAGTTCCTTGTGTTTATAGAAGTCTCCACATAAGATGCTATTTTGCAGTCCATCATTTCCTGCACCAACTATTAAAGTTCCTTTTACATGATGAATCGCCACTTCTTGTAGATGAAATCTATACGTAACACTATAAGATAAACTACTTGGGGATGTGGATCTAAATGGAGATAAGAAAAATAATCCTACCAATATTACAAGGAAAGAAGTTTGAATGTATTTTCTCTTCCGCATGTCAACAAGGACTATGTATAAAAGGTTAATCACTATTGCTAGTAGAAATACTGCCCTGGTTTTAGTTAGATAAAGAATCGCTATTAAGAATAATTGATTAAGA
>CAILQE010000071.1 GCA_903836325.1 uncultured Candidatus Saccharibacteria bacterium
ATGATGGTATACCTTGGGGAAGAGGTTGTAGGTGTATTAGAATGCTCTATCAAAAAATAGTGTCAAAGATTTTGACGGTGATTATCTTGATCGGTGCACAACAACTTGGGAATAAGGCGGTTTGATTTTTGCTTTTTGAAATTCTTGCTTCATTAAGCGTAAATATTCACGTTTAATATTTGAATGCTCCATAGCTTGCGTCTTAATTCTCGCTTTAATTACCAGATTAGATTCATTAAGACGATCTACACCAGAGATCTCAATATCTGATAGCACTCTGGTTTTATAAGTTAAAGATTTTCTCAGCTTCTCACTTGCCTCTTGCATAAGCTTGATGGCTTTATCAAGATTAACTTCATAACCTAAAGCAATATCAAATGTAGCATATGAAAAATCTCGACCCATATTGGTGACAATACGAATTTGTCCATTAGGAATAAAGTGAACAAAACCATCGTAATCTCTGAGCCTTACATAGCGAAGTGTAATTTCCTCTACTGTGCCTTCGTAACCTTCGACTTTTATCGTATCACCTTGTCTTATTTGATCTTCAATAAGAATAAATAAACCTCCCACATAATCTTTAACTAAGGATTGTGCGCCAAATCCAATGGCTACACCGACAATACCTGCAGCACCTAAGATGGGCGCAATATTAATCTTTAATTCACTTAAGATCAGCATAAAAGCGATTAAGTAAATGGTAACGGATGCGATGTATCTAAAAACTCGACCTAAGGTATTTACTCTTGTTACAGCATCTTGATCTTTGGAGTTTTTAGCTACCTCGTAACCAAATAAGTTAATAGCGCGACGGATGAGATTAGTTAAAATAAGGGCGATCACAATAATAGCTGTGATCTTAAAGAGTGTGGACATAGAAGTGCCCAAGCGATGGGCTAGTATTTCTATGTTATCTAGGAACTGTAAATACATTCATTCATTATAAAATAAATAATAAATAAAGATGACTTAATTCATTTAATTATGAATATCGTAATGCGCATTCATCAGCTCTTCACTTAAATTAAGATGAATGACATCCTGAATAGCTCCCCAATCATCACTATAATTTTTTTGAATGTATTTCTGAAGCCCTGTGATTTCTAACCAAAGATCAATCATCAGATCAGCACTTTTTTGAGAGAATTGTTTCTTATTCTCAAGCCCACTAAAACATTTTTCTAAAAAATCTTTCGAGTAGGCTTCATCGATTTCTTTGACTAATTTCTTTGAAGCCTTAAACTCGGATAACTCATTTTCTAACTCTTGCATAAAGTATTTTTCTTTATGCTTAATTAGAAGTTTGGCTACAGACGCCATTTAGAAGTAAAGAGCCAATTCATTTAATCCGTAATCATCTTCGAATTTTGATTCTTGATGGAATCTATGATGCGCATTCAATAACTCATCTCTTAAGTTAAAGAAAATAATATCTTGTATGGCTGCCCAGTCTTTTGGATAGTTGTTATATAGATATTCATCAAGATTAGATACTGCTATCCACTCTTCCATCATTTCAACAAT
>CAILQE010000072.1 GCA_903836325.1 uncultured Candidatus Saccharibacteria bacterium
ATCTAATATATTTTTTACTTGTCTACCAAACAATTTATCTTTTTAATCAGTTAAATTTAAAAAACAAAATAGATATATCTAAGCTAATTATGATTCCAGCTTTTATTGTTATAGCTTTTGGTTTATTGCAGGTATTCGTATTGCCTTATAATTTTCTATCTCACTTTGGCTACTCAAAAGACACGATACTTCCTTATCAGACGGTCAATAACAACCTAAAATATATAAGAATAATGTCTACATTAAGAGGATCAAATCCTCTAGGAGCATATTTAATATTTCCAATAAGCTTCTTATTTATAAGACTGCTTAATAATAAGAAGGACTATAAGAACTATATATATATTCTAGCCAGCCTTGTTGTCTTATATTTCAGTTACTGCAGAAGTGCAGTACTTGGTCTAATATTCAGTATTGCGGCAATATATTATTTGAATATTAAGAATAATAAAATGAAGAGGGTTTTTGAACTCTGTTCAGTTTTAGTAGTTATAGTGTCGTCTTTAAGTTTTGTAGCATTTAGAAATAATTCATATTTCCAAAACATAGTATTTCATACACAGAAGAATTCAACAGTTAAGTCCACTTCCGACCAAGGACATAGCAGCGCACTTTTATCCGGAATAAAAGAAGTAATTCGTCACCCACTTGGAAACGGAGTGGGCTATGCGGGACAAGCTTCTATTTACAATTACCGCCCTGCTGTTATAAGTGAGAACTACTTCCTTCAAATTGGGGAAGAAACTGGAGTAATAGGACTACTACTATTTATAGCAATAATAATTTTAATACTATTCAGACTTTATAAAAATAAATCAGATGATTTTAGTAAATTAATGTTCGGATTGACCTTGGCTATGATCACAGTTTGTATGCTCTGGTTTGCACTTAGCGATGAAACACTTTGTTTCATATTTTTCGGGCTATTAGCAGTGACGCTAAGTAAAAAAAGAATTAATCTAATTAAAGAATAAGCATGGAAAAAGATATATCAATAAATCAATCCAATGTAAGACCTACAAAGAAGCAATTTGAGATCTTAGAATTCATAGAAAAATTTATAAATGAACACGGTTATAGTCCTAGCTATAGAGAAATTATGTCTGGCCTAAACTACACCTCAGTTTCGACAGTAGCGATGCACGTTAACTCACTTCTAAAAAGAGGTCATTTAATAAAGAGAGAGCATTCAGCAAGATCAATTGAGATTGTTAATAAGACAGAAAATACTAAAGTTAAGAGCAATTTAATTACTGCAGGACAAGAGAAGTGGTTAGTGGATAGAATCGAATTAAAACTAAAAGAAGTTAGTGAATCCAAAGAGATAACTAAAGCCAAAATAGAAGAACTATATGTTCTAAGTGCTACGCTTAGAATCTTGAACATTGAAGGTGCTGCAAACAGTATTAATAGCAAAATATCAGAATTAAAAGCAAGACTAGACAACAAAGAATAAATATTTTGCATTAATATTCTAATGGTTCTAGAATAAAGATATTAACAATTGAGTGCTGGAATCAGGTTAAAATCCTGAACTGTGCCGCAACGGTGTGGTTGATTAAATCAACTAAGTCCGATACAGCTTCTGTAAAGTATCTTTCGAGCAAGAGATAAAAAATGAGCAAATCTTAACCCTCGATAGAAAAGAGGGTTTTTTGAGTGAATTATTAATCGGGATAGAATCAGAAAGAAAATCTAATACATTCTTTGATGTTTTAGATAATCCTGAGATCCTCAGAGTAGCAGAAGAATCATACTCAGCTGCTTTATCAATAATGGCGTTAAATAGAATGAGATCCGAGATAGAGGATTGCAGTGAAATACTTTTACCGATCGATGTCATGTCTTCTACTAGAAATAAGTTCGAAGTGGAGAGTGCGCTCGGTAATGGATCATTAGATTACCTTATCGCCGAAGACTTGCAAGAACAAGATTCTATGAGATTAATTGATGAAGTAGTGAATGCAAAAACATTTAGACTTAGAGACTCTATATTTCAATCTTTTGATTATGAATCAAGAGATTACACAACTTCAGGTAAATCACACAGAGAGATGGTTAAAAGAGGGCTTAGTCCGTACTGTAATGAAGAAGAAAGAGTTATTAGACAAATAGAATTCACTGAAGAAGAAATTTGCGCTAGCGTGCAAGAAGAATTTGAAACTAATGGACTTAGTTTAATTAACATAAAAGAATGTCCAAACTGGGCAAAAGAAGCTTATCAAAAAGGGGAGAGTAATACTGGGGGCTATGTGCCTTCTGAAAATAAATTCGTTATACAGACATTTAAATTTGTTGAGGGTGGCAGAATTTATCAACAAGCATCAATACCTGGCAATATAATTTCTCACGAAGATATTCTGGATCTGCTAGGTGAATTATCTGGAAAACAGATCGAAGGAGACGTATTAGATGTAAGACGAATGTTTTTCGGTTCAGACTTAGACATAAAAGAAATAATAGAATTACTAGACCGTAAAGCTTCTGAAAGAGTTGGTGAAAATATATACCTAGGTGAAATTAGTATCGAACAAGATTACGATAATATAGAAAAATTCAATAATATAAACTCTGATCAACTTAAAGATTTAACCAAAAAAGTAGTAATCAAATTAGATCAAATGCATAAAGAGAAGCTCAATCCTCTGATTGCTAGCACGGTACTAGATAGTTATCTGTCAGACATAATATTTAATGACTATAAGAAAGTTACTAAAATAATTGGGGGAACTTTCGGTGTATTAATTTCTGAATCAATTCTAATGAATGAAAATATGAATAGAGATAATCTTCCAAGATTAGAATACTGCGGTGCTGGTAGTTGTGGGATAAATATCGTCGATCAGTTAAGCAAGTCGGCAATCAGCGCTAAAGAAAGTGGACTAAAAGGGGATATCGGGTATTTCAAGGATGGTATGTGCGGCAAGTGTAAGTCTAAGGGATTCTATGTTAGCGATAATGGTAAGTTCTGTGATCGTTGTAGGGCTGTAGATATTATTAAATAATCTATTTTTTCGCAACAACCCAATACTCGTTATATTTGAATATCTTTCCCGCCATTAAAGGAAAAGGAAAAGAGCTTTTACTTACGATATTAAAACCAAGAGATTTTAGTAATTTAACAATTTTATTAGTGTCGAAAAATTCAATATGTGTATCACCCGTCTTAAATCCTCTAATCTGCGGACAAACTATTACTATTCGTCCATTTTTTTCTAGTCTAGGCATGTATTTACTTATGAGATTGCGCGCATCCTCATAGGGCATATGTTCTAGAACGTGAGCAATTAGAATACTATCAAATTTATCCTTATTTGATTTATCGAAATCATCAGTTGTGTATGCATTTAATCCAAGTTTATTGATATTTTTCACCGAATATTTATTATGATCTATTCCTATGCTATCTTTTGAAAGATTAGTAAGATTTCTACCAGTACCACATCCAATATCCAGAGTTTTACCTAGATTTAATGACTGAAGTTTGTGTCTATATGGTGCTTGTATGTCTATGTATTTCTTCCATCCACTTTGTGATTTATTCAGTGCTTGCGCATAATTTTCATTCTTTGTATCTAGAAGTTTTTTATTTACATATATTTTAGTAAATATTTTAACTAGTCTAAATTTATAAATAAAATAATAAAAGATGACCGCTAGCTTCACTTTTAGAAGTTCGTTTCTCGGTGGTAAGAAAATATTATTTATATTTAATAAATTATTGTTTTTTAGATAATTAAATAGCTCTTCGTAACATTGAGCATAGTTATTTTCAATAGTATTACGTCCATTTATTAAATAAAAACATGCTGTTCTTAAAGAAAAGTATTTATTTATATTCTTAATATTATTGATATCTTTTAAGAGTCCAATAATATGTTTAGAATTATTTCTATCTAGATTAGTTTGCACAGAATTAGATACAGATAGTTCATTAAAGTACCAAACGTAGGAGGAGTCTTTAATAGTTTTTATTTTTTTAGACTTAGATATTTCACTTAGAATAAATAATATATCTTCGCCGATAATATTGTCTGAGAATAATATATTGTTCTTTAAAAGAAAATCTCTTTTATGAATCTTTCCCCAACCAGTAGGGATTAGATATTTATCATACTCAGAATTTCCAATCTCCAATTCTTTTAATGTACTTCCTTTTGAATCTATTCTTTTGTATCCTCCGTAGACTGCATCAAAGTCACCCTTTTTTATTTCTTTTATATATTTATCCAGGAAACCTTTTTCTAAATAATCATCCTGATCCATAAATACTAGATATTTAGATTTACTTAGAGACATTCCTTTATTTCTAGTTTTAGCTACACCTAGATTTTCTTTATTCATTATAATTTTAATATTTGTATATATTTTTGAAAGCTTGCGAACTATTTCTAAGGAATTATCTTTAGAGCAATCATCAATAACTAATATTTCAACATTTTTATATTTTTGATTAAGTACACTTTTAATACACCTATCTACAAATTTACATCCATTATATAAGGGAATGATTACTGAAATTTCATACATTGTGTTTATTTTATATCAATTTCAAGATTAAGTTTCTATTATTAGGTAAAAATTTGTTAATATTCCTCATAGATGAAGATAGGAATAATAATAGTTTGTTACGATAATGCGGTGAACTCTGCTAAGCTGATCGGCCAATTAATCGATGAAATAGATTCGAAAGATAAATTAGTAGTTATAGATAATAATCCGAATCATAAGAATTGGGGTAAGCTTAAAAGTCTCAGTAGAATAGATTATTTAATAAAAAATAAAAATGTAGGGTTTGGAGCAGCTTGTAATCAAGGAGCAGACTTAATTAAGAATGATGTTGATGCTTATTTATTTTTAAACCCAGATACCTTAATAGAAAAAGGAACCATAGAAAAATATAAGCAAGTTACTAAAGATTATTCCGCTTACATGGCCAATTTATTAACTAAGAAGAATTCTATAAATAATGATGGCAGTATAGTTCATATATCAGGATTATCTTGGTCTGGTAATTACTTAAATAAATTTTTCAAAAATACTAATAATAAATATAGAAGCATCTATTATGCTTCAGGAGCCTGCCTGTTTATATGGAAAAAAGAATTTTATGATATAGGTAAATTCTATGCTGAATATTTCTTGTATTACGAAGACACAGATTTATCTTCAAGATTAATCCTCAATAACAAGAAAATCGGTCTAATAAATGATGCAGTTGTTTATCATGATTACGATAGTAAAATATCTGATGTTAAATATTTAAATATTCAGAAGAATAGATATTTATATATATTAATTAATTGGCCAATAAAAATATTAATATTACTTTTACCAGCTATTTTATTAGTTGAGTTACTGTTAATAACCCATTCATTTATTAATAATAAATTTAAATTAAAAATTCGAAGTTATTATGAAGTGTTTAAAACAATTCCTAAAATATATATCCTTAGAAAAAAAACTATGAAACTAATGAAAATTAACTCGATAGAATATCTTAAAATGCTAAGTCCTAAAATAGATACTTGTTTGATTCCTCATTTTCCAGGTATAAATATTTTTAATCAATTTTTTGTTATTTATTACAAGACAGTAAAGAAACTTCTAGATTAATTTAAATAAAAACATATTAAGTTATATAATTGTTTTATAGCCTATGAAAAGGGATAATAATAAATTACTAGTCATAGTTCCTGCATACAATGAAGATACAGTTATTGAGAATACTTTAAGACAAATCAATAAAGAAATAAAATTAATAAAGAACCTTAAAACTGATTTATTAGTGGTTAATGATGGGTCTAAGGATAACACTAAAATGCTATCGAAGAAACACGCTATAGTGTTAAGTCATTTAGTTAATATGGGTAGCGGGGCAGCGACAAGAACTGGTCTTAAATACGCCAGAAATAATAATTATAAATATGCTCTAACTATAGATGCTGACGGCCAGCATTCGCCTAAGGATATGTTAAAAATTATTAATCACTTAATAAAAACAAACGACGATCTTGTTATTGGGAGTAGGCTTATTAATTCAAAAGGAATGCCGATAAATAGGGTGCTTGGAAATAATATATTGAATTTAGTTACAAGGATCCTGTTAGGAGTCAGAGTCACTGATTCACAATCGGGCCTAAAAGGATTTTCTAAAAAAGCTATAGATACCATAGAAATAAAAACTAATGGATATGAATTTTGCGCAGAAATAATATGGAAAGCTAAGAAAAATAATTTAATTATTAGTGAAGTTCCAATTAAAGCTATCTACACGGAATATTCAAAAGCTAAAGGGCAAAGCAATATCAATGCTCTGAGAATAATTAAAAGTATAATAGTTCAGAAGATCAAGGAAGTTTAACTATGTTTTTTACGAAATATAATTTATTAATAATATTAAGTAGCCCAATCCTTATGCTATTTATTTTACGTATCTACGATAATTATAAGAGAAAAAGGATTAGTTTAAGAGCCGGTATATTGCTCGGCCTATTCTGGTTGATTCTATTAATTGGAGTTCTATTTAATAAATATATATTCGAAATAATACTAAGATCTAAACTTAGCGATAGTACCCCGCTAAGTCTTTATGACATGATTCAGATTGTTGCGATCATATTTTTAATATATGTATCATTTAGACAATCATTTAAAATTGAAGATCTTAGAGAAAAGATAACTAAAATTAATGAAGAAATAGCTCTATATAAAAAAGATTAATAATTAGCGCAGAAATAATAATTACTAATATTAATCTTTTGATTATCGCTAGACTTAGTATTATCTAGTAAATAAGTAGCATCTTGACCGATATATAGGAGTATCGGTGCGCCGGCAGCCAATTGGCCATTCATGTAATTAGTAATTCGACTGTGTTTATTTATGTATTTTATTATAGCGGATGTCATATATTGATTTTCGTGTAAGATATA
>CAILQE010000073.1 GCA_903836325.1 uncultured Candidatus Saccharibacteria bacterium
CTTATATATTAATTTTACCTTAAATACATTTTTATAGATATATAAACATTGAAACAAAAAGGATATATGTTATAATAATATATTCTTAAATTATAAATTATGAGTGAAAACAAACTATATCAAATTCAACCATTTAATACGTCTAATATCGAAGAATTTAAGCGTATCACAACGAATGCGCACTACCGTATCGCTCTTCCTAAAATAGAAGAAATCATTAATGATAATGCAGAATGTAAAGGCATGGGTCCAGAACTTTTTACGGAAGGGGAAAAAGCTGAAGATATAGCAAGAAATAAAGAAGCTATTGTCATTTGTGGAAGATGCGTTGTAAACGAACTTTGTGAATTGTGGGCTACTGCCGAAAATTTAACTGGCGTTATAGCCGGTGGATTAAGGACGAAAGTAAGAATCAGTAATCGTAGAAAAGATTCTATGCCTAATCATGCTAGTGAAATAAATCCTGCCAAAGCTAGATTAATGAAGCACGCTACAGATAATAAACAATATTACATCGGTTTAATTGCATCTAGAAACACAAACAATATAGGAAAATAATATGGAATCTAAAGGAAGAAACACTGAAATCAATATTAAAAATATTTTCGATCCTAATTCAGTGCATGCACTAGAGTACGCCAGAGATATGTCTGAAATATATCGAGAGAGATTAACCGACCCAGAATATATAAATCAAATATTATTAACTCCCGAAGAAGATGGTGCAAGTAAGCTAGTTATTGAATCTAGGATTATGACGGAATATTTAATTTCTGGGTTAGAATTTGGTAGATTTTTAATGCATGATTCTTTTCCTGAAAAAATAGATTATCTTAAGGAAATTGCTAATCATAGTATATTCTTACTTAACGAAACAAATATCGAAAAATCCGAAGTTGGAAAAAGATTTTTAAGCATATATTTATATACAAGAGCTAATTCATTGTTAGAAGAAAATTTCGGACCAGATTTTTCATCTGTATATAGATTAATGTTGGCAAACACTGCCAAGGTAATTGATCAAACAATTCAAAATGTTAAACAAGTTCCATCTATAGATCACATCGGACCATCATTCGAACAAAGAATATCTAATTCGCTTGAAAAAACATTGATACACGATCAACCAAGAGTAATCGAAGCACATATCCAAAATAACTTCTGGAAGATAAATGAATATATACAAATGAATTCTTCTAATCAACCCGAGAATACTCCCAATTTAGATATTGCACTATTGAAATTTTTCGTGAAATTTGAGGATATAATAACTAATTCTGAAATTGCAGAATATTTCCACATAGATCAATTAATATCTTTCAAATTGATTGGTGAGAGAGTGTTATCAGTACTTGAAGAGAGAGATGAGCTAATTTATGGAGTTGACGAAGAAAGCGGTCAAATCACTTACAGTGTAGTGCCAAACCCTAAAAAGGTAATCCCAATTATATTCGCTCACTTAATTAATAAGCGAAGAAAAAAACAGAGAGAATAGTCTCATACCCTTCTAATAAAGTCATAAGTATCTTAAAATAAGCTTATTGATGGAACAAAAAAAAGATAAACCAAAAAAAACAAAGCTAATTATATTTACTACAACTTTTGTCTATCTAATGATATTAATCGTAGGTTATTTAAATCTGACCTCAATTCAGGATTATATAAAGTTATATAACTACAAAGCTCCGTCAGCAATTTCTGATCTCGCAACACAGGATACTATGACTGACTACACTAGGCATTTATTTTATTTAAATAGTCCACAGATTTTAGATACAGTAACTAGTTTCAGAAATCAATGTTCGGAAACGAAAAATATTATAGTCCTCGGCTGCTATAAAATTGGGCAAAAAGGGATATATATCTACAAAGTTAATAATCCGCTTCTAGCTGGAATTAATCAGGTTACTGCTGCCCATGAAGTTTTGCACTCAGTTTATGAAAGACTTTCTGTTGCGGATCGAAATCAGTTAAATAAAGATCTGCAATATTATTACGACAATAAACTCACTGATACAAATGTAAAAGCAGAAATATCACTCTATCAAAAATATGAGCCGAACTCAGTTTATGATGAAATGAGTTGTACATACGGAACTGAGCTTAAAGATTTAACTCCAAATCTAGAAAAATATTATTCTAAATATTTTAGTAATCGATTAACCATATATAACTATTACTCAAGTTACGAATCGCAATTTAATAGTAGAATAGCAAAAATATATTCATACGATACTAATCTCACTAGCATGAACAGTAATATTAAATCTCAACAACTCAACTTAAGTTCTTTGTATTCACAAATCAACACGTTAAAAGCTAAAATGGATTCACTCAAAAATACTAATGTAATTTCTTACAATTCATTAGTAACTTCATACAATAGCTTGGTAAATGAATACAATAGTTTAAGAGACAGTAATCTAGTTTTAGTAGATCAATATAATTCTATTGTTTTGCTGAGAAATTCCATTGTTGATGATCTTAAGAAATTAGACCAGGCAATTGATACTACAATTATTACTTCAAGTTAATAACTTTTATAGCTTTACTAACAAATTCATAATATTTTTTATCTAGTTTAGTCGTTAGAGTGAATTCGTCTAATTCTTTTCCAAGAGATATATTATTTTCACTCTTATATTTTCTAACTTCATTAATAGCTTCAATAGCTGAGTTAAAATCTTTGATATTTGATTTATTTTCTATCTTTAATTCTTTTGGCCATGAACTTATATGAATACTTATATCCTTTTCTTCATTTAGGAAAGTATGCAGGTAAACTTCTTCAGTAATGAAGGGAAGAAGAGGTGCGTACAGTTTAAGGATATTTAAGTAAACAGTTCTAAGGGTCCACTGGGCTGCTTTTTTACTTGTTTCATTTTCTCCGTTAAGTCTGTATTTAATAAATTCTAGATAAAGATCTGCGAATTTAGCCCAGAAGAAATCATCGGTA
>CAILQE010000074.1 GCA_903836325.1 uncultured Candidatus Saccharibacteria bacterium
GATTGCCTTCGCATTAACCGCTGTAATATCTTTAGTTGCAGATATAGTAATTAGATTTACTTGGTTTAATGATGGCGAAAGAGACTCTAGCCCTGCTTTATTGGCTGTAGGAATTTTAGCAGCAATCCTAGCTCCATTGGTTGCAATGTTTATCCAGCTAGCCATATCTAGACAAAGAGAATATCTAGCCGATGCATCCGGTGCTATGACTACAAGATATCCTGAAGGACTAGCATCTGCGCTAGAAAAAATTAAACAAAGTGGAAGTAGTCTTAAAGTTCAAAATACAGCAACTGCACATTTATTCTTTGCTAATCCTCTACGGAAACATGGAATAGCTAATCTATTTAGTACACATCCACCACTAGACGATAGAATTAAAAGACTAAGGAGTATGACTAGTCATGAGTAGAGTTAATAAACCAAAAGTTGAAGAAGCAAAAACTAAGAAGAGCAAACTAAGTAGTGGTGAAGTTACACCTATTAAAGTGCGAAATGTACTTAAGTCTACCTGGAGTCTTTTAGCTAATAATAAAAAGATTATTGCTAAACTTTCATTAATTTATGGAATTATTTATATTGTTCTAGTTCAAGCTTTATCTGCTCCACTTTCTGCAGTTTCAATAAAAGACACCTTTTTAAGTGCTTTTGAAAATCAGCTAACTGCAAGCTTCAATACCTTCTCATATATCCTATCTAATAACACCACTAACTCATCCAATGCTACAAGTGGAATATATCAGGTGGTATTAATTTTGCTATTTAGCTTAGTCTTCATATATGTATTTAGAAAAGCTTTTAAGAAACAAAATACAACCGTTAAAGAATCAATCTATCAATCTATGTATCCTCTAATTCCTTATTTAGTAGTCTTATTTATTATCCTTCTAGAATTAATTCCTATGGACCTTGGTCTCGCACTTTATTCTCTGATAACTAGCGCAGGAATAATAAATAACATAGTTGAACAGATAATATTCTCAATTTTACTAGTTGGTTTTATAAGTCTTAGTCTTTATCTATTATCTAACTCCATTGTTTCTCTTTACATCGTAACTCTTAAAGATATGACACCGCTTAATTCTCTAAGGTCTGCTAAACAACTTGTTGTGGGTAGGAGATTCTCTGTAATATTAACTATTCTGCTTCTTCCGGTCATACTTCTACTTGTTGCCGTGGTTGTGCTAATTCCTCTAATTATGTTAATTCCAGCTTTGGCTTCATGGACTTACTTCATTCTTCTGATAATTGCCCTTCCAATAGTCCACAGTTATTTATACAGTTTGTACCGAGAATTAATTAAATGAACCAGGCCCAGGCTAAAAAACGAATAGAAAAACTCAAAGAACTCATTAACGAATATAGATATTTGTATCATGTAAAAAATGAGTCAATAATGAGCGAAGAAGCTGCGGATAGTCTTAAGCACGAGCTAGCTAATTTAGAGAATCAATACCCAGACCTTATTACTCCAGATTCTCCAACTCAGAGAGTAGCCGGTGAGGTTTTGAAGGCTTTTAATTCCGTTGAACATGATCAGAGAATGCTTTCACTCAATGACGTATTTAATGTTAAAGAAATAGAAGCATGGGTAGAGAGAATAACTAAACTACTGGGTAAAGCGCCGGATACATACTTCGAAGACGTTAAGATGGATGGCCTTGCAATGTCTTTAATTTATGAAAATGGAAAATTAATACAAGGCCTAACTAGGGGAGACGGATATAGGGGAGAAGACGTAACTCTTAATATTAAAACTATTGAAAGTATTCCCTTAAAACTTAGAGAATCTGAAAGTACAAAGAAATACTTAAGCGGAAGAACAGAAGTTAGAGGTGAAATAGTGATGTATAAAAAAGACTTTGAAGAACTGAATAAGAAAAGAGAATCAGAAGGACTTCCACTTTTTGCTAATCCCAGAAATACTGCTGCTGGAACTATTCGTCAGCTAGATTCAAAGCTAGTTTCGGAACGAAAACTGTATTTCAGATCTTATGATCTATTTATAGAGAATGAATTAGTGGAAACTAATGAACTTGTATATAAGACTTTGGATGAACTAGGCTTTCTAATAAATAAAATGAGTAAGAAAGTTAAGTCTGTTAAAGAAATAGAAGACTTCATTAAAACCTGGGAAGACAAACGCCATGAACTTCCATTTAATACTGATGGTCTAGTTATTAAAGTTAATGATCGTAACTTATTTAAAGAACTTGGAATTGTAGGTAAAGCGCCAAGAGGGGCAGTAGCATTTAAATATGCAGCAGAACAAGCTACTACAATTGTTAAAGATATATTTGTATCAATCGGTAGAACTGGATCAGCAACTCCGGTAGCAATATTAGAACCAGTAGTTATTGCTGGATCCACTGTTCAAATGGCTACTCTACATAACGATCAAGAAATAGCTAGAAAAGATATCCGTATCGGAGATAGTGTAATAGTGCATAAAGCAGGAGATATAATTCCTGAAATTGTTGAACCACTTATTAAACTCAGGACCGGAAAAGAGAAAATATTCAAAATGCCAGAAAATTGTCCAGATTGTAATACTCCTCTAAAGAAAGAAAAAGTTGAAGACGTTGTATATAGATGTGTTAACGAAAAATGTCCTAGTAGAATGTACAAGCTAATTGAGCATTATGCATCTAAATCTGCTTTAGATATTGAAGGATTGGGCGAAAAGAATGTAATAGCCTTAATTAACGCTAATTTAATATCTGATCAAGCAGATATATATGCCCTTAGAGTTAGTGACCTTGAAGAGTTGGAAAGATTTGCTGAAGTTAGTGCCAATAAGCTAGTTAGTGCAATAAAAGACAAGAAGAATCCAAGTCTAGCTAAATTTATTTACGGACTAGGAATAAGACATGTTGGAGTGCAAACAGCAGTTGATCTAGCTAATTACTTCACATCCTTAGATAAACTATCTGAAGCTACTGAAGAGGAATTAGAAAACGTAGAAGGAGTCGGCAGTGTTGTAGCCGAGAGTGTGGTTGAATGGTTTGCTGAGCCTACTAATATCAAGCTGTTGGCTAAATTTAGTGAATACGGAGTTTTAATTCAAGAGGTTAAAAAAACAACCGGTCCACTTAATAACATTAAATTTGCAATCACCGGATCTCTTAATACTATGGGCAGAGAAATAGCCGCTCAGTTGATTCGTGACAAAGGTGGAGTATTCCAATCCTCAGTTGGAAAAGATACGAACTTCCTTGTGGTTGGTGAAAACGTTGGAGAATCTAAACTTATTAAAGCCAATAAACTGGGTACTAAACAAATATCTGAAGAAGATCTAATAAAACTACTAAAAGGATAATATTGACAATCACGCATAAAGTTATTATGCTTAAGTTAATTCGTGCGCTACAAAAAATATAGCGGCGTTTAGCAAAATAAAAACACTAAAAAATGACGTGTTATGCCGCTATAGGGTGGGCGTGCACGAACTAGCCACCTCCCAAATAGAGGTGGTTTTTTATTA
>CAILQE010000075.1 GCA_903836325.1 uncultured Candidatus Saccharibacteria bacterium
TCACCATAAGAATATTGCAGATTGAAATTAGCGTCCGAGCTTAGAAATATGCTCTGGGCGTTTTTTCTTATCTGTTAATAAGTTCGATTCTATTATTTCCTGGTAGCTTCGGCAACTAATTGTTTTATTTTTCTAATTTGATAACATGTTCTATATGAGTGAATTTATAAATAGCAACAACGTTGACCACCAATGCTATTAAATGTATATTTAGATAGATTAATTAAGATTATAAAAAAGGAAAAAAATGATAAAGAAAATTAAAGGACATTGGATAATTTTAATATTATTAGCTTTAGCCCAGTTCATGGTTGTTTTGGACGTTTCTATTGTTAACGTAATGTTGCCTACCGTTCAAAAGGTATTTCATATGTCGCAGACTAATCTACAGTGGGTTGTTACGGCATACACACTAACGTTTGGTGGATTCTTGCTTCTTGGTGGCCGAGCGGCAGACCTATATGGAAGAAGAAAGATTTTTCTAACTGGAGTATTCATGTTTACTCTAGCTTCTCTACTAGACGGTCTATCTCAATCTGGAACTATGCTTATAGTTCTTAGAGCTTTCCAGGGTCTAGCCGGAGCTTTCATGTCGCCAGCAGCTTTATCTATAATCCTTGTTACATATAAACAGGGTCATGATCGAAACGTGGCTTTATCAGTATGGGGTGCAGTTGCTTCAGGTGGAGCTGCGGTAGGTGTACTTCTTGGGGGAATTTTAACTCAGTACTTTGGTTGGAGATGGAACTTCCTAGTAAATGTTCCAGTAGGTCTATTTGTTTTTTTCTGGGCGACAAGACTTCTACCTATTCATGAATCAGAAGAAACAGATAAATCTCTAGATCTTCCAGGTGCAATTACAATTACGGGTGGACTTATGCTTCTTGTGTATGCTCTTCAAAAAGCTCCAGCAAATGGTTGGACTTCACATACTACTATTTATAGCCTTCTAGTTAGCTTCGCATTAATCTCTGTATTTGTATTCAATGAGCTTAAAGCAAGAAAGCCTCTAGTGCCATTTAAGATATTCAGATATAAGAATTTAGCAGCAGCTAACTTACTACAGCTAACTATTGCTGGTGCGCTTTTCTCAGTATTCTTTTTCACTTCATTATACGTACAAGAAATTCTGCATTTCTCACCAGTTAAAACTGGCCTATGTTTCTTAATAATCCCATTGTTTATTGGCGCTACTGCATCTAATGCACCTAAATTAATTCGTAAAATTGGATACAAGAGAATTCTTTCTATAGCTCCGATTATTTCAGCATCAGGCTTATTCTATCTAAGTTTCATTCCAGTACACGGCTCATATTTCAAAGATATAATGCCGGGATTAATACTAATGGGCTCGGGTCTAGGTTTTATATTTGTAAGTCTTTTAGTAGCTGCAACTTCAGGTGTTGAAAAACAATTATCTGGACTTGCTTCAGGTCTTATTAATACAGCTCAGCAACTTGGAGGATCTTTAGGTCTAGCTATAATCACAGGTCAAGTAGCTGCTTCAACAACTAGATATCTTGTAAATGCACATGCTCAAAATTCTGCCACTGTTATAGCTGGTACGGTCCACGGATACCAGGTAGCATTCAAAATTGCTGCAGTATTCGCACTTATAGCTGGACTAATAGCTATATTCTTAATAAGGAATGTTAAGCCTAGCGAAAATCATGAAGAAACCACAAAAATGGCCGCTGCCTAATATTTTGCATTAAACAACATTTAAGCTGTAAGATAAAATCATGGAAGAAAATCATAACACTCACGGTGAAGTAATTGGCGGAGAACTGACCGAGGCTATCCCAGAATCCGTAATGAGGGGGACTAGAGAATTTATAAAGGAAACTCCAGAAGGAATGACTCCGGTAGGGGAATATACTTTTAAACTTGAAGATGGTTCTAATCAAAAAGAACAAATACCGCTTAATGAAATAGAAGATATACAAACAGACGAAACCGGTAAGTATAAAGTTTTTAGAAATAAATTAGTAGAGAATAAGAAAGTAATAGTGCCTATGGTTATTACGGGGGCAGCTTTACTGGCTATTTATGCATCCAGAAGATATAGCAATAAAAAGTAGTTATAAATAAAGCTTTTGTTTACATCTTCCTCATTTAGATTTAGAATATAGATAGAAATTACTAAGTTGTTGAGGGTAATTTATTTTAAAAAAGAGGAGTAAGAAATGTTTGGAAAATTTGAAGAAATTGTAGTAATTATACTTATAATATTGTTGTTGTTTGGATCAAAGCGAATTCCAGAACTAGCTAGAAGCCTAGGGCAATCAGTGAAGGAAGTGCGAAAAGGTTTTAACGATGAACCAGCTGAAAAATCAGATAAGAATAAAAAATAATTTATAAAAAGAGAGGGTAGGGGATGGAAAAGTCAGAGACTTTTCATGACCATGTAAACGAACTTAAAAAAAGAATATTTTGGGTATTCTTTGCTGTTAGTGTTAGCGCAATTTTGGGCTATGTCTTTAGAGTTCCAATAATTAGTTTCTTAGACAAGCCGCTTGGACAAACTCTCTACTACACCACTCCTGGAGGAAGTTTTAACTTCGTAGTTAAAGTAGCAGGAATATTTGGTGTATTTATTGCCGTTCCTGTTCTTGTTTATCAGATAATTAAATTCCTAGAACCTGCAATTAATCAAAAGATAAAAACATCTAAGTTAATCAAGGTTATGGTGCTTTCGATGATGCTTGCATTTTTTGGTGCTGCATTTGCTTTTTACGTAATAATTCCTACTTCGCTTCATTTCTTTAGCGGGTTTGCAACTAACACCATAAAGCCACTAATATCTGCAAACGATTATATTAACTACGTAACTAATTCGATTCTTTGTTTCGCTATATTATTCCAAATACCTTTATTAATAGATTTCATTGATCACATTAGTCCGATAAAGCCATCTAAATTACTCAAGTATCAAAAGCATGTAGTAGTCGGTGCTTTAATTATAGCTATTTTGTTACCATTTTCTTATGACCCAATATCTCAGTTCATAGTTGCTGTGCCAATAATAGTTTTATATTACGCGTCAGCGGCAATGTTATATTTTAAAAATAAAAAAACATTTAGAAGGCATTCATTCTCAGATAATAGATTTATTGGAGAATTACATTTAAGCGAGGATATATATTCTAGTAGTTTTGATCTTTCTGACGAAGAAGTAGTTAGAGATGCTAATTATGTGAATCCAGAATTACTTAAGAATTTTATTCCTAAGAATCTTATAGAAAATCCAAGAATGCATACGGCTCCAATTGTAGCTAATAAATTATCTACGCCAAAGAGATCAATCGATGGGGTGGTAAGTAAAAGAACATTAAAGAATAAAAGTGTTGAATCTAAAATAATAGTTGTATATGGATAGAAATAGAGATAATAAGCACGTTAAACACCCGGATACTTTAATTGAAAAAGATATTAAAGGCATTAATAGAGTTAACAATAATTTAGCGCTAGCAATAACTACCAAAGTTGGAAGTATGTGGAGCGCTTATCTATTTGGATTGCTTTCTCTAACTTCTTTACCAGCAATTTTAGTGACTATTAATCCATCGCTCAGAAACTTCTTCCCGTCATGGATAATAGATACTTCAATGATTACACTTATAGCTTGGATTTCTCAAAACTTTCTTCAATTAGTACTTCTTCCAATAATTATGGTCGGCCAGAACGTTATTCAGGGTCGACAGTACGCTAAGGCACAAACAGATCACCATACCTTAACATATCTTGCAAACACCCAAGAAGAGCAATTAGAAAAACTAGAAAACATCGCAAAAGAATTACAAAATTTAAAAAACTCTAGATAGTTATTTAGAAAAATTTTCTTTGTAAAGAGTGTAGGCACTATATAAACCTAGACCCATGCTAGCTGCAAAGCCAACATTTGTAGTAGTTTCTAGTGCATTATGAAGCACAGGGTGGCCTTCATAGGGAACGCTTGATAGAAGTAGATTAGATCCAATTGTGCCAACTCTAGAAATCATACCTAGCTTGCCGATGTTGCTTACTTCAGGATCTTTATCTTTTAGCTTAGCTGCAATAGTAACTCCACTTGTAATTGTTTCACTAGCTATAAGTCCTGTAGCTATAACGCTAGATATTTCACCGCTTAGTATTCCTCCAATAAGCACTGGAATAGTTAATGCTTTATCTGCGATGGGATCAATATCTGATCCAATTTTAGAAGGATAAATTCGAAGAGCTTTTTGTAGTCTAGGATATTTTTCACTGAATTTAATAATATTTCCTTCAGCATCAGTAGCTCCAAGAATTGCTGCAAAAGAAAAAGCTTCCATAGGTCCAACCATCTTTGCTGCCATTAGTGTACCTAGTGCTACGCCACCAACTGCCCTGGATAGAGTTAATAGATTAGGTAGCGTTGCTAGCCTATCTTTCTTTTCGGATTCATTAAATTTACGCAGTAAACTCATGTATATATTATATAACAATAAGCGTAATAAATCAATATAGCTTATCTATTGAAAAGGTTGCTATATCTGTTAGATAAATATATAATTAGAACATAATTATGAGTAAAGTAAAAGGTTTGAAATTAGTGATAATGATTCCTTGTTTAAACGAGGAAAAAACTCTTCCATTAACCCTGTCTACTATTCCGAAGAAAATTCCTGGAATTAGTAAAATAGTTATTTTAGTAATTGATGATGGTTGTACGGATAAAACTGTAGCAGTAGCTAAAAAGAACGGTGTAAAACACTTTGTTCATCATGCTAAAAATAGAGGACTAGCTCTTTCTCTTAGAGATGCTATTAGGAAATCTCTTGAACTGGGTGCAGATATTATGGTTTTAACAGATGGAGACAACCAATATCCGCAGCAGAAAATACCTGCTCTTATTAAGCCTATTGTAGAAAAGAGGGCAGATATAGTTATAGCCGATAGACAAACATCTAAGATTAGTCATTTCTCTCCAGCTAAGAAATTGTTACAGAAGTTAGGAACAAAAGTTCTTAATAAGGTAGCGGGAACTAATATTCCAGATGCTACTAGTGGATTTAGAGCTTACTCAAAAGAAGCCGCTATTAAATTAAATCTAGTAGGCAGATTCAACTTCGCAATGGAAGCTACAGTTCAGGCAAGTTATAAAAGACTTGCTATTGAAACTATTAAAATTACTACAAATCCTAAAACAAGAGAGTCTAGATTATTTAAGTCTTCATTTGAACATGTTAGAAAATCTACAGTAGCTTTATTTAATGCATTTACAATGTATAAATCCTACGCAGTTTTCTTAACTCTTAGTGCAATACTCTTTATTTTAGGACTATTACCATTCATTCATTTCTTGATTCTAATATTAAGTCATAGTAAAAACGCTTATGGATCGCATCACTTGCAATCTTTAATTACGGGCACGGTTTTACTTAACGCTGCATTCATATCTCTTACGTTAGCAATAATTGCTAACCTAATTAGAATTAACAGATCGATGCAAGAAGATATTCTTGAAGAAATCCGAAGATTAAAATACGGCGATTAATAGCTTATCTAAGTTATAATATTGCTTGATGAGTATTAAGCAAAAACAGATTATTAACATAGGTACACTAGGTTTAGTAACTATTTTTGCGGTTTATTACTTCATTAAGCATCCACATATATTTAGCGAACTAAACAAACTTCCCGTTTATCTTTTTGTTCTCGTATTGCTTCTAAACTTCGTTCTTCTGCTTATCATCTCTAGGCTTTTCATAACGTCACTTATGCTCAATAAGGTTAAAATGCCTTTTAAATCTTCTTTGATCCTAAATAGTAACTCTATTTTTCTTAATTTTTTTATTCCTGGACAGGCCGGTCCAATTTATAGGGGCTATTATCTTAAAGAGAAACATAATCTTAAGGTTGTTGATTACACCCTTTCTACTCTAGCTTATTATGCTGTCTTCGCTTTAATTTCAGTGAATTTTATTCTGCTTGGTTACTTCAAGTTCAAAATAGGAATTCCACTTGTAATCCTCTCAAGTGCAATTTTTTATCTTATCACCATCAGGTATCTTAAGATATTCACTAAAAATAGGTTATTTGTAAATCACCGCATTTTACTAGATCTTTTAGCAGTAACATTTCTTCAGATCCTTATTTCTTCAGTAATATATTTTCTAGAACTTCATTTTATTTCACATAACATCGGTATTTATCAGACGCTTACCTATACGGGAATAGCATGTCTTTCATTGTTTGTTTCTCTGACTCCAGCCGGAATAGGTATTAGAGAGGCTTTTCTGATCTTTTCTCAACAGATAACCGGAGTAAATACTAATCAGGTTGTACTCGCTAGTTTGGTGGATAGATCAGTTTTTCTTGTGTTCTTGGGATTAATCGGACTATTGTTTTTTGTAACAAAAATTTATGACTCAAGAAAAAATACTAATTAAGCTTAAAAAATAGTAAAATATAGATACGTAAATGGTGGGAAATTAATTTGGACAGATCTGGCTTGAACTCAAAATTTTCTTTGAAGAATTTTAGGCGTACTAAAATTATTGCTACTGTTGGTCCATCCACTAATAGTATTAATAAAATATATAAGCTACTCGATGCTGGTGCTAACGGTATAAGACTTAATTTTTCTCATGGAACTCATGATGAAAAAGCGCAACAAATTAAATGGATAAGAGAAGCTTCAAAAGATCTAGGAAAGCCAGTTGCTATTATTATGGACTTGCAAGGTCCTAAGATAAGGTTAGGAGATTTCGAGGGAACTATTGAAATATCTAAAGGTCAAACCTTCAAACTTGGATTAAATTCAGATTACACATTGAGTGGAGTCATACCAACTCAGTATGATCTTAGCACTAAGCTTAAAAGGGGACATCAAGCAATATTTTTCGACGGTAAACTTAGAGCTATAGTCACTAGTGTGAGTGAGGGAATAGTTTATCTTAGAGCAGAAAATGAGAGCACTTTAATAAGAAGAAAGGGAATCAATCTTCCGGATACAGATTTTGGTGGAGATATAATCACCGCCAAAGATAAGGCTGATCTAATTTTTGCATCTACACTAGACATAGATTACGTTGCTCAAAGCTTTATTCAGAGCGCAAAAGACATAAAAGAACTTAGGAAGATAATATCTAATCTAAACATGAAGGCTAATATTATAGCCAAGATAGAAACCCAAAGAGCAATAGATAACATGGAAGATATTATCAATGAAACAGACGCCCTAATGATAGCCAGGGGAGATTTAGCATACGAGGTTCAACCTGAAGCAGTCCCAGTTTATCAACGAAAATTAATCGAAGCATGTATCGCAAATGCCAAGCCTGTAATAATAGCTACTCAAATGCTCTACAGTATGACTTCCAGTAGTGAACCGACCAGAGCTGAAGTATCCGACATAGCATCAGGTGTAATTAGTGGAGCAGACGCATTAATGCTCAGTGATGAAACCGCTGTAGGAACTTATCCAATTGAAGCAGTTAAATATATGAGAAGAATAATAATGTACAGCGAAAAGAACCTAGAGAAGAGTGAGGTTAATCTTGTTTCTGGAAGCTCAAAGCAATTAGCTATCTCTAATGCAGTAGTAGATTTAGCTAGATCAATAAACGCTAGAGCCATAGTAGCCGAAACAAAATCTGGTGCAACTGCAAGAATAATTGCATCTAGAAGAGAAAACATTCCCATAATTGCTGTTACGTCTAGTTCTAAGGTTGCTCAACAGCTTGCTATTGTCTATCTAACCAAGAGTTATGTAAGGCCAATAGATAAACTAGCGGCCACTAAACTAACCAATTGGTTGGCCAAGAACAGGGTTTTAAATATTGGAGATATGGTAGTAACTGCCTCAGGTAAGTATCCGGGGGTAGTAGGTTCAACTGATACAATCAAAGTAAGGATAATAGAATAATGTTCAAGAAAAAAACAGTAAAAGACATTAACTTGCGCGGAAAAACCGTTCTTCTGCGCGTAGATTATAACGTTCCTATAAAAAATGGAATTATTCAGGATGACTTCAGAATAAGACAATCTCTTGAAACTATAAAATATCTTATTTCTCAGGAATGTAAGATTATAATTTGTTCTCATCTTGGAAGACCCGAAGGAATGGATCCAAGCTTATCGTTACGTCCGGTAGTTTTAAGACTATCTAAACTTCTAAATAAGGGAGTTGCATTTGCCCCTAACTTATCTAGTGAAAATATTAATTCTGAGGTTAAGAATTTAAAATCCGGTCAAATATTACTGCTTGAGAATTTAAGATTTAATCCTGGAGAAGATAAAGATGACGACAAGTTTGCTAAACAATTGAGTGAGCTAGCGGACATATTTGTTCAGGATGCCTTTGGTGTAGTGCATAGATACAATGCTTCAACTGTGGCCGTAACAAAATATCTACCAAGTGTAGCAGGACTACTTTTAGAGCGTGAAGTCGACACTATTACAAATGTTGCCCAAAATCCTAAGAAGCCATTAATGGTAGTCGTAGGTGGAGCAAAAATAGCCGACAAGATAGACATATTAGAGAGGTTTATATCTATGGCTGATTACATTATGCTTGGCGGTGCAATGGCAAATACATTCCTAAAAGCCTCAGGTACTGAAATTGGTGCAAGTAAATACGATGAAAATGAACTTCCACTTGCTAGAAGAATCTTGCAACTCGCCAAAACTGAAAGTAAGAAACGCAATTTTACACTTCAGCTTCCATTCGATGTAGTTGTATCAAAGAAAATGGATTCTAACACCACTCTTCGAATTGTTGACTGGTCATCCTATTCACTTAGTGAAATAGAGAGTTATCCAAAAAGACCACCAAAAAGAGGGTCTACTGTTCTTTCTGATGAAAAGATTTTCGATATTGGACCATTCACCGGAGCTTACATAGCTGGAGTTATGCAGTCTATGAATACCGTAATCTGGAACGGCACCATGGGCGTTACTGAAGTTCCAAGTCTAATTACATCCACGGGACCATACTCGCATGGTAGCGAACTTGTCTTGCAGGCAATATCAGGAGAATTTGGGCATAAACCGTTTAGCCTTGTGGGCGGCGGAGATACCGCTGGATTCGTTCAATCTAAAGAGATGTCCGCAAACATTAATCATCTATCTACCGGCGGCGGAGCGAGCTTAGAACTTCTTGGGGGCCACAAGCTTCCTGGAGTAGAAGCTTTACTGGATAAATAATGCTTATGCTAAAATTATTTTAATGATAAGGAAGAAATTTATAGCTGCCAATCTTAAGATGCACTTTGATGTTGCAGAGGCTAGCACATATCTACATAACCTATCTAAGACCTTAACTTCTCACCGAGAAATAGAAGTTGTAATTGCTCCAAGTCTAGTCGCTATTCAGCCTCTAAGTAGAGAAATAGATGTTAGAAAAATTAAACTAGCTGCTCAGAATGCATACTTTGAAGATGAAGGAGCATATACTGGCGAAGTAAGCTTCTCAATGCTAAAAGGAATAGCCTCTTACGTAATTATTGGACACAGTGAAAGACGAATATATTTCCACGAGGAAAATGACGTAATTGCTAAAAAAGTTAAGGCTGCACTTAGGAATAGGATGAGCCCGATACTTTGCGTCGGAGAGAATATCACTGAAAGAAGAGATGGTCACGCCAAAAGAGTTATTAATGATCAGATCACATCGGCCCTATCTCATCTTACTGAGGAAGAAATGCATAATATCGTAATAGCTTATGAACCAGTTTGGGCAATATCTACTTTTGGCAATGAACAAGCTATGCCTGATGATGTTGAAAAAATGATTAACGAAATACGAAAGCAAATTACCTATCTTTACGGAGAAAAAGTTGCCGAATCAGTAAGGGTAATTTATGGTGGAAGCGTAAAAGCAGATAACGTAGCATCTTATCTAGCTATTCCTGGATGTGACGGCGCTTTAGTTGGTGGAGCGAGTTTGAATTATTTAGAATTCAATAAGATAGTACAAAGCTGTTTTAACGTAATGCAGAGTTAGCTTCTTCTAATCTAACCAGTCTATTATTCATTGAGGCTAAGCTCTTATTGACTGTTTTTTTATTTTTATGAAAATCGGAGTGTAAATCAGTTACAACTTCTTCAATAACGTCTAATCTAGAGTGTACTAACTGAAAATTTTCTCTTAAGGTGGTATTCATATTATTTATTTTATCTTCATGAATATCTAATTTATTTTCGATTCGTTCCTGAATTGCTTCAATTTTATCAAATTTATTATCATGAGAATTTAATCTGGATTTTATATCATCAATATTATTTTCCATGTTCGCAAAACGCTCATCTTGCTTCGCAAAACGCTCATCTTGCTTCGCAAAACGCTCATCTTGCTTCGCAAAACGATTTTTAGATTCATTAATGAAGTCTAAAACTAAATTTTGAAAATCAATATTTTTTAACTCTTTTGTCATAATCATATCTCCATTTTAGGTTACTAATTAATAAATACTCAAATCATAATTTGTTTTATTAGTTGAAGGTTGATAATTCTACATCACAGCAAGACTAGAAACGTCTTGTAGACATAATACTTGTGAACGTTGGGACTGTAATATGCTTCAGAACAGGAAGTCCAGCTGATGAAGACTTTATATTGCCCCTATTTAAACCTTTTATATCTAGAGGAGATATATCCAATCTTCCGGCATATACATTCTATGCAAAGTTAGCTTCCTTGGATGCTCAGGAGCCTATGTCGGGGATGACGATTGTTAATGCTGATATTGTTAGGAGAGATGTGTTTGATGTTGTCGTGAGGGAGTCTAGGAACAGGTATGGGAGCAATATTGATTCTCATGAATAGTTAGTAATTTAGATTATTTTGTCTGATTTTGTTAGATTATGCTTCTGACAGAGTAATTGGATATTTGCAGCATTAGTACTTGTTCCACCCTTTGCATAGGGAAGTATATGGTCAA
>CAILQE010000076.1 GCA_903836325.1 uncultured Candidatus Saccharibacteria bacterium
AAACCATCTAGGCCATCTGTAATATTCACAGAATTAGCTGTAGAGATAACAACCAACCAGAAAATAACAATGATGAACCAACCAACAGCAATATTGTGGAAATAAGGAAGATAGAAAGAATGAATTCCAAGCCTAGAGTAGAACCACCATCCCCCTACTAGTGCCACTAAAGAATAAAGACCAAACTTCATTTTAGATTGCATGCCAGCAATCTTCTTATTGACACCCCTTATATTCATAATGTCATCTGCAAGACCAATTACTGCTGCAGCAAGCATTCCAGCGAGAGGAAGCCATGTCTGCCCCCTGTTTAGATTAAATGCCAAGGTTACAATTAAAATTGTTATAACGAATATTAAACCCGCCATGTTTGGAATATTTCGTTGATGTTTTTCTGCATGCAACTTAGCATATACAGTGGCTTGACCACCGGACCAGGCTTCAGTTCTTGCCTTTTTCCACCATTTATATTTGTATGCTAAAAATGTAAATAAAGGAGTTATTGCCATGCTCAATAAAAAGCTGACAAGACTTAAAACAACTATTCTAATTAATGACTGGTAAGGAATTGTAATATGTATTATGTTTTGCATTTTGAAAAATATTTAAATTAATTATACTACTATTTCGTCTTTGGTTGAACATGTCCTTCATTAATAAGCATGTGAGCTAAATCCGCAAAAACAGGCTGACCACCTAATGCCCCCGCATATCCAGGCACATTTGGCTCAATATTAAATACGGCAATAACATATTGAGGCTTGTCTCCACCTACAAATCCAACATAAGTTCCATTGAAAATATTTGGCTTGTAACCACCTTTAACAATATCTGCAATCTGAGCAGTTCCTGTTTTACCGCCTACAATATAATCTGGACTGAAATTCATAAAATTATATCCTTCATGATAATAGGTATTTACTACATTTTCCATCAGTGGCAACATCTGCTTAGACACGGTCGGACTTACTACATTCTTATTAATAATCTTAGGCTTAGTCTTTACCTGTTTTCCATCTGGACCAATAAAACTATTTACTAGACTTGGCTGATAATATTTTCCACCATTAACTATTGAAGAAACAGCTGAAGCCATCTGTAAATCTGTTACCAATAAACCTTGCCCGAAAGTTGTATTGGCATATGTCAAATCTATCGATGGATCAGAAAAATTCTCTTTTGGTATCAGCCCATCAGATTCGTAACCTTGTTCAATATTTGTAGGTTTACCGAAATTGTAATGACCCACTAAATAATCATGCCAGTTGGTAATAGACCTATCAGTTATTTGACCTCCGCCCATCTGCATTAGAAGCCATACAGCTCCCGTATTTAGTGAAAGCGACAGAATTGATGAAACACTTTGTTGACGAGCGCCACCATCTGATTCGATATTTGTAATAGATGTTTTATCTATTATCCATTTGGCTGGATCAGCATAAGTTGTATCCGGCTTAACTACTCCTAAATTTAAAGCCGCAGCCGTAGTTAGAACTTTTATCGAAGAACCTGGCTCAATCGCGTTAGTAACTGATGCATTCTGGAATAAATTAAGATCAGATACATTCTGATAATTACCAGGATCATAAGTAGGATAGTTAGCCATTGCCTTAATTTGTCCCGTGTTGGGATCCATAATAATTGCGCTGATACCCTGAGATTTAGTCTTGGTGTATTCCGAAGCTATAATCTGTTCCATTTGAGATTGCATTCCTAAATCTAGAGATAGATTTATGCTAGATCCGTTTATGGGAGATGTTTGCGTATTCGATGTTGAGGCTGCAAGCGGAATACCATTAATATCTGTAACCGCTTTAATCTTCCCTGGGATTCCAGTTAATTTTGAATTCAAAGCCTGCTCAATACCGTATTCACCCTGCCCATCATCATTAACAAAACCTAACACTTGAGACGCTAAGGAGCCCTGTGGATATATTCGATATGTTTGAGCTATTGCGCCTATTCCAGGAATTTTCAATCCCAATATTTGTTTACTTACGTTTTCTGAAACTTTTTTAGCCAAAACTACATATCTAGTATTCTTTTTCGTTAATAAACTATTAACATCCGAGGAAGTTTTCCCAATTAGAGAAGCTATTTTATCTGACGCACTACTTGCGTCTTTAACGTATGAAGGATCTGCATACACAGTGTAGAGTGTTTGGTTTAGAACTAGAGGAACAATAGTTTCACCATTAAGTATGTTGATTTGACCTCTTACTGGAGGAATTTCATATTGTTTTAACTGATAATTTTCTGCGTCGGCCTTATAACTTCCGTAATGAATAACCTGTATATAAAAAAGCCTTATTGCAAAAATAACGAATATAGCAAGAATAATGAGATATGTCGCGTTTATTCTTTTATTCGATACTATTTGTTTTCTAAAATTCGAATCAAACATTAGCTTAATTATACGCTAAAAGTTTCTATTTATAATCTATTGAGTGACAGTAGCTGAAGGAGTTACGGCTACCATGTTCTTAGCAACCTGGCTGTTTTGTACTCTATTTAAAGATTGAAGTCGTGCTGAAGCTACCTGTAAATCTTCTTTTTGAGACTGAAGTTTAGATTGGGCAGATTGCAAACCGTTGATCTGATACCCATATGAGTTAGTCTTAGTTACTTGAGTTAAATATAGTAATCCTAGTAAACAAGCTAATACTATTAAAATAATTGTGTTGCTAACAGGACCAGTTTGAGGTCTTGCCACGGCAAAACTAACAGAGTTCTGATTCTTCGCACTGTATCTGTTTCTCTTAGCGGCAATGCTACTTGAGTAGGTCATTTATTACTTTCTTTTTATTTTTATTTTTAATTTAGGAGCTTAGCCTCTATTTGGGAGGCTAAGCTTTACCTAATATAAGGTTATTTCACCCTTACGGTAACCCTATATGCTCGGGATCTATCTTTTACCTGTATTGGCATTTTAGTTCCCTTTCTTTATTTTTATTTTCACTGCGGCTCGAAGTTTTGCACTCCTAGCTCGCGGATTAAGGTCTATTTCATTTTGTTGAGGTGTGATTGGTTTTTTTGTTAGGATCTTCAGTTGACTGTCGTAATAATTTCCACCGTGTTCGGAAAAGAAATTCTTTACAATTCGGTCTTCCAAACTATGGAAAGATATTATTGCCAATCTACCTTCAGGTTTAAGTAAATCTAGCCAAATAGGTAAACTTTCTTCTATAAGCCTAAGCTCATCATTTACCGCTATTCGAATAGCTTGAAAAGTTCTTGTTGCGGGATGACTTTTGCTATATCCCTTCCAAACTCTTTTTGCTACTTCCGCTAATTGCTCTGTTGTCTGAAGTGGTCTACTAGAGATTATCTCCCTAGCCATCTGCCTAGCTTTGGGTTCTTCTCCGTATATACGAAGAATTTCCGTAAGCTCGAGCTCAGAGTAATTGTTTACTATGTGTTCAGCAGTAAGTTTCTGACTTTGATCCATTCTCATATCTAGAGGACCAACTTGCTGAATTGAAAACCCTCGGTTTCCCTCATTAAAGTGCAGTGACGACACACCCAAATCCGCGAGTATTAGATCGAATTGTTTACCTTCATCTAATAAATCCTTACTAGCTTGATTGAAATCATCTTTTATAATCTCAATCTGATCTTCTTTAAAAAGATCTTTTAGTTCTTTGATGGAATCTTGGTCTCTATCTACTAAAGCTGAGTCTTTGTAGTTTCCCGTAAGACTTAATACTTTACTAGCGTGACCGCCATATCCAGCCGTAAGATCAAGATAATTATCCCCTTCTTTAGGAGACAACACTTCTATCACTTCGTTTAATAGAACTGGTAAGTGGATTTGATATTTGTTTTTATTTTGGTGCATTTTTTCTTGTTTTTGTTTTCAAGGTCACCTAACTAGCAATCAGCTTTTTTGTTTTTTTGTTGTTTTTGTTTTTGTTAAACAAGCAAATATTTTTAGAAGTTCGATAAAGAGATCTAAAAGAAATCTTTAAACTTCAATCCGCTTATTTGAGAGACTTATGTGTGAGGTGGAGTTTTGGGAGGTGTTTTTAAAAAAAGTACTAGGTTTTTTAGAGTGGTGTCCTATCCTGTTCCACTTGCTGATCGCCAGTTAGCTAACCTTGAGGGCTTCTAACCGTTTTCTCGTTTTTGGTTATTTTGTTAAAGTGCTTTTACTTAGCTATTAATCGCCAGTATCTACCAGCTCTTACAGCTACAACGTCTTTATTCATCTCAGCGTAATCTAGTAGGTGTTGCTCGATAGTGAAACGACCTTGTTTCATATCGATCTGGCCATCTAACTTGCCGCTTCGAAATTGTACGTTTAGATCAGCAGTTCTCTCATCGAGAATATTGCCGACCAGTTGTGGCTCGACTTCTTGTTCCCATATCTGTTTTGGATATAGATGAAGATAGTTTTTGAACCCTCTGGTTACTACTACACCACTTGCGAATTCCGCTCTTAACTCAGTCGGCATTGTTAGCCGTCTTTTGTCGTCGAGTTTCCTTTCGAAGTAATCTATAGTTCCCATACCTTTTTACTAGTGGTTTTTTATTTTATTTAAGAGGTAGCTTTCTTGGTCTACCCACTTTGACCCACTAACAAGAGTTTACTACCCACCACTACCCACGCGCAATAGTAATATTTATATAATTAGGTTAATAAAACATTAGTTATCCACAGTTTAGTAATAAAAAAAATCCCCACCTCTGTTAAATGAATGGGGACTGACAAAATAATGCCTGTGGATAAATTACACACTACCGGATCTTGATGGAGTCCTTTGACTTTCCGAATAACTAACATGCTCTATGCCAACTTCAGTCTTCTCTCTTTGTAATGGATTTAGATTATTAACGCCATTTACCTGCTGGCTATCCACTACCGTAGCTTTAGTAGGAGCTATATAACTATCTCCAAAATGAGCCGGAAGTTCCATAACGCTAGCAATAGAAGCTAAAGACATCACTCCTAGCGATAGGGAGATTGCTTTTTTTGTTTCTTCTAAAGTTTTTATTAAATTGTTTTTATTTTCTATCATAACGATACCTTTATATTAGCAGAAATTAGACAAAAAGTCAATAAGTGCTAATGGTTACTATTTATGATTAGTTCGATATCTTAGTTCGTTTTTGTGAACATCTAGAT
>CAILQE010000077.1 GCA_903836325.1 uncultured Candidatus Saccharibacteria bacterium
ATACTCTTTTCGTCAGATAACCCCCTTAATAATTGAGATACGTGATGAAGAGGGGTCGCAAGATCTGCATCCATAAAGATTATTTTATCTCCTGTTGCCGACATAACACCCGCTCTTACATCTCTGCCTTTACCTAATTTAGGCCCAGGCTCAACTATCTGGTATTCACAATCAAATACATTCTTATATTCTTTAGCGATTTCTAGAGTGTTATCTGTTCCAATAGGAACAACTACTATGATTTCGTGTTCGTAATCTTTAATATTATCACCCAAGTAAACTGAAAGTTCTTTAAGAGTACCTGGCAGACGAAGCTCTTCATTTAAAGCTGGAATTACAATTGATAACTTTTCCATGTTTCTAAGTTAATACTATATTAAAATATCTAATATTCAAAAAATGATAATCAATTAATAAAGTTATATATAATAGTAATAATGAATAAATTATTCAATGTATTAAAGAAGAATTATTTTCTTATAATTGCCGGATTATTAATTTTTCTATTTTTCTCTCTTACATTTATGTCTACTAATGGCATCCATTTTCTAGGGATAAACACTACCACTGAATCAATTACTTATGATGAAATGGCTCACATAGCAAGCTCATACCAATATGATCATGATATGAGGATGGTTTTAAATCCAGAACATCCAATTTTAATAAAAACTCTTGTCGGTATTCCGTTGAATCTCATCAATATTAATCCTACTAAATTCACTTATAAGTCTCTAATATCATCTAACAATGATTTTCAATGGGATTATGCAAACGATTTAATATTTAAAAACAATCCTACCAGAAGTGAAGAGATTATTTTCACAGCACGGTTAAGTGTTTTACTAATCAATACATCACTACTTATAATTATATGTTTTCTAGCTTACAAATTATTTAATAAAAAAGTATCTCTAATTATGCTATCTTTGCTAGTATTTAATCCTAACGTATTAGCCCACGCTTCACTAGTTACATTTGATGTTCCTTCCTTACTCACAACTCTTTTAGCCTTGTTATGCTTCTACGGATTACTTAAGAACAATAATGCTAAATGGGCAGCATACAGCGGACTGGCTGCCGGTATAGCTTCTATTACAAAATATTCATCAGTAGTTTTAATAGTATTTATTTTCATATTCTATCTCGTATATTCATTGATTCATTTCAAGAATCATGATTTTATGCATAAAATTAGGATGTTATTAATATACTCATCAACAATGATGCTAGTTATAGTTGCCGTATACCTACCTTTTACTTATGGGATAGCAAAAAGTGATGAACATTATCAGATATATAACATTTGGTACGGACATCTAAGCCTATTTTCAAAACCATTAATAGATTTTTTACTGTCATTTTCAATACCTACTAAAGCTCTAGCTGTGTGGATTGATGGTTTATTTATAACTAATATGGAAGTTGGAATTAATCGGTCGGGTGTTTTTCTCTTAGGTCATTCATACGATACAGGTTTCTTATTACAATATTTTCCTATTGTATTCTTAACCAAAAATACTATAGGCGAATTAATTTTATTCCTAACAGGCATCTGGTTGTTTATTAGACTGACGTTTAAGAAACATGCAGATAACTTCGTAGAAGAATCTTTCGCTCTTATATATGCATTTATCTACTTCTGTCTTGCTCTATATTCTAAATTAAAATTAGGTGTCAGACATTTACTGCCTCTTGAAGGAACCCTTTCGCTATTCGTAGCTCTTATATTAAATAATAATTGGACTAAGAAAATATTTAAAATAAAAGTTTCGACTATATTTTATGTTCTAATTATTCTAAGTATTACTTCTACCATAACTGCATATCCTCATTATTTAAGTTATTATAATGAAACCGTAGGCGGATCATATAATGCATATAATGTGGCTGAAGACTCTAACTACGATTGGGGTCAAGATTATATAACTCTCAAAAACTGGCAGGATGCTAATCCAGATAAGCAACTCTATTTTGATATATTTGCAGCAGTAGGTGTTAGGGAAGCATATTTTGGAAATGATCCAAGCAGGTTCGTAGTGTGGTATAAAAATAATCTACCTTCCGGCAGCTTTATAGCGGTTGATTCAGCAAATATAACATCAGCACAGGCTACTCGACACTTTTCATACAAACAAATATTTAATAAAGCTCCGATTAGAATTACGCCGTCTATATTTATATTTGAGAAATAATTACTTATTATTTTTAAACACGTATAACTTTGTCCAAGTAAAATTCCAGAACATAACTAATACGCTAGCTATTATTAAACTAAAACCGTAATTTATATTAAACGTTTTAACGCCTAACGTAACTATAATTAAAATTAAGAGTTGACCAGTCCATTGAGTTCCATGGAATTTAAATAACTTCTTTATGGTTGGTATGTGTTCATGGCCCTTATATGTCCATGAATTATGTAGCATGAAAATCACTAACAGGGCGATTTCGCCCGCCATAATTTGAGCTATCAGTATTTCAATAGCTAGAATTTTATAAAAAACTGAAAGAAAAATAAAATTAGTAACAAAACCTACAGATCCGACAAGGCCGAATCTGATAAAATCTATTTTAAGCATTTTATTCTTAGTTTTTTTAGTCCAATCAAGAACATCAACAATATAGTTCATATTGATACTCATTATACATATATACGATTCATACTACACAGTAAAAATAATTCACCATAGATTTTTTATCATTCAAAAGATAGAATGGTATTAATGTATAAAAGAATACTTCTTAAAATTTCAGGAGAACAACTTGCAGGTAAGCATGGAACTGGAATAGATATAGGTATAGCTTCTATTCTTGCATCTAATATAGAAAAAACTCTTCATAAAACAAATTGCCAGATTATTATAGTGATTGGAGCTGGAAATATCATGCGAGGTAAGGATGTAGCCGGTGAAGGCGTTAAAAGGGTCACAGCAGATCATATGGGGATGCTAGGTACCATGATAAATGCTTTAGCACTAACAGATATATTTGAATCTAAAAACATTCCCACTAGATGCATGAGCAATATCTACGCTCAACAGGTAGCTGAACCCTTTGTGCATAGATTAGCAAACAAACATTTAGACAGAGGAAGAGTGGTTATAATAGCCGGAGGTATCGGAAGACCATACATCACAACAGATACAGCTGCAGTTAGTTTAGCTCTTGAACTAGACTGCGAAGCGGTGCTCAAAGCTACAAAAGTTGATGGAGTCTACGATAAAGATCCAAATAAATTTAAAGACGCCATTAGATTCACGAATTTAAGCTTTAAAGAGGCTTTATCTAATACCAATATTCAAGTTATGGATAAAGCTGCTCTTGGATTAGCTATGGATCATAAGATGAACGTTATTGTATTCGATAGTTTCGGAATAGATAATCTATTAAAAGTAGTTCAAGGTAAAATCATTGGTACAAAGATAGGATAATGATGAGAAAACAACCAACTAAGGCAGTAATAGCGGC
>CAILQE010000078.1 GCA_903836325.1 uncultured Candidatus Saccharibacteria bacterium
CTATAGCAGGAAAGAAATATTGTCCTTTGTAAAGTTCAGTTAATGGAGTAATGCCATCTCTTGAAAGCCTAATGTGATACCCAGTAATTGGGTCTACATAATAATCAGACTTCCCAGAAGATACTAATGAACAGTATTGGTTACCTATCCCATACTCCCCTAAATAGTAATTAATTGGGTTGAGTATTTGAGTAGAACCAATAAGATTAGTGCTTCCATCTTGGTTAGTCATTTCAGTAGCATATACATTTACTACCCCTTGACCACGGCTAAAAAATATTCTCAAGGCTTTTTCCCTAAGTTTCATTCTTTGAATGTCCCCTTTATTTCTATCGTATTCATCAAAGTTAATAGGGTAAAACCTATTAGTTTGGTTTATAGTTGTACCTGTTTGGTAAGAGCCACCATATCTCACTAATGAACCATTATATATTTCTCTAGCATAAGGGTCTATTACAAATGGTCTGCCAGTACCTATAACCTTAGAACCAAAACTATCAAATACTGATTGGTCTAAAATCCATAAAGCATTGCTTCTTTGTCTTTCATAACAATCTCCTCTGTAGAAATTATAAATAGCTGGCAATGAACTTGTTTGGTCTTGTTGCTGACCTTTATGATATCTAGTAGATAGCCCCGGATTTAATACAGGGTAAGTTTCTCCAAATTCATAAAACACTTGCAACGTAGCATCTGTATTTTTTGCTGGAGTGTAAGCTTCTATATAATAATTGTTATAACCCGTAGTACCAAAATTGCTCATAGTATTACTATCATATTGCAATTTTATGTATACGCCAGCTGCGGGAAATGATGCAGGAAAACCAGACGGCTTAACTGTGTAGGTAACTACGTCTAATATAGGATAGTCATAACAGCTACTAACAGTTGGTGCTGCACTAACAGTATTAACTGATTGTCCAAACCTACCAATTAATCTTAATCTATCTCCAACAGTATATTGATAATTGTCCCAACCAGATGTATTTGTTTGAAATTTAGTTATATCTAAATACCCATAAGTCAAATCTTGATATGTATTGTCGCTAGTTGTTGTTTGAAAATAAGTAGTTGTTATATTATTTGTTCTTGCAAAAGAAAAATATTTAGCCCATGATGGTGGCTGACTATTTACGCTAATTTGAATATTAGGTATAGTCAATGCTACGTTGCCTAAATTAGAACTTACTATTTCTGGCGTAATAACTTTTAATAAATCATTTGTTACAACTCCATTTGTTACTCCAAATTCATCAAAATAGCAAATACCAAATTGGTATAATGAGTTGTGCTTATATATAGCCGTGTTTAAATCAGATGTAGTTCCAGATGGAGGAGTTGCATAAGTTATTGTAGGAGCAGCTGTAACAATTTGGCTAAGGCTATTATTACTATTCATCCTAATAGCTAATGCAGGAGTAGATTGGTCTGTTATTGTTATGTGGTAATTTGCAAATGTGCTATTAGCATTCATTGCTGTTTTAAATCCAGTTTCAACTACAGATAGCGTTGTACTAGCTACCGTATATGGTATAGTTACAGACGTTGTATTTAATGGGTATGTTTTACTACTATCTGTTATAATAAATTGAACTGATATAATATCTCCTATTTGAGGTGCTCCACTAAAAAATAAATAATAATATCCGCTATTGTTATTAGGTGGACTTGCTTGAGTATTACCAGTTGTTATTGTTAATGGGTTACCTCCAGCTCCTGCTGAATTTGTTATTAAACTTGTAACAGGTTGAGAAACATTAAAAGTAGAATCAAAAGTATTCCCTTCAGTTAATCCTCCATATACAAGTAAATTACCATTTATAAGAGATTGTGTATTTGCTTTTTTAGGAACATAATCAAATAACAAATTGCTTTCAGCTTCTTCTACATACTCATAACTTCCATTGTTATAAAAATTATAATTATATGTAGTATTATTAGATATTGATAATGCTGATTTATCTAAAGTATCTACTAATAAAGCATTGCCCCATGTAGTATCTAGATTGCTTCTTACAGCCATTTCTATTTTATTACAATCAACATCTCCCGTTGTAATAGTTGCTTGTATGTAATTGTTTTGAGTAGGATTTGTTTGAGTAGTTAAACTATCTGGATTTGCTGGAGCAAATAATTTACCCCAAGGACTCCATGTAGATTTTGTATTATCTCTGTATACCCATCTATATCTTATTTGATATAATCTATTTCTTAAGTTATTCTGACTTTTAGTTAAATCACTTTGGTAAGAACATACAGGAGCTATTAAAGGCATTTGCCTAGCAACTGTTAAATAAGATGCTTTGTAGTTTAAAACACTTGTACTTGAATTCCAATATGGATTAGTGCTCGTTTTATTTAGAGCAGTATTTATATTTAAGTATTTAGGTCTGTTTAATCTATCTGTCCAATAAAGAACATCCCCATCAGATGTATCTCCATATATTATATCTACTGATGCAATTGGATAGGTAGGATTAA
>CAILQE010000079.1 GCA_903836325.1 uncultured Candidatus Saccharibacteria bacterium
CATTTAATGGTAAGGTGTCAACCGCAGTAACTTCTGCGGTTGCTGGTACAGGTATTAGTGTTTCCGCTTCTACTGGTGCAGTAACATTTACAAATAGTGGCGTAACCTCTGCAGTAGCTGGTACAGGAATTACAGTATCTGGCGCAACAGGGGCAGTTACTGTTTCTATTGGGCAAGCGGTAGCTACATCTTCTAACGTACAGTTCAACTCATTAGGCGTAGGTACCGCTGGTTCTACTACAGCCGGTGAAATTCGAGCTACTAATAACATAACTGCGTATTATTCTTCTGATGCTAAGTTTAAAGAAAATATTAGACCTATTGAAAATGCTTTAGATAAGATAAAAGTTATTGGTGGTAAAGAGTTTGATTGGACTGATGAATATATTGACGCTCATGGTGGCGAAGATGGTTATTTTATTGCTAAAGAAGATTTTGGTCTTATAGCTCAAGATGTGCAAAAAGTATTTCCTAAAGCAGTTAAAACAAGACCTGATGGCTCATTAGCCGTTGATTATACAAAATTAGGTGTACTTGCTTTCCAAGGTATAGTAGAACTATTAAAACGTATTGAAGCCTTAGAGGCTAAATAATGTTTGTGTTTAGTGCTTTTGCTCAAGCCCCATATGCTGCGTTAGGTCAGCAAGGTAATGCGTAGCTGGCGCTATAACTAATTCTGGTGGTTGGTCGGTAACACCTAGTGGAACAAAACTTTATTTTAATTATAATGGTACTAACGTAGCTTCACTAGATTCATCAGGAAACTTAATTGCTATTGGAAACATTACTGCATACGGGACACCATAATGGAAAATAACGTAGATTTTATTTATGAATTTTCAGATTTAAATTTATTTTATACGAGAGTTAAAATTTTAACAGGAAGATATGAAAGCCTTGTTATAGAGTTTGGTAGTTCTGGACTAGCGCAGTGGGAAAACAAAAATAACTTTAATTTTGATTATGTTATCTATGAAATACCTGAGCAATTGCAAAATTATAAACTTCGTGGAGTACCAGAATTTGAAGAATTTCTTGCATATCTTTTAGTAGATGTAATAAACGATAGAAATAAAGACCCTGATTGGAAAGATAAACTTGATGAGTCTGCTTCTTACGAGGGAGTACAAAGTTCAAAAATTAAAATAGATAACAAATGGTATCCACAAGAATTATTAGTATTTAAAAATAGACAACAGCCAAAAGCTGTAGGACTTCAGGGATTTTAATATGACGCTTAATTCATCAGGAGCAATAAGTTTAGCTGGCTCTACAACAGGGCAATCAATAGCTATAGAATTAGGTCAAAGTACGACAGGACAAATCAGTTTAAATGATACTGCCGTAAGAACACTTGCTGGCGTATCTAGTGGCGCAATTATTATGCCTACTAATTTTTATGGTAAATCTAATAGGGCTACTATTAGCTACACATTTAGTTCATCAACTTCTAATGCATCATTAAATGTAACTTCAATTGGTGGTTATGTAGCTGGAAAATCTGACATTACTGTAACTGTAAATAGTGGTGTTTATTTATGGGCAAGTACTACAAGCAATTATGGACTAACCTTAACAGGTGGCGCATCTGGTGATACATTATCTCTTGTTAATAACGGATATATTATTGGATGTGGGGGTAATGGTGGTAGTAGCGCAGGCCCTGCATTAAGTTTAGGATTTAGTACCTCAGTTACTAATAATAGCTATATCGCTGGTGGTGGTGGAGGAGGTCATGCGCCCGGAGGTGTTTATGGTGGTGGTGGTGGTGGCGCAGGTGGTGGTGGTGATATCAAATTTGGTTTCCACACGCACGACGACCCTGCATACCATCGGCTGCCTATTTGGTGTCTATATATCAACTGGGACAAAGATGCAACTCCGCATCCCTTGAATATCCACAGCATTCTCAGTCGTCACACGAACCTGCCAGACATGCCAGAGAAGTTCTGCAACTTCACATACAGAAATCCTGTCAAAAGTCGTATTGAATTCTTCATGGCATTGAATTCTCGGCGCAAAGTGGAAAGTACTGGACCACTCTACAACAATACTCGTGTGTTGTTGGAGGA
>CAILQE010000080.1 GCA_903836325.1 uncultured Candidatus Saccharibacteria bacterium
CAAAAAAGTATCTTCCATACAAGAGTTTCTACCTTTTCTTGAAAAATTAGCTCAAGCTGGAAAAAAAGACCTAGTTCTAATTGCTGAAGAAGTTGAAGGTGAGGCGTTAACAACACTAGTGCTAAATAAGCTAAAAGGCGTGTTTAATGCTGTAGCTATCAAAGCACCAAAATACGGAGACCAAAAGACTAACGTTTTAGAAGACATAGCTACATTAACAGGAGCTAAGGTCATTAGTGATGCTCAAGGTATGACATTTGAAAATTCTGAGCTTGATGTAGTTGGTTCTGCTCGAAAAGTTATTGTAACTAAAGACGATACAACAATAATCGAAGGAACTGGAAATAAAACAGGAGTTAAAAGCAGAATTTCACAGTTGGATTCCCAAATTATAACTGCTGAAAATGACTTTGATAAAAATAATCTACGAGAAAGAAGAGCTTCGTTATCTGGAAAGGTAGCCGTTATAAAAGTTGGTGGAGCTACAGAAACAGAAATAGAAGAAAAGAAATATAGAGTTGATGACGCAGTTGCAGCAGTAAAGGCCGCATTAGCCGACGGAGTTGTGCCTGGTGGAGGAGTTACTCTTATCAACTTAGCTAAGACAATTAAAGTTGAAGGTAATGATTCTGTTGCAGTAGGTGCACAAATTCTTAAAAATGCTTTAGAGCAACCATTTAGAATCTTACTAAATAATGCAGGTCTTAACGCAGATGAGTGGCTACCAAAAGTTAGGGCCGCACAAAATGGTTTCGGAGTTGATTTAATCGAAGGAAATAAGCTTGTTGATTTAAAGAAAAAAGGAATAGTTGACCCTGTTAGAGTCACTCTGGAAGCTATTCAAAGTTCAGTTTCAATTGCCGCTACAGCGAGCACCATGGGTGCATTGGTAGTTGAAATTCCTAAGAATGATAAAAATGCCAATGAACAAAATCCTGGCATGAATCAGATGATGTAGTTATTTCTTGTCGCTAGAGAAGTAATTAATTTCATTAATCACATCTAAAAGTGCTTGAGCCTTTTCAGATTCGTTGTCTATTTTTCCTGCAATTTCATATGCTGTTGGAATTAATTCTTTACTGTCACCAGCTTGAATAGTCATCATTACGGTTTTGAATTTCTCTAGGGGAGGCAAGTTTAATTTGTCTAACAATGGAGTTATGTCTTTAAGAGCCTTACTCTTAATTTCATCTAGATCTGAATTCGTATTTGAGGATTTTAGAGAAGTATCGTCGAAATTGGGCATTTTATCTACTGTTTCTTGTTCTCCGGGTAGTACTAAATCTTCGAGTTCTTGTCCTGATGAATTAACGGGGGTTAAATTTGATGTAAGGTCTGTTGAGGCTACTTCCTGTTCGACTACTGGAGTCGGAGATGGTTGATCGCTAGGAGTTGTAGATGTTAGATCTGGAACAGAAGAAAAATCCGAACTCATACTTGAAGCAGCAGCCTGATTTGAGGAGTCCATGTTCATATTCATGTCTGGAACTATGCTTGATGGCGCATATGGATCGCTCATGGTCGGTGTTGGACTAGTAGTATCGTCCACCGGCACCGGTTGATTTCCTTGATTATCGTTGTGAGATCCAAACATAAAATGCCCCCCTATAGTTTGATATGATTATTAACCATAGAATATACCATAAGTGGTTTAGAGGTCAAAAAATTTTATATTTCGAATCTGGTTTATAATATTAAATAGTTACAAATTAAGTTAATTGGAGGATAAATGTTAGACGATCTTAAATTAATAAACGATAGAGACCCGCAAGATGCATTAGGCATAGCCGCTAAAGAGTGGCAACAATTAGATTTTCACGTCGAATTACCTAAGGATGACTTTAAGCCTAGTAATATTGTATATAGCGGTATGGGTGGATCTGCTTTAGCTGCACAACTAGCAATGACTTGGCCTGGATTCGATCTTCCTTTTGAAATCTCCAAGAATTACGAATTACCTAGATATGTAAATGAAAATACTTTAGTAATACTTAGTAGTTATTCTGGCAACACTGAAGAAACACTTTCTTCCATGGATGATGCGGAGAAGAAGGGCGCTAAAATTTATGTTATCGGTAATGGTGGACAAATTATTGATCGTGCTAAAGATAAAAATTATCCATATGTTCTAGTTCCCGATTCTAATCAACCTAGATATTCAGTTTTCTATCAACTAATGTGTATTGTTAGTATTCTTGAAGCTCTTGGAATGGCTCAGGCAGAAAGTGTGAAAAATGAACTTGAGAATGCGAAAGAAATGCTCAAAGAACAAGCAGGCAAGCTAATTTCTACAGTCCCCCTAAAAGAGAACTTGGCAAAACAATTAGCTACAGAAGTAAGTGGCAAAAGTATAGTTATTTATTCTGGTCCAAAAATGTCACCTGCTGCTTACAAGTGGAAGATCAGCTTTAATGAGAATGCGAAACAGATAGCCTGGTATAACGTACTTCCAGAGTTTAATCACAATGAATTTATTGGGTGGACCGAACAGCCTGTTATTAAGCCGTATTGTGTATTAGATCTAAGATCAAGTTTAGATAATCCAAGAGTCCAGAAGAGATTTGAAATTACAGATAGATTACTTTCAGGTAAGAGACCTAAAGCTATCAGCATTAATCTAGTTGGAGATACTCATCTTGAACAAATGCTCTACGCAGTAATGCTAGGAGATTTCGCCTCAATCTATGCAGCTATTCTTACTGGCGTAAATCCAATCTCAGTAGATCTAATTGAGAAGCTTAAAGAAGAACTTAAGAAGTAAAATTTTTAAAAATAGCTTAACCAGATTAAGGTATAATATCTATAATGGGGGTGAATCTAGCTAATCGAAATAAATTTATAATGGCGCTTATAGGGTCAAGTTTGGTTGGATTTACTCTACTTATTCTTAACTCTTTCTTTGCTCATAATTTTAATTATAACTATCTTATATCCAATCTAGTTTTAGCATGGATACCGCTATTAATTAGTTACCTGATTATAATAACTCTAAAAAATAATTCTTGGCTTTCCTGGAAGCCATTAACCTTAACTTTTATATGGTTGGTATTTTTACCAAACGCATTCTATATGATTACTGACTTCATTCATTTACAAGATGTGCAGAGTAACTACGCTGTGTATTTTGCAGTTAGTTTTGCTTCAATAATATTCAATGCAGTAATGTTGGGTTTCGTTAGTTTGTATTTAATTCATGACGAACTAAAAAAAAGACTCAGCTTTTTTTCCACGAACACAATAATTGTTTTTATTCTTCTGATCTGTAGTCTAGGCGTCTATTTAGGGAGAGATCTAAGGTGGAATAGCTGGGATATTATAGTTAATCCGGCAGGAATATTACTAGATTTTGTTCAGCGAATAATTACTCCAGGTGATTATGGTTCAATCATTGGAATTAGCGGTGCCTTATTTGTTCTACTTACAAGTATTTATGCCCTATCTAGGTTTATGCTAGCTTTCATAAAAGAAAGAGAAAATTAAGATATAATCAACTGAGAAATTATGAGAGAAAAAATTATAAAATCATTTAAAGAAACAACCGAACAGCTATTTTCTGTATCAGATATTGAGGTTGAGCTAACTAGACCTGAAGAAAAATTTGGAGATTATGCTACAAATCTAGCACTTAAATTATCCAAGGAATTAAATATGCCGCCTAGAGAAATTGCAGTTAAAATACAGCAATACCTTAGCGAATATAAGCCCAAGTTCTTAGAAGAAATAACCGTAGCGGGTCCCGGATTTCTAAATATTAAAATTACAGAAACCGAATTACTTAAACAATCCGAAAAAATTTCAGTTAAAACATATAAAGATTTAAGCGTCGTAGCGGAATATTCAGACCCTAATCCCTTTAAAGTTCTTCATGTCGGACATTTATATACAACCATAGTGGGTGATTCAATAGCTAATATTCTTTCATATTCTGGAGCCAAAGTTCATAGAATTAATTTTGGCGGAGACGTAGGACTTCACGTGGCAAAAAATATCTGGGCAATGCTGGCAGATCTCGGTGCAGAAGATTCTAAATTATTAAATAAAATTAATAAAGATAAAAGATCTGAATGGCTAAGTGCTTGTTACGTAAAAGGCAATAACGCCTACGAAGAAAATGATAAAGCACAAGAAGAAATTAAGACTTTAAACAAAAGAATATATAAAATTTCATATGATAAAGATAAAGAAAGTGAACTAGGTAAGATATATTGGAAAACTAGAGAGTGGAGCTATCAAGCTTTTGATGAATTTTATTCAAGAATCGGTGCTAAATTCGACAAGTATATTCCTGAAAGTGAAATAGCTGAGCTTGGAACAAAAATAGTTCTAGAAAACGTACCTAAAGTTTATGAAAAGAGTAATGGAGCAATTGTTTTCAAGGGTGAGAATCACAATTTATTCACAAATGTATTCATTAACAGCGAAGGTCTACCTACATATGGCGCCAAAGATGTCGGATTAATATTTAAAAAATGGCAAGATTATAGATTTGATAAATCCATAATAATTACATCTTCGGAGCAAGAAATGTATATGAAAGTTGTCCAAAAAAGCATTGAGCAATTTAGGCCAGAACTTTCAAATTCTTCAATTCATTTTACCCATGGATTTGTAAGACTTGTTGGCGGAACTAAAATGAGTAGTCGTCTAGGGAATATACTTGGAGCCAATGAAGTCCTTGATATTACTAAGAAATTTAACAAGCATGATGACCCTAAAGAGGAAATAATGTTAGCAGCAGTAAAATATTCATTCTTAAAACATCGAGTGGGAAGCGATATAATCTTTGATCCTAAAGAGAGCGTTTCCTTAGAGGGCAATAGCGGTCCTTATTTGCAGTATGCTCATGCACGAGCTCAAAGCATTCTAGGAAAAGCAGATCTAGGAAAACTTAGAATAATTAATTTAGTGTTAGAAGACGGAGAGAGATCACTTCTTAGAAAACTAGCTGAATTTAAAGAAGTTATAGAGCTGTGTGGAGAAGAACTTAAGCCTCATTATCTTTGCACTTATCTTTACGAATTAACGCAGGTATTCAATAGGTTTTATGAAAAGAACAGGGTTATTGGGGATGAAAGAGAGAGAATAAGGCTTAAACTTGTTGATATTTATGCTAGTCATTTAAAGACCGGTCTTGGACTTCTAGGAATAGTTGCTCCAGATAAAATGTAGTCTATTTAATGTGCTTTAGTATTTAGCGCCCCATTCAGACATTTTTTTAATAATTGGAATTAAATCTAGACCTTTTGATGTCAAAGTATACTCACTTTTAGGGGGTACTTGTTTGAAATGTTTAGATTTAACTATGCCATTTTCTTCTAAATTTCGTAATCTAACAGAAAGAGTTCTTGGATTTACTCCACCAACAGATTCTTGTAGGGCACAAAATCCTTTAGGGCCTAGGTATAGATCTCTGAGAATAAGAGCGGTCCACTTGCTACCGATAATTTCCATGGCATTTTTTATGCAGTCTTTTTTTGGTTCTAACTTGTTATTTTTCATTGTTATCAATATATCTTATAAATAAATTTACATTTAATAATAACCAAATAATATAACAATAAGAACAAAATATGAAAATAGGAATCATAGTAGGTTCCACCAGAAGAGGCAGAGTAACGTTAAAAATAGTTAAGTGGTCTTAAAAATGAACCAATAATTACAAAGAAAGATAAGTACTAGTATTCTTAAAAAACCCCTATGGCTTGATTTTATGATGGAGTATAGAGCTTCTATAAATTGTAAAATTTTTGAAATTCTTGGATGCTTATGAGCTATAGAGAGTAATACTTCTTTGAAGTTTAGCTAAAGTTTAAGTATACTTCTTAGTTAATGAAGA
>CAILQE010000081.1 GCA_903836325.1 uncultured Candidatus Saccharibacteria bacterium
GCGTATAGAAAAGATGTTACTAGCGGACTATATGGTGGTGACGTATCCAGAAAAAAGAAAGTTTTAGCTAAACAAAAGAAAGGTAAAGCAAGACTAAAAAGATTCGGTAAGGTAGATATTCCAGCCGAAGCTTTCACGGTGATGCTCCAAAAATAAGATGTTAAATCCACTAGATTATTCACCAAGCGATACTGTAAAAAATCTAGTAAGAAATGCACGCATCCTTTTTATAGTGGGACCTAGTGGAACGGGCAAGAATACGGTAATTGAAAAGTTATCCAAAGATTCACGTTTTCACGAGATTATTACAGCAACTACTCGGTCTCCAAGACTAAATCACGGTGTTATGGAAAAAGACGGTGAAATCTATCATTTTGTTTCAGTAAAAGAATTCGAAGACATGGTTAAAAACGGAGAACTTGTAGAGTATGCTTTTGTGCATAATCAGAACTACTATGGAACTCCAGTAAAGGAATTCGAAATAAGTAATAGAGAAAATAAGATAGCTATTGCTGACGTTGAAGTTAATGGTGTAAATTCCTTCTTAAAAATTAATCCAGATACAAAAACAATATTCCTGCTTCCTCCAGATTTAGAAACGCTACTATCCAGAGTATTTAAAAGGGATCAAACCGTAGAGAATAAGAAAGATCTTATAGATCGGCTTAAAACCTCAATAGATGAATACAATATAGCTCTATCAACGCATAACTATATTTTTGTAGTTAATGATGATTTAAACAGAGCTTTAGACGAAATTAATCAAATATTAGACGGAAACATTCCTCCTCAAGAAGACAAGATAAAGTTAATTAACGAACTTAAAGATCAAATCGAAGAGTATCTAAAAGTTATCTAGCACTCTTGACGCTAGAGTGCTAATAAATATATAATTTATTAATATGACAGAACGTCAAAAGAAAATACTAGCAGCAATAATAGAGCAATATGCCGAAGTAGCTTATCCTGTTGGAAGTAGCTTACTTGCAAAGGTTTTCAATGTCTCTAGCGCAACTATTCGCTCAGAAATGGTTGAGTTAGAAAAGCTTGGTTTTATTAATCAGCCACATACCAGTGCTGGACGTGTACCTACAGATAAAGGGTATAGATACTACGTAAATAGCATCTCAGCTAACTTAAATGAAATTCCAGGAAATCGTGCTTCACAGGCTCTAGTTTCCAGAATGCAACACGCTGGATCTACGGATCGTATGATAAGAAATGCAGTAGATACTCTAGTTGAACTTACGCACAATTTAGCTATAGCTACAACTCCTAATAGTCAGCTATATATGAGTGGACTTGGCTACCTTTTTAATCAACCAGAATTCTTAGATATTATTCAAGTTCAAGAAGTAGCTAAACTGCTAGACAACCTCGAGCCGTGGCTAAGAGAAGCAGCTCCAAATGAAGCGCTAAGCGTATATATCGGAAAAGAAAATCCAATTGGAAGATCTGCTGGATGTACCTTAGTTATTTCTAAGTACAGAAGTCCCCACAATGACAATAGTTATATAGGAATATTAGGTCCAACAAGACAAAGTTATAGAGATGTAATGAATCTGGTTTCATTAGCCGGACAAGAATTAGAGGAGGGTTTATTTAATTAATATGAGTAATTCAAAGCCAAAAAAACCAATAGTAAACGCAGAAGATCTGCAAAATCAAATCAAGGAACTCACGGATAATTTACTGCGTGAGCGAGCTGACGCTATGAATGTCAGAAGAAGAGCCGAAGAAGATCGAATTAAGTTGTCTGGATATTTCAAAGCCAGCACAATAAAAGAGCTCCTTCCTTTTCTGGATAATCTGGACCGCGCATTAGCTCACGCACCAAAGCTAGAAGATAAATCTTACCAGGAATGGATTAAAGGAATTGAAGGGGTGCATAAACAACTCTTCCAGATCCTAGATCAAATAGGAGTAGAAAAGATTAAAACTGTAGGTGAAGAATTCAATCCTGAACTACATGAAGCCGTATCCATGGATGACAGTAAACCGGGCAGTAAAGAAGTCGTAACCGAAGAGTTGGCAAGCGGATATAGGCTAGGCGATGAAGTGATTCGTCACGCAATGGTTAGAGTAGCAACGCAGTAAATCTTACTACATTAGCACTCTTGACTATTGAGTGCCAAAATATATATTATATAAGTACACTAATCATAGTGAATTTTTTGAAAATAACTATTTAACTAATAACGAAAGGATCAATTATATATGGGTAAAATAATTGGAATCGATCTTGGTACTACTAACTCAGCAATGGCTGTAATGCAATCTGGAAAACCAGAAATCATCGCTAACTCAGAAGGAAATAGAACAACTCCTTCAGTGGTTGCTAGCAATAAAAATAACGAACGACTTGTAGGACAGGTTGCTCGACGTCAGCAAGTAACAAACTCAAAGAACACAATTTACGAAGTAAAAAGATTAATTGGACGAAACTTTAACGATAAAGAAGTGCAAAGAGATCTTAAGCTAATGGGTTACGAAATCGTAAAAAACGGTAATTCTGTAAAAGTAAAAATGGGAGATAAGGAACATAGTCCTGAAGAAGTATCAGCTATGATTCTATCTAAGCTTAAAGCGGATGCTGAAAGTTTCTTAGGTGAAAGTGTTTCTGAAGCTGTAATTACAGTTCCAGCCTACTTTGACGACTCTCAAAGACAGGCTACAAAAGATGCAGGTAAAATTGCAGGCCTTGAAGTTAAGAGAATTATTAACGAACCTACTGCTGCAGCCCTTGCATATGGATTAGATAAAGATACTAAGAAAGATGAAAAGATTGCAGTATACGACCTTGGTGGTGGTACTTTTGACGTATCTATTTTGGAACTAGGTGATGGAGTTTTTGAAGTTAAGTCTACAAATGGTGATACTCACCTTGGTGGAGCAGACTTTGACCGAGTAATAGTAAACTACTTTGCAGATGAATTTAAGAAAGAAAGTGGTATAGATATTTCTGAAGATAAAGCAGCTATGCAAAGACTTCGAGATGAAGCTGAAAAAGCTAAAATTGAATTATCTACTGCTCAAGAAATAAATATTAACTTACCTTTCCTTACTGCTGACGCAGAAGGACCTAAACACTTCGAACACAAACTAACTAGAGCTAAACTTGAAAGCCTGGTAGCTGATCTAATTGAAAAGACTGAAGAACCATGTATTAAAGCTCTTAAAGACGCTAAGTTAAAAGCTAGCGACATAAATGCAGTTGTACTAGTTGGTGGAATGACTCGAATGCCAGCAGTTCAAGAAATGGTTAAGAAAATCTTTGGCAAAGAACCTATGAAGGGTGTTAACCCAGATGAAGTTGTAGCCATTGGTGCTGCTATTCAAGGTGGAGTTCTTCAAGGAGATGTTAAAGATGTCCTCCTTCTAGATGTAACACCGCTAAGTCTTGGTATTGAAACCATGGGTGGAGTAATGACTAAATTAATCGAGAGAAACACCACTATCCCTACATCTAAGAGTGAAGTATTCTCAACAGCGGCAGATAATCAGCCTCAAGTTGAAATTCATGTAGGACAAGGTGAGAGAGAAATGATTGATGGAAACAAATCTTTAGGTAGATTTGTTCTAGATGGTATTGCTTCAGCACCAAGAGGTGTTCCTCAAATCGAAGTTACTTTCAATATAGATGCTAACGGTATTCTAAACGTTACAGCTAAAGATAAGGGAACTGGTAAAGAGCAAAGTATTACAATCTCTGGATCTGGAAATCTAAGTAAAGACGATGTTGAGAAAATGGCTAAAGAAGCTGAGACTCACGCAGATGAAGATAAGAAACGAAAAGAATTTGTTGAAGCTAAGAACATGCTTGATTCAAGCGTTTACAATGCAGAGAAGATGCTTAAAGACAACAAAGATAAATTAAGCGATGAAGACCAAAAAACTTTAGAAAAAGCCATAGAAGAGGCTAAAAAGAGCGTAGCTGACGATAAGATCACTAAGGATGATTTAGATACCGCACTTAAAGATCTTAACGATAGAATCATGCCTATTGGTTCTAAGATGTATGAATCTGCTAAAACAGAAGAAGACAATAAAACTGAAGAAAAAAGCGACACTGTTGAAGGTGAAGTTGTAGACGATAAAAAAGAAGATAAATAATCTAATATAAGTTAGATATAAGTTAAAATAAGGTAACTATGGCTAAACGAGACTACTATGAAGTGCTTGGAATTAATAAAGATGCATCTGCAGATGAAATTAAGTCTGCCTTTCGTAAAGCAGCCATAGAACACCACCCAGATAGAGGCGGAGAAGAAGCTAAGTTTAAAGAAGTTAATGAAGCTTACGAAATCCTAAAAGATCAGGAGAAGCGAAAAAGGTATGACCAATTCGGTCACGCTGGCGTAGGTAATGATCCGGGTGCCGGATATGGTGGCGGTGGTGGTTACCAAAATATGAATTTTGACTTCGGTGATCTAGGACTTGGAGATATCTTTGGTTCTTTCTTCGGTGGAGGATCTAATCAATCTCAGCAATCTAGAAATCCTAGAGGAAACGATCTTGAAACAAGCATTGAAATTAGTTTCGAAGAAGCAGTATTCGGTACTGAAGTTGAGATCACCCTAAATCTAGACGATAAGTGTAAACATTGTAAGGGAACTACTGCTGAACCTGGATATGATCTTAAAACTTGTCCAACCTGTGACGGTAAAGGCCAGGTAGTTAATGTTACTCGTACAATATTTGGAAATATTCAACAAGCTAGTCTATGTAATAAATGTCATGGTAAGGGAAAAATACCAGAAAAAGAATGTAGTGTTTGTAGAGGTAGGGGTGTAGCTAACGAAAGAAAGACTGTTAAGCTTAAAGTCCCTGCCGGTATTGATGACGGAGCCACAGTAAGACTAAGAGAACACGGCAATGCTATAGCTAATGGTGAAAGCGGCGACCTATATATACACGTAAGAGTTAAAGCGCACAAGAAATTTACAAGAGAAGGCGATCTAATTCTTTCTGATGAGCATATTTCAATGGTAGATGCCGCTCTTGGTTATGAATTGGATGTTGAGACTGTAGATGGCATAGTGACTATGAAAGTCCCTGCCGGTACACAATCTGGAGATGACTTTAAGCTATCTAATCACGGTGTTACACATCCAAATGGAAAAAGCAGAGGTGCACATATCGTTACTGTTATCGTGGATACTCCTACTAAGCTATCTAAGAAACAGCATGAACTATTAAAAGAATTTAAACTTGCTAAAAGTAAAATATTTTAGTTATATAAAACTATAATGCTTAAGCTAAAAAATAATCAAAAAGGTCTCATACCTCTCCTTGTATGTATTTTGGGAGTTGTTGCGGCTGTAATATATTTTGCTTTTATAAGAGTTGCAAAAATAAAGCATTAGCACTTGATTAATTTAACAAAATATGGTAATATTACACTAATATAAACAGATATTATTTTGATGTTTAAGAAAAATAAAACTCAAGTTATAGGCAGATTAGAAACAGTTAACTTTCCTAACGAAGGTATATATGGTATTCCTGCCAAAATAGATACTGGTGCTTTTACTACTTCAGTATGGGCTACAGATATTGTTCTTGAGGATGGTATTTTAAGTTTTAAGATTCTAGGACCAGATATAAAAGGCTATACAGGTCAAGAGATTAAGACTAAAGATTTTAAGAAGGTTGTAATCCATAACTCTTTTGGTCACAGTGAAAAGAGATTCCGAGTAGATATGACTATGGAAATGGCTGGTAGAAAGCTCAAGACTAAGGTTAACTTGTCTAATAGATCGCTTAATACTTACCCAATTCTTATAGGAAGAAGAACCATTAACGGAAAATTTGTTGTAGATGTATCAAAGTCAAAAGTTAAACATGCTAATCCGAAAGTGAGGTAGAAAATGAATATAATTATTTTATCCAAAGGTCCAGGAAATTACTCAACTAAGAGACTTGTTGAAGCTGCAGAAGCTAAAGGTCACAGTGTTAGAGTTATTAATTATGCCAAATGTTACGTAACTGCGGAAAGTGGTAAACCAATCGTTAATTATAACGGTGAATCTATTACTGATGTAGATGCGATTATTCCAAGAATATCCTCAAATCTTACTACTTACGGAAGCTCAATAGTAAGACAATTTGAGATGCAAAATGTATTTACTACTACCAGTTCTATTGCATTATCTAGATCTAGAGACAAATTAAGAAGTGTTCAAATCTTAGCTAAATGGGGAGTGGGTATTCCTAAAACAGTTTTTGCTAGAGAAACTTCTGACTTTGATGATGTGCTTGAACAAGTTGGCGGTGCTCCAGTGATTATTAAAGTAGCTAGAGGAACACATGGAAATGGTGTTGTATTGGCTGAAACTAAAAAAGCTGGAATGGCTGTAATGCAAGCATTTTACGTTGAAGGAGTTAGCTTCTTAGTTCAAGAGTTTATAGCAGAAAGTGCCGGTGAAGACATCAGGGCTGTTGTAGTGAATGGTCAAGTCGTAGCATCAATGGTTAGAAAAAGTTCAGATGATGACTTTAGATCTAATCTACACCAGGGTGCAACTGCTAAATCTGTAAAACTTACAGAAGAAGAAAAGAAGATGGTGTTAAAAGCTGCTAAGGCTATGGGATTGTCTTTCTGTGGTGTTGATCTAATGAGATCTGCTAGAGGACCATTAATTCTAGAAGTAAATGCATCTCCAGGATTTGGTATTGAAAGTGTTACAGGTAGAAAAGTTGCTGAAAAAGTTATTGAATACGTAGAACAAAACGCGAAAGCTAGACGAAAAAAAGACAAAGTAGGAGCTTAAAAATTATAGCGCTTATGCTATAGTTTTAACTATGGCAGAAATTTTTCTAATCGGTATATTCTTAACTCCGGTAATATTAGCAGCAGTACTACGTGTTAATGCCAATTATTTATTTTTAAGCGGTGCACTAGGATATTTACTATCTAATTTTGTTGGTAAAAATGATCAACTAAGAAGTGTATTTGTGAATAATTTGCATCTATCTGGTAGCGCTAGCAATAACCTTCAATTGACTCTAATTCTTTTACCGGTAGTAATAACTATGGTGGCTATGATAGGAACTGTACATAAGAGAGCATTAATAATTAACCTAGTTTCATCATTAGCAGTAGGAGTCCTTTTGGCGGTCTTAATAGTGCCGCTATTGCCTAGTTCTCTCAATATTATGTCTAATACTTTATGGAATCAACTAAAGAACGTTCAGGACATAGTTGTTGCTGCAGGCTCTGCATATGTATTAGTTCGAATATTAATTTCCAGGCCTAAGCATGGTCACTCAAAACAAGGAAAACATTCATAGTATAGTTCATTAACAGATTAAATAACTTGACATTTTTGTAAAAAAGTCAATAATTATATGAGATGTTTTCTCTATAAATAGAGAATATATTTTTATTTAGGGGCCCATAGCTCAGTCGGTTAGAGCACCTGCCTTTTAAGCAGGGTGTCGTGGGTTCGAGTCCCACTGGGCCCTCCATAAATATATTCATTTTAAATAAGCCGCATTTGCGGTTTTTTTATTTTAAATTTATACATATCCAATCTTATAAATATGTTATTTCCTAACGTATAATGTAAATAATGAAATTCTCTAGGGTAGTTCTTGTAGATATGGACGATGTTGTTGCAGGATTCTACACGGAAGCATATAAGAGGATACAAAAACTAGATAAA
>CAILQE010000082.1 GCA_903836325.1 uncultured Candidatus Saccharibacteria bacterium
AGAGGATTAGCAAAGAATAAATGTGCAGTTGCTGTATTTTGAACTTTAAGACTACTTCCACTTTGTTTAATTTTTTCTAGCGCAGATGCTAGTCCTTCAGGATATCTTGTAGTCATAGCTCCGGATGCATCGGCTAGATATTCTCTTTGTCTAGATATGGCTAGCTGGATAAACATTGCAACAAATGGAGCTAGGATTGCTGCTAAAATTCCTAAAGCCAATAAAGCAGGACTGGAGTCTCTTTCGTCATTATTAAACCAAGTAAATCTAATTACTATATCTGCAACTAAAGATATTACGGCGGTTAATGCGAAGGCAATCATCATAACTCTAATGTCGTAGTTTTTTACGTGACTTAACTCGTGAGCTAATACTCCCTGAAGTTCTTTATCGTCCATAATATCGAGCAGTCCAGAGGTTGCACAGACAAATGAATGCTGCGGGTCTCGCCCAGTAGCAAATGCATTTGGAGATGGATCATCCATAACGAATATTCTTGGCATCGGAAGTCCGTCTGTAATACTCAAATTTTCCACAATTCTATATAGTCTTGGATTATCTTTCTTCTTTATTTCTACCGCCCTATTAACAGCTAAGGCCATATTGGCTCCAGAGTAATAGGTGATGAGCGTGTAAATTAATGCACCAAAGGTTCCTAATATAAAGATTGAATAACCGTAGTTAAACAGCTTACTAAATAGTAAAAGTAACCCTACAACAAATAATACAAAAAATACGATTATATATACTGATCTTCTCTTATTTTGAGCTATGTCGCTATACATTTAACCTCTACTTTCTTACTCTTATATTATATATCAAAAGTCGACTATATAAGACTAAATAATGATATTATTTACGTAATGGCTTTAAGAAAAAAACAAATCTATAGGATAGTTTATATCTGTCTATTTTTATTATTAATTTCTACTTACGTAGTTATTACAATATTTAGACCACTAAATACATTAAAACCAATAAACGGTAATAATTTAACTAAAAGTTTTTCAACTTCTCCACTCAATATTAATTGGCCATCCAACTCAGAAGCTGCTATTTCGGTTAATGGATATTCTTTTGTTAATTCCAAAGACACTTACTCTCCGACTCCGACCGCGTCTGTTGCTAAGTTAATTACCGCACTTATGGTTCTTCAGAAATTTCCTCTTGCTAAAGGGCAACAAGGAAATACTTTCACAATTACACAAAAAGAAATGGATATTTACTATAATTATTATTCCAAGAATGGTTCTACGTCACCTTTTCGTTTAGGTGAGCAAATAAATGAATACCAATTGCTGCAATCCATGCTTATTCCTTCTTCAAATAATGCAGCCGATTCACTTGCAATATGGGCTTATGGATCACTAAGTAACTACGCACAAAATGCTAATCAGTTCTTAAAATTCAATGGAATAAATAATACTACCGTAGGATCGGATGCAAGTGGTTATTCCCCTGATACAGTATCTACTCCAACTGATTTATTAAAGATTGCTAGTTTAGTAGCTAAAGAACCAGTCTTAATGGAGATAGTAGGGCAGAAAGAAGCATTAATTCCTGTTGGAGGAATAATGTATAACTATAATTCTCTTATTGGAAAAGATGGAATAAATGGAATGAAAACTGGCAATAATGATGAAACAGGAGGAGTGCTAGTTACATCATCGGATATAAACATTAACGGCAAAGACATTACTCTTCTTACTTCAGTTATGAAAGCAACTAGTTTGAGTGCTGCTATTACTAAAAATTATGACATTGTTAAACAATTTAGAAATAACTTTTCAGGATCTAGCGAAATAATCCCGTTTATTAAAAATGCTAATTACTATGTGATTCCATGGAATAAACAAAAGGTAAATCTATTCGTTGAAAACATACCGGATCTACAATCACTTAATTCAACAGACATTAAAGTTAGTCTTTCTATTGATAATATTTCCTACAAAGCCAGAGAGGGCGATGAAGTTGGTATCTTAAAAATTACAAGCAGCGTTCCAAATGTTACAAAGACTTTAAAAATATATTTAGCATCCACACCAAAATCACCGTCAAACTTCTGGCTACTAACTCACCCGTTCTAGTAAAAAATGATTCAAAAAATAAATGGTGGGCGAGGAGGGACTTGAACCCTCAAGACTTATTCAGTCAACAGATTTTAAGTCTGTCGCGTATACCAATTCCGCCACTCGCCCGTCTTGATTAAAAGCTATTATAACATTTTTTGGAGGCGCGGACGAGATTCGCACTCGTGTACATGGTTTTGCAGACCATTGCCTAACTCCTCGGCCACCGCGCCATAATTATTAAAGTACAAGATATATATTAACAGATATTAGGGGTTAAATGTACTTCTATTCCCTAAATACATTATGTTCCTAGAAGAGCTAGTTATGAAATCTTTTTGAAGAAGAACGTCTACTTTAAACTTATCAGCAATTTTTCGTATTTCATTGGTTTTAAGCAACAGGAAGCATGAAGCTAATATATCGGCCTTAAGTGGATCATCACACACTACGCTGGCACTCAAAAAATTCGAAACGCTAGATAATCCATTTCTTGGATCTATAAGATGATTCCACCCTGCTCCAGACCTTCTCACACTTCCTGAAGTTGCTACTGCAATAAATTTCTTGTTGTTACTTACAATTGAAACATTATTTTCGTTTTTTGGATCTGATATAAATATATTCCAAGGCTGATCATTTATATTTACCCCATCCGCTAATATATCTCCACCAAGACTTATCCAATATCCGCTAAATTTATTCTTAATTTCTCTAGTTAACTCTTTAAGCAGATAACCCTTACCTATTCCTCCTAGATCTAATGCAGAATCACTAGGAATAGTTAAATATTCTCCAGATATTTTCAGTTCACTAATATCTTTAATAAATCTATCTGAATAATCCAAATCAGGATTAAAAATATTTGGATTAGGCCACGAACCTTTATATCCAGCTGATTGAAGTGCGGGTAATATAAATGGGTTATATAGTCCATCGGTTAGATTAGAGTATTTAATACATTCAATTAAAATATTTTTAAATTCTTTGGATATTTTTGTTTTATTCCCAGCATTGATATTCGACTTACTTAATTCACTACTGCTTTTGAACCTAGAAAATCTATTTTCAAAATCCTCGATTTCTTTCCAAAGATATATAAAAGTTTTCTTTGCCAAAATGGAATCAGGAGTGTTTAGAGTTATTAAACAATCCGTTCCTAGCGCTTTTTTGGTTTCTTGGTATATCACTAGATGTATTCTAGCTATTTTCTAGCTTAATTAGTAGGGAAGTTGCAATAAACAAAAAAATCTAAATATTTTATAGGATTATCTAGGCCTATTTACTGCTACTTTCCTTGCTTCTATTTCAAGAGAGTCATCTATTTTTTCTAATTTATAAGCAGGGGAGCTTCGTTTTAAAGCACGTCTTAGGAGTTCATCGGCAAGTTCTGGACTTTTTGAAAGAACTGGTCCGTGCATATAAGTTCCAAAAACATTATTTAAAACACACCCTTCACTTTTGTCTTTTCCGTTATTCCCTGCTCCTAAAACAACTTCAGCCAGGGAAGTGCTTCCGTCCTTAAGATATGTTAGTCCGCTATGATTCTCGTAGCCTACGATTGTTGAATAAGTATTCTTAGCGACAACATTACCAATTAATCTTTTCTTGCCTGCTCTTGTAGTAATTGGAAGTATATCTATTCCCTTTATTTCTTCTTTTTTAGAAGTTATAAACTTATCTCCAAATAACTGATACATTCCGCAGACCATCAACATAACTACGCCGTCTTTCGCCATTTTTTGAAGTTGATCTTTCTTTTTTAATAAGTCTTCTTGAACCAAGAACTGTCCAGAATCCTGTCCACCTCCACCGATTATGATGTCGGCTTCCATCGGTAAATCATCTCCGACGTTAACGATAGTTGTCTTGTATTCAATACCCCTGCTCTTAAGTCTATATTCTAAGACTTCCCTGTTTCCAGTATCTCCATAAATATTCATTTCTTTTTGATAAAGATGAACTATGTGTAATTTCATAATCCTACTCCTTCTACGCTAACACCCGTTTTACGCAATAGTCTTCTGACTTCAAGCATTGCAGTATATGTACAGTAAATTATTGCGCTCTGGTCTTCTTTAAGGTCAATTAACTCTTCGACGAAGTTTCTTAATTCTTCAATGTTCTTGGATTCTATACCTTGGTGCTTTAATCTAACTGCCATATCTAAATATCTTATTCCGGAAGTAAATACTTGATTATCTTTCAAGTTTTTAAAGTCTGTGTCATATAGCCATGAAACATCTCTACCGTCTGCATATCTATCGTTTATTACGATGCCGATTTTATCAAAATTATTTTCATTGACCAAACTTAGAGATTGATTAAATCCAGATGGATTTTTGACAAGCTGAAGTTGAACTTTAGCGCCGTTAGCAAGTTTAATTATCTCCCCCCTACCGAATGCTGGTTTAATTTCAGATAGGATTTTTTCTATTTTTACAAAATCTAATTTTCCTTCTATTGCTTTTAGGGCGGTAAGAGCCGCCACTATATTGAGTGCGTTATATGAACCAGATAGATTGAATGGAAGTTGATAAGATTTTTCTGCTTTAACGTTTAAAGCATTTTTGCTATAACTTTCTAGACTTAGATCTAATTTGTGCTCAATGAAATATTTAACATTTTTATCGTAATGCTGATCATCGGATATAAATACATCTTTAAGATCCTCAGCATATCCATACCAATAGATTCTAGAGCTAAGATGATTAGATATTTTAGAAAGTCTAGGATCATTAGAATTAATAACGACAAAGCTTCTTGCCTTCTTGGCTATTTTCTTAACTAATTCAGCTGTTTTATCTATCTCTCCAAACCTATCCATTTGATCTCTTAGAATATTAAGAGTCACTACTCCGGTAGGATTAAAATAATTAGCAAAATGTACTCCATGAGCTTCGTCTAACTCCAAAATAGCGATATCGTAATTAAGTTTATTGGTCCACGATGATTTATCTAACACTAAAGAAATTACTCCTCTGACATAATTTCCACCAGTTTGATTAGTTAAAACTCTGTATCCTAGTCCTTCAAGAAGTGAAGACAATATTTTAGTAGTAGTAGTCTTACCGTTTGTACCAGTTACTACAATAACTCCCTTTTCTAGTTTACTTAAAGAATCCTTGAGATATTTCTTATTGATTCTCTCTATTATAAGACCTGGAAGAGTATTGGCATTTCTGCCCATAAGTCTCATGAAAAGCATTACGGTCTTGCCAATAAATAAAGAGATATAGTTCATATCTTATTAATTATATCTAAAACTTAACTACTTTACTTCAGCAAATTTATCTAAAATGAAGAATTGTAATTGATGCGGATTTTCTTGTATTAATTCTGACGATATTTTTTCTGACGTATTAGCGCTTATAACAGGCATGTGATCGGCAAACTCTGGCCCAAAATTAAATCTCTCTTGCATAATTACCCCTCTTTTATTTATAAACATATTTTAAATTATATTTGCTTTAAGGACAAACATTTTACTTACTCGTGTTTATTTTTGTAGATAATATTACAATATTATTTCGATTATGGTTACTGCTAAAGTTGAAGTGTATATAAATCATAAAGGAGAAAATATGGACACAAGTTCATGGCTATGGATTGGCACCATAGGAATGGGACTAGGAAGCTTACTACTTGCTTTACTAGCCACAACATTAAGAAAAGAAGATAGACATCACGCAACTGTTGCAGTAGGTATAACAGTTATTGCTGCTACTTCATACTATGCGTTGGTGCATAATTTTGGAGATTTAATGGTTGCTGGAAACACAGTTCAATCAGCAAGATACGTAGACTGGGTGCTTACAACTCCATTACTGCTTCTAAGTCTTTGCTTAGTAGCTCTACCATCAAAGGTAAAGAATAGAGTTTGGACAATTGCGTCTTTGGTATTTCTAGACGTATACATGATAGTAACTGGTTACTTTGCAACACTTGCAGACGCTAATACAAAGTGGATGTGGTATGTGTTAAGTTCAGTAGCATTAGTTATTATTGCCTACATGCTCTACGTGAGTATCATGAAGACAGTAAAAAGTGTTGGTGGAGCTAAATTAAGTAAGCTTTACACAACTTTAGCTGTATACCTATCTGTATTATGGTTAGCTTATCCAGTTATTTGGCTACTAGGTACATCAGGGCAAGGAAAAGTATCTTTTCAGACTGAAAATGCTGTTTATGCAGTTCTAGATCTTCTAGCTAAAGTAGGTTTCGGCCTTCTATTAGTTTGGAATATTAAGAAACTTTCTGACTCTGCAAATGCTAAGACAGACGAAACAACTGTTGACGCGTTAGCTAAGTAAGAAAATATTAAGTAGTTAAAAAGAGAGGCGTAAGTCTCTCTTTTTATATATAATTGAAATATGAAAATAGCAGTCATTGGTGCAAGCGGATTTATTGGCAGACACTTAGTTGAAAATTTAATTGATAAAACAGATCACCAAATTATTGCTATCGCCAGACATACTGAAGATCTCAAAGATAATCCTAAACTAGTAAAAATAGACTGTGATGTTTTTAATAAGGTAGAGATCTCTAATGCGCTAGAGGGAGTAGATCAAACCTATTACCTGATTCATATGATGGCTCAAAGGAAAATTGACTATGCTGTTGCTGAAAAAGAAGTAGCAAATATAGTTGGTGAAGCTTGTAAAAAAAATGGAGTAAAGAAAATAATTTTCCTAGGTGGACTCGGTAAAGATTCAGATAATTTATCCAAGCATCTTAGAAGTAGACATGCTAGTGGAGAAATTCTTAGGCAATATATACCTGTCGTAGAATTTAGGGCATCAATGGTTATAGGAAATGGAAGTATTTCTTATGACATTATAAAAAACTTAGTGCATAAATTACCGGTATTAACTGTGCCTAGATGGTCTTCTACTTTTACTCAGCCTATTGGAATAAATGACGTCATCAAATATCTAATTGCTGCATTAAATCTACCGACCAACAATGAAATTATTGAAATCGGTGGGCCAGAAAAAATGTCTTACAAAGATCTCATGAAGGCATATGCTAAATTTTCAAAACGAAAAGTATTCATCGTAGATCTTCCAATAATCCCTGTTGTGGTTTCTGCTTGGTGGCTTAATTTATTTACACCAAGGAACGAAGCAAAAGTAGGAAGAGCTATGGTTGAATCATTGGCTAATGAAATGATAGTAACAAATGACAGAGCCAAACAGTTATTCCCTGAAATTCAACCTCATGTAATTAAAGATACTTTAGTATAATAGATTAAGCTAACGTATAATTAGAATTAATGTTAGAGATTAAAAAAGTATTTAGAAAATATGGCAAAAAAGAAGATAGCTTTTTAGCACTTAAAAACATCAACCTATCATTCGAAGCTGGAAGCACTAATGCAATTGTAGGAAAAAGTGGCTCAGGTAAGTCTACCCTACTTCATATTATTACTGGATTAGATCATCCTAGTGAAGGATCTGTTACGTTTGACGATAAGAATATATACAAGCAACTTGATACAGATAAGTGGCGTGGTGAAAATATAGGCATTATTTTTCAACAGTTTTTCCTTCAACCTGCAAACAGTGTTTTAGATAATGTTGCATTACCACTGAAAATTAGAGGAGTTTCAAGAAAGAAGCGTGAAGCTAGGGCTCTTGAAGCATTAAAGAGTGTAGGTATTCTTGAGAAAGCTAAAAGTAAGGCCAATGATCTATCTGGCGGACAAAAACAAAGAGTAGCTATAGCTAGAGCTATTATAGATAAACCTTCAATACTGATTGCCGACGAACCTACTGGAAACCTAGACTCTGAAAGCGGTGAAGCAATCATTAAGTTATTATTTGAATTAAATAAAACTCAAAATGCCACTTTAATAATTGTTACCCACGATCACGATATAGCTAAAAAATGTGGACGTATTATTGAGCTTAAAGACGGCTTAGTGGAAAGAGATAGAAAAAACTAATGAAAACCTTAGATATATTTACTACTTCAAATCAGAACCTAAGAAGATCTAAGCTTAGAACTTTCTTAACCTTACTAGCAATTGCAATTGGTACTTTCACCCTAGCTTTATCTTTAGGTCTTGGACAAGGTCTTAAGAACTATATCTCCCTTCAATTGGGACAATATAAAAATGTTAACTTATACCAAGTAGAAAAAACTACTCTTAACGACTTTAGTGGTGGCATTGGAAATAAGGATCCACAAACCTATAATCCAAATACATCAGCGTCTTCTGCGAGTTATCTTAATAATTTCATAACTAGTGCAGATCTAACTTCCTTAGGTCAAGTTAATGGCGTTAACAACGTAGAGATTCCATATCAAGCCACTTTCCTTTATGCCTTATCTCCAAATGGCACAAAATACCTTGCAAGCAATTCCGTATTTCTACCAGAAAATCCACCTACTCTCACTTACGGTAATCAACTTACTTCAGTAGATCAAGGTGAAGTATTACTTTCTCAAAAGTTTGCTCCATTAGTAGGCGCATCAGATTCTAAATCTTCAATAGGAAAAGTTTTAGATTTATTCTATAAAGATTATTCTGGTCAAATTAAAGAAGTTAAATTAACAGTTAAAGGAGTTTACCAACCTTCACTAATTCAATCTCCAATCATAATCGATAAATTCGATGCTAAGAATGTAGCTGAAAGTCAGTCGCTTAATAATACTCCTCAGTCCAATATAGTTTTTGTTTCAAGAAACTTAAACGTTCCTGATGCTACATTTAAAACCAACCTAAAAAACGCTAAGTTCACTGGAAAAAGTTTTGCGGACGTTAACAATACATTAAATAGCATTATTACTGGCGTTCAGATATCTCTAGCAGCTTTTTCAGGTGTGGCTATACTAGCTTCAGTAGTTGGTGTTATTAATACCCTGTTCATGTCTGTATTAGAGCGCACAAGAGAAATTGGATTATTTAGAGCTCTTGGATCTAAGAAGAAAACTATCTTTGCCCTATTCTCCGTAGAAGCTATGTTACTTGGATTCTGGGGAGGTCTAAGTGGAATTGCACTATCCTTGCTAGCAGAACAAGCTATTAACGCTATTGCAGCTAAAACATTCCTAAAAGGTATTGAAGGAATAAAACTTCTTAATATAAGTCCCCTTCTATCGGTTGAGATTATTCTAATTATTGCAGCCATAACGTTTATAGCTGGGCTTATCCCTGCTATAAAAGCAAGTAGAGTAGATCCTATTGAGTCTTTGAGATATGAATAGAGCTAAGAATTATTCTTAATATATTCTTTAATATCAAACTTCTTCTCTAGTCCTGAGTAACTCATATATCTAATTTTTCCGAAGATAGGTCTAGTAAACCA
>CAILQE010000083.1 GCA_903836325.1 uncultured Candidatus Saccharibacteria bacterium
TGAAATGGTTGTAGTCAGTGGTGTCTCTGGTTCTGGAAAGTCATCTTTAATTAATGACATTTTAGCTAAAGAACTACTAGCAAGACTACATAGAGCATCAACAGTTCCTGGTAAACACGAAGATATTCTTGGAATCGAAAACCTCGATAAAGCCATTATTATTGACCAGTCAGCAATAGGAAGAACTCCAAGATCTAACCCAGCTACATACACCGGTCTATTTACTCCAATTCGTGAACTTTATGCATCTCTTCCGGAAGCAAAACTAAGAGGATATAGCGCTGGAAGATTTAGTTTTAACGTTAAAGGTGGAAGATGTGAATATTGTAAGGGAGATGGAATCATTAAGATTGAAATGCATTTCCTACCGGACGTTTATGTTCCTTGTGAAGAATGTAAAGGTAAGAGATATAACCGTGAAGCATTAGAAATTCACTACAAAGGTAAAGATATTTCTGAAGTTCTAGCATTAACAACTGAACAAGCTCTAGAATTTTTTAGTAATATCCCAAGTATTTCTAGAAAACTTGAAACATTAGTAGAAGTAGGTCTTGGATACATTGCTCTAGGCCAATCTGCTACAACTCTTTCAGGTGGTGAAGCTCAAAGAATTAAGCTTGCGACTGAACTATCTAGAAGACCAACTGGTAGAACTTTATATATCCTAGATGAACCTACAACAGGATTACATTTTGAAGATGTTAATAAATTGCTTAAAGTTCTGCATGCTCTAGTTGATTCAGGTAACTCCATGATAGTAATTGAACACAATTTAGATGTTATTAAAAATGCTGACCATATTATAGATATAGGACCAGAAGGCGGTAATGGTGGTGGTCAAATAGTAGCTATGGGAACTCCAGAGGTAGTAGCTAAGGTAAGTGGTAGCTATACAGCCTCATATCTTAAAAAAGTTCTGTAAGAGCTTCATCGATAGATAGTTTACAAACTATCTCGCTAGTGTTAACTTATACCTAGCTTAATAAATAAAAAGGAATATAAAAATGAACCCTCAAAATAATATGGACGACACTAACCCTACTCCTAACGTGGAAGTAAATAACCAACCAATGCCTGTTGTGGATACGCCAAATGAACCTGTTGCGCCAACTCCAGTTCCAGATCCTACAATGCCTCAACCTGAGCCTGCAGAGAATCCAACCAATGAACCTGTTGCGCCAACTCCAGTTCCAGATCCTACAATGCCTCAACCTGAGCCTGCAGAGAATCCAACCAGTGAACCTGTTGCGCCAACTCCAGATCAAACTCCTGCTTCAATGCCAGCTCAAAATCCAACCGATATGAGCGCTCCAAAGAAAAGCTTTATGCAGAAGTTACTTCACCCATTCTCTAAGAACTAATATTACTTCTTAAGATTCTTTTTCTTCGTAGCGTGTAAGTGGATAAAGCTACTCGCAAAACTAGCTAGTGTAGCTAATATAATCCCAGGTATCAGATATTTATCAACGTCAAAGAATTTACCGAGTACTCTACCGGCCCACCACCCAACTGAAGTTGCTACTCCAACCCAAAGCAATGCACCGATCACGTTATATTTAGCAAATTTCTTTCTATCCATATTCGCAGCACCAGCCGTGAGTGGAGCAAAAGTTCGAAGTATTGGAATAAATCTAGCTAGAAGTACTGCCTTGCCACCATTCTTAACGTAAAACTTCTGTGCTTCTTCTAAATATTCAGGTCTAAACATGACAGAGTCTTTCTTAACAAATAGTTTATGGAAACCACGTTTTCCTATCTCGTAGCCGACAGTATTTCCAAGGATTGCTCCAATTAACATAGCTATAACGGCGTAAACAATATTAAGAGATTTTCCATTTGTGCTAGCTATAAAACCTGCTGCGAAAATTAAAGTATCTCCAGGTAAAAAGAATCCAACCAGTAAACCAGTTTCAGCAAATAGGATACCTAGTAGTGCCCAAACTCCACCAGATTTAATTAGGGTAGTAGGTTGAATATGCTTTGTGGATATGTATAAGATACCCATAAGAACAACAACAATTATTGACCAATATATAAACGATTTTTTATCTTTACTCATGTCTTAGAGTTTAACATATTTAAAATTATAGTTTCTATAGAGATAAAATCTTAAAATTATGATATAATTGTTAAATCAAAATATTTATTTAAAGGAGAGATTAGGCAATATATGTCTCAAGACACGATTACTATCGAATTAACTCCAAGAGATGTTCTTGGAAAGAAAGTTAAACACTTAAGATCTAAAGGAACTGTTCCTGCTGTTATTCATGATCACGGAAAAGATTCAATCGTAGCTCAAGGAGACGCTATAGCTCTATTAAAAGTATTCAAAGAAGCTGGAAAGCATCACCCAGTGACCGTAAAAGTTGGAAGCAAAGAATTCCTAACTCTAATTAAGCAAGCAGATTTCGACCCAAGAAAAAGAAGATTATCTCACGTTGTATTCAATGCTGTTTCTAAGGATCAAAAAGTAGAAGCAGAAATTCCAGTACGACCTAAATACGCAGAAGGAAACGAAGCTTCTCCTGCTGAAAGATCTGGTCTTATTGTTCTTGGAAGTATTGAAAGTGTAACCGTTGAAGCGATTCCTGCAAACTTACCTGATGAATTATTCTATGATGCCGAAAAACTTGTTCTAGAAGGTGACCACGTAACTATTGCCGACCTAATTGTTCCTGCAAATGTAGTTGTAACTGACGATGCTACAAATACAATCGCTACAGTATTCGAACCATCTGCTCTAGCAGCTGCAAACGATGCTGTTGGTGGTGATGCTGAAGAAGTAACTGAAGTTGCTACTGAAGGCGAAGTTGCTACTGAAGGCGAAGTTAAACCAGCCAACGAAAAAACTGAATAATACCTATAAAAATATATTTCTCACTATAATCATTTAGGATATATACTTTAGATACATTTAACTTTTAAAAACTTATGGAAGAAAAACCTAAAAATTTAAATCCTGAACTCCTAGAAGATGACGAAGATGATTCTGAGGAAGAAGATAAAAAAAGTAGAGTAGATCCTAAGTCGAATTTCTTAAAGGAATTAGCTATTTTAATTAAAGGTCTTCAAGAAAAAGAGGAGAAGTTAGAAAAAGAAACTGAAAACAAAGATCTTAAAGTAGATATTAACCCTGAACTAGATAGCGAAGCTCCCGTAGAACACCTAAGTGAAGTAGAAATAGAAGATATATCTAGAACTTTAGCTCGTGAAAGAATGGATGAACTTGATGGTAGTGAAGAAAATCCAGAAAATGATAGCGCCAAGGAATTTTTAGACCAAGTAATTGAAACTGGTGACATTAGCTTTGCTGAGAGTGAAGTTATTGCAGACCCAATTTTGCCTGAGAGTGAAGTATTTAGAATTAATGACCCAACTTCTGTTGGCAGGGAATCTATTCCTACTAATATTTATCATGAAAATTCTAATGAAAAAAAGAAAGAAGCAAAGAGAAGTGAAAAACTTACAAGCGTAGGATTAATAGATTACTTAATAGATAGAAGAAAAGCTCGTATCGAAAAAAAGGCAGACAGTAAGAAAGATCTAGATAAAAAATTAGTTGAAGAAGTAGATAAATTAAGAATTAAACTCGCCGAAAGCGAAAGAAGAGTCCGAGTTGAAGCTTCTCTCATTGAAAGGAAAACTTCCAACAGTTCAGAAGATTATTCAACCACTGAACTTAAGATACTAAATAAATTAGAAAAAACAGAAGATCTTAAAGAATCTAGAAGTATAGAAAAACCGGTAGCCGTATTGAGCAAGAATGAACTTGTTAAAGTGGCCGAGAATATTAAAATAGACGGAACAACACTTAAGAAAATATTTGAATCTCATTTAATTTCTGAAAATGGACTAAGACGAGTCATATCTACCTTTCTTAGAGGTGGAAATATCAAGAGAGCTTTAAATAGAGAGATTCTTCAAAGGCAAATAGATTTTGAAAAAGATCCAATTCTAAGAGATTCGTTCGGTGAGCCTGAAGCTGAAAAACAAGAAGTAATTGTTAAGGAGTCCGTAAATTCCCTACTAGAAAAAAAGGGCATAAATTTTTCAAATCATCCTTCTTTCTATCAACATAACGCAATTCCTAAGAAAAATAATATTGATTATTCAAAAAAGATTAAAAAAACTAAACCTGCAGACATTATTTTAGTTTTAGTTATCCTGAGTTTATTTACGCTTATGCTCGTAGTACTCCTTAATAAGTAGTAAAATAGACTAGTATAAAAAACAATTATGAAGAATAAAATCATCCTATATTATTGCTTTACGTCTCTATCTGACCCAGAGGCTATTAAACAATGGCAAAAATCTGTTTGTGACGCATTAAATTTGAAGGGTAGAATCTTAATTTCTGAACACGGAATAAACGGAACACTGGGTGGAGACATTGATAATCTTAAGAAATATATTAAGACTAATAAAACATACCTTCCTTTTAAACGCATCCAATACAAATGGAGTGAGGGAGGTGGTCAAGATTTTCCAAGACTTTCAGTAAAAGTTAGAGATGAAATTGTAGCTTTTAAAGCTGTAGACGAAATCAAGGTTAATGAAAATGGATTAGTCGGTGGTGGTGAACATATAAAACCTGAAGCTATAGAAAAACTAATTAAAGATAAAGGCGAAGATAACGTTATTTTCTTTGATGGACGTAATAAATACGAGGCTCAAATAGGTAAGTTTAAAAATGCCGTGGTTCCTGATGTGCGCACTACAAAAGATTTCATTCCAGAACTTGAAAGTGGTAAGTATGACGATATTAAAAATAAGACCGTAATCACATATTGTACTGGTGGAGTAAGATGCGAGATTCTTTCTGTCCTTATGAAGAATCGTGGATTTAAAGATGTCTACCAAATGGATGGTGGAATTGTAAAATACGGGGAAAAATTCAAAGATGACGGACTATGGGACGGAAGTTTATATATTTTCGATAATAGAATGACTCAAAAGTTTTCCGAAAAAAGTGAAGACATCGGAATCTGTATACACTGTGAAGGAAAAACTTCCAATTTTGAAAACTGTGCGAATGTTTCCTGTAATGACTTAGTGTTAATTTGTGAAGCATGCACAAAAGATAAGTCTAGGCTATATCATTCTGAAAATTGTCTTAAATTAGCGGTAGTATAAATTAGAAAGCCAATATGAATGATCAACTAAAAGCAAAACTCAAAACTTTGCCAACCACGCCGGGCGTATATTTTCACAAGGATAGCAAGAATCAAATTATTTATGTTGGTAAAGCAGCTAATTTAAAAAATAGGGTTAGATCCTATTTTCAAAATTCTAAAAATAGGGACCCTAAAACAGCTAGTCTAGTTAGTGAAATTCATGATACTGATTGGGTTGAGCTTGCTAGTGAAATGGAGGCCCTGTTCTTTGAAGGAGAAATGATAAGACGTTATCTTCCTAAATATAATATTCTGCTCAGAGACGACAAGTCCTTAGCTTATATTAGAATAGATCTTAAAAATGAATATCCTACCGTAACTACAACTAGAAGGCCATTAGATGATAAGGCTGAATACTTTGGACCATATTTAAGTTCGGTTTCAGTAAATAAAGCACTTAGATTATTAAGAAAAGTATTTCCTTTTGCAATTAAAAAAACATCTCAAACCAGAGCTTCGCTAGATTATTATCTTGGGCTAGATCCAGGGCTTGAAGAAAATAAAACAAGTTTAGAAGAATACAGAAAGAATCTAAAGAAATTAATTCAAGTCATTAAAGGAAATAGAAAAAAGATTGAAGCAGATATTGAAGAAGAAATGCTTAGCGCTGCGGCAAGTAAGAATTTTGAGTTAGCCAAGAAAAAAAGAAATCAGCTATACTCTCTAAAACAAATTACTAAACAAGTTATTTTCTCTCAAAATGAATTCTTAGAAATTTCAAAAGATCATGCATTAAATGAACTGGTTACTTTACTTGGTTTAGAAAAATTTCCTAAACGAATTGAAGGATATGATATCTCTCATCAACAAGGTACTGACGTAGTAGCAAGTATGGTGGTGTTTACAAATGGTATTACTGACAAAGGAAATTACCGTAAGTTTAAGACGTCACTAGATATTAACAATGACTTTAAGAATATGGCTGAAACATTGAGAAGAAGACTGTCGGATACAAACATAAAGAAATGGGGCAGAGCAGATTTGATTCTAATAGACGGTGGAAAAGGTCAGCTGGATTCAGCCATTAAATCGAGAGATGAACTTGGAGATAAGACCCCTATGATAGGTCTTGCTAAAAGAGAAGAACAAATCGTGATATACAAAGAAAAATCTCTAGTTAATCTAAATGATAAATACCTAGAAAAATTAAATGGATTTAAAACTGAAACAGATAATTTTATTCTACTTAATGTTCCACACACTACTAACTTAATAAAATTACTTCAAAGAATTAGAGACGAGAGTCATAGATTTGCAGTAAGCTATCATTCTAGTCTAAAAAGAAGCCGGCAAACTAAATCAGACATCCTAGACATTCCAGGCATTGGACCTAAAACAAGAAAAGATTTAATCAAGACTTATGGATCACTTAAATTAGCTCTAGAAAGAAATGAAGGTGAACTTGCTAAAATAGTTGGAGATAGTAAAGCTAAAATAATCAAAGGTTATTATAAAAATGACAAGTAAACTACCTAATAATTTCTATATCAAAAAAAGAAAAGAACTACTCAGTAAATCTAAAGCAGATCTGATTGTTATAGGTGCAAATGGACAAATTCAGATGAGCCTAGATCAGTCATATGATTTTATTCAGGAATCTAATTTCCTATATCTAACTGGAATAAATGACCCAGGTCTTATTTTGGTTTTAAGCAAAACTGAAACATTTTTAATTCTTCCTGAAACAAATGATTACCTAGAAACTTTCGACGGTGAACTTGATCTGGGAAATATTAAACATAAATCTGGAATTACAAAAGTATTTAAAAATGATCAAGGCTTAATCAAGCTTGGAAATATGCTTGGTAGCATAAAAGTAGTTCATACTCTTTTTGACGAAACAGATAAACTAAAAACTTACGCAATTACTGCACTTCCATTTAGAGCTAACTTATTAAAATTACTAAAAGAATTAAATAAGAAAATTAAATTTATTAATATAGAGAAAGATCTTGCTAGACTTCGAATGATTAAATCCAGTGAAGAAATAGATTTAATTAAACAGGCTGCTAAGATCACAAAATCAGCAATTGAAGACATAAAACTAACTAAGCTTACAAACACAAAAGAAGTAGCTTTAGAACTAGAAAGATTAATGGTGGAAAATGGAGCAAGTTCATGGGCGTTTAAACCAGTTATATCAACCGGTCAAGCAAGTACAGTAATTCATTATGTAGACCTAGATCAAAAGTTAAATAAGAACAATCTTCTTTTAGTAGATGTTGGCTGTAGATACTTAGATTATTGCTCAGATATAAGTAGAACCATCAGCGTAGGTAGTCCCACTAAAAGACAGGGTCTAGTTATGGCTGCAGTCAAAGAAGTTCAAGATGAATTAATCGGTTTCTTAAAACCTGGTATATCATTTAGAGAACTAGAGATAAAAACTGAACAACTAATTGGAAAAAAATTAATTGAACTAGGACTTATTAAGAAGGCTACAAATAAGAGTATTCGCAAATATTATCCTCATGCGGTTACTCATCATCTGGGAATAGACACTCACGACCTTGCAGATTATTCGAGTCCACTAGAAGAAAATATGGTTATAACTATTGAGCCAGGAATATATATAGAAAAAGAATCTATAGGTGTTAGATTCGAAGATGACGTTTTAATTACCGCTAACGGAGCTAAGGTTCTATAGATAATTATTTATATCAATATGTTAAAATAGTATTAAGAAATGAATAAAAATTTATTAGGCTTTTTAACTCGTTGGTTTGTTTGTGTCCTTGGTCTATGGTTAGCATCAAGGTTTTTAAGCAACTATATATCCTATAAAGATGGATTCGGAACACTAGTTATGGCTGGATTAGTATTGGCTATAGTTAACTTCCTAATTAAGCCTATACTTATACTATTTTCTCTGCCCGCTATAGTGTTTACTCTAGGATTATTTATGGTGATTATAAACGGATTCATAGTATTCTTAGTTTCTAAGCTTTATACTCCACTTCATGTCACTAACTTCTGGGCGGCTATATTTGCTGGAATGGTAATAGGACTGGTAAACTATCTAGTAACAACTGTAATGGAGTCTGCAAAAGAATGAATATTTACGGATATATAACAATTGGAACAATGCTACTGATGACTTTTCTTATTCTAATTCAAACTAGGGGAGCATCCTTAGGTGCTGGTCTTGGTGGTGCTGGAGATGTAAATACTACTCGAAGGGGTACTGATAAAACTATTTATCAGATCACAATTATCTTAGGTATAATCTTTGCTATTTCCTTAATCTTAGGTGAAACTCAGAAATAATAAACAAATAAAATGGCTGAAATAAAGAATAAGCCCTTAGCTAAGCAGATAAAAAAGCAGCTTATTGAATCTCAAAAGCAAGCTATTAATGCTACTTCTAATGCTGAAAGCCACATCGATAAACATCTATTCCGTAGATTTCATAAACTCAGGAATGTTAAAAGGTTCTTGTCTTTCTGGATTCTAACAGTCGGAATCATTATTCTGGGTCTTTTTTGGCAAATATTCGCACAATTCGATTATTATCAAAAGTTAGAACCAGTACCAGGTGGAATATATAACGAAGGACTGTTGGGAAACTTTACCAATCTAAACCCAATTTTTGCAAATAACGAAGTAGACTCATCTTTATCTAGATTGATATTTGGAAGTCTTATTACTTTCGATAACAATAATAAGATAAGTTACGAGCTGGCAAGTTCTATGAAGGTCAACTCTACGGGAACTTCCTACTCGCTAACTCTAAGGCCTAACCTAAAATGGCAAGACGGAAAACCGCTTACTGCTGCAGACGTATTATTTACTTTTAGATTAATTCAAAACCCAGACGTGAATTCACCGCTTAGGTCATATTTTGATGGAGTAAGCTTTTCAGCAAAGGGTAACTTAATTACCTTTAATATCCCTAATCCATTAGCTTCATTCCCAGATTATTTAAACGTTGGGATACTTCCTCAGCATATTTTGTCTACTGTGCCAGTCAGTGAACTTAGATCGTCTAGTTTTAATACACAGAACCCTATAGGTAGTGGACCGTTCGAATTTAAATCTTTAGCAGTTAAGGGAAGCGATCCTAGTAATGCTGAGGTTCAAATAAACTTAGCTCCATACAAAAACTATGCACTAGGAGAGCCAAAGCTTAATGCCTTCATTGTGCATGCTTACGCATCTGTGAATCAGCTTGAGAAGGCACTTTTGTCTGGAAGTCTTAACGGAGCCGATGGAATAAGTGTTCCAAGTTCTAAAATAGATAAAAATAAGAGATTTAAAGAAAATAGTTTAATCCTAACCGCAGGAAGTTATGTCTTCTTTAGAACAAGCAATTCAGTCTTATCTAATCAGAAAGTTCGATCCGCATTAGAACAGGCCGTAAATACAAAAAAGATAATCTCTAGCCTTGGATATAAGACTACGGAAGTAGTTTCGCCATTCTTAAAGAACCAAGTCGAATACAATCCTCAATATGCTCAGGCGCAGTTTAATATGGATGCAGCAAATACAATTCTTACTCAAGACGGATGGATCATGGGCTCAAATGGTATTAGATCCAAAAAAGGACAAGAACTTAAATTCAACCTCACAATCCCTAATATTAAGGAATATGTAAACGTGGCTAATCTAATAAAGTCTGACTGGGCAACCATAGGTGCGCAGGCAGATATATTAGCTCTAGATGTTCAAGATTTTCCATCTGCTTTAAATTATCATCAATATGATGCAGTGCTGTACGGAATATCTATTGGAGCTAATCCAGATGTTTATGCTTATTGGAATAGCGATATGTTTAACCCTGCTACTTCTAGATGGACTAATTTAAGCGAATATAAGAACACGGAGGCTGATACGGCATTATCTGCAGGTAGAACAAGACTTGATCCAGTTCTTCGAAGAGTAAAATATGCACCATTCTTAGCCGCTTGGCAGACAGATGTGCCCGCTGTGGGGCTTTATCAGCCTAGAGACCTATATATTACCAATGGAACAGTATTCGGCTTAACTACATCTAATATTAATTCTTCAGCAGACAGATATAACAATGTTAATAACTGGGAAATAGTAGAAGCTAAAGTTACCGAAAAATAAGTCTTATTTTTATGTTAAAATTATACTTAAGTTTAATTATTAATTAAGGGGGGTTTTCTTTGAGTAAAATAGGCCATTATCTACAGGAACATCTTAGCGGAGAAGTGATGGATTCTATAGATGCTAGAAAATATTTTGCTAGTGATAGCAGTATATTATTTCAACCACCTGCGTTAGCGATATATCCTAGAAGTGAAAACGATATTCGAAAAGCAATAAGATTTTCTTGGCAACTTGCAGAAAGAGGAAGACTAATCCCCATATCTTCGAGAGGTCTTGGTTCAGATATTTCCGGAGCTGCATTAACTAAAGGCGTGCTGCTGGTCTTTTCTGCCCACATAAATAGAATCTTAGAATTAGATAACAAAGACGATTTTATAACTGTTGAGGCTGGAATAAATTTCGGAAAATTACAGCAAACACTTAATACCCATTCAAAGTTTATTCCTACTTATCCATCTAATCCTGACTATGCCACTATTGGAGGTGTAATTAGCAACAACACCATAGGTGAGAAATCCTTTAAATATGGAAGCATAGCTAAACAAATTAAGTCTATGCGTATTGTTTTGGCTAATGGTGAAGTAATTACCGTCAAGAAATTATCCAAACGAGAACTGAATAAGAAGATAGGATTAAATACTTTTGAAGGTGAAATATATAGAGGACTAAATAATTTACTTGAAGATAATAAAGAGCTAATTAGTAAGACTAAACTAGATGTTGAATTTAATAGTGCCGGATATAACCTTGCAGATATAACTAAGGATAAAGGTTTCGATTTAACTCCACTTTTCGTAGGCTCCCAATCGACTTTAGGAATAATAACGGAAGTAACTCTAAAAACGACTCCTAATCCTGATGATAAAACCTTACTAGTAGCAAGTCTTAATGATTTAAATACACTTCAAGGCTTAGTTAATGAGTTTATGAATATGAAGAATAGACCTAGTTCTTTCGAAGTTGTTAATAAGTCTCTTATTGATGCGGTTAAAAATATTAATTCAAATTATCTAAAAGACTCTCTTTCTAAAGACCCTAAAGAATACACGGTATTCATAGAATATGACGATACTAAGAGATCTAAATTAGTTAAAAGAGCCAAGAAAACAATTCTTAAATTTACTGAAGAAGTAGTTGTTCTTAAAGACCCAAGTGAACAGGAAAAATATTGGAAAATAAGAGAAGCATCTAGTGTATATATCGGACAGAATGACGGAAGTCTTAAAGCTTCGCCAATTATTGAAGATGCTGGAGTTAGTCCCTATAGATTATCTGATCTAGTTGATGGGGCACAGCAAATCTTTGATTCAGTCGGTATTAATAACCCGCCAATGTGGGGGCACCTTGGAACTGGTGTGATGCATTTCTATCCTAAGCTAAATCTTGCTAGCGTTGGAGATAAGCAAAAAGTATTCAAAATTATGGATGGTTACTACAAGCTAATAGTTTCACTTGGCGGAAGTATATCTTCAGAAAATAGTGACGGTAAACTTAAGGCTCCATATCTAGAAATGCAATATGGGTCGGAAGTGTACGCGCTACTTAAAAAGGTCAAAGAAGTATTCGATCCGTATTCTATGTTTGCTCCAGGTGTTAAATTCGGAACAACTAAAGACGAACTTAAGGAAATAATAAAACCAGAGTTTGCTTTATATCAACAATTCAATCATCTACCTCGTAGTTAAGGTGTTATAATATATTTTAATGCGCGGGTGGCGAAATGGTAGACGCGCTACCTTGAGGTGGTAGTGGGAGCAATCCTGTGGAGGTTCAAATCCTCTTCCGCGCACCAATAGTGACAATCATCATAAGATATGATAGAATATTTGTTATTCGATCTAAAACTATGGGTAATTAGCTCAGTTGGCTAGAGCATCTCGTTTACACCGAGAGGGTCGGGGGTTCGAGTCCCTCATTACCCACCACCACATTATTATGACTAGAGAAGAATTCGAAAATCCACTAAAATTATATATCGCCGGCGGCGATATTGCTTCTAATGACAAAGTTATTAATCTTGGTCTAGTAGTAATTAGTCCGTTAATTGAAACAGTTCTACCACCTAGTAGAATTAAAGATCTAGAAGAAACAGGGTTATTACCAAGAAATAGATGGGCTACAAATAGTAATCACATGACAACTGTTTTCCGAGCTAAAGATGCATTAGATTACTCAGGCGAACAGGTTACGGATTCACACGAGGCAGCTATGAATATAGGTTCAATTATATTTGCTATGATGGGTAGAGAAATAGATGTAAAAGTTTTAAATGGTCCTAATTCTTTAGTGGACATCTTATCTGTTGAAGATTAAATCTAACTTGAAAAGATACTAATTTTAGCGTAAAATTACCCCTGTTAGTTAATGGCGCTTTAGCTCAGTTGGTAGAGCAGCGGCCTGAAGAGCCGCGTGTCCCCAGTTCGAGTCTGGGAGGCGCCACCATTATACTGAAATCTTAATCCTACTTATTTTACTTAGATTATTGTGCTTTAATATATTTAGAGTGGCACCACAAAAAACAAAAATGAAATTCTCCAAAATTCTTATAGCAAGCTTAGTTATTATAAGTTCTTTATCTTTGGCCAGCGTTAAGGCAGAAGATACTTCTGTTTCCTGTTCAGATTTAGTTAATTCTGTGGTAAATATTGCCCCTCAAGATATGTCCGGGTCTGTTTACGTAAAGCTTCCTAAATATGCATCTGTCGATTCATCTCAAATTAACATATATAGATCGGTACCAACTCTTGGAGCGAGATGTAATCTTATTGCTAGTGTGAAAGCAAACAAGAATACCTGGTTAAAAATTGGAGATAACCTAAAATTTAGTCAGGGAGATGAGATAACAATTGATGGTCAAGGGCTTGGTGCTGAAGTTTATGCAGCATCGGCTTACCTGTTAATTGTCCAATCCAATGCATGCGCTCCTAGTGCTTATTGTGATTTTTCAGATAGCTTTGGTTCTGGATATATTGAACCAAAGATTGTCTCTTCAGATACTGATCAGATAGCAATATATGTAGCCTCTCCGCTTCAAGGACTCAAGCCTACTAGTTTTAACTATTACGACAATGGAAGACTTCTGTACGTTCTAAATAACCTAAAAAGGTTTAATGTAAATTATCTATCTGGTGGTAAACATAATATAGATATACAAGCTAAATATTCTAATAACGAAAATCTTCATTACATATCTCAGATAGATACGGGTCAAGACTGGTCTAAGTGGCTTTTAATTAGAAGTACATACTACAAATTAAAAACCCCAGCCAAGATTATTGCCTTAGTAATTTCAGGAATATTAATCCTTCTTCTAATTCTTCTTATATATAGGATTGTTCGAAACAAGATTAAAGCTAGTCATGATCACGGAGTAGATAACTATACGCCAGAAGATCAGCCCCCTATTGATCCAGGTAATAGTATAATTACAGGTTAATAAAGAGTAATTTGGTTCAATGGCCAGATTCTTACCACAACTCGTCCAATAATATAGCTATCTGGAATAGCACCCATGCTAGATCTAGAGTCTATGCTAGCGCCTGAATTTCTGTTATCTCCCATTACATATATCTGTCCTGCTTTAGCATCACCATCGTAAGCTCCATCTGTAAAGGGTAGATTTTTGCCGTAAGAAGCTTTATCTGGATATATGGTATTACCTTTGGTGGTTGTAACTTGAACTATTCCATTGGCAATGTGTAAGTGCTCATAAGGAAGTGCAATAACTCTCTTAATGTATTGAAGTCCGGAATTGCTAGTATCTCTTACAATAATTACATTAGATCTCGCAGGAATATAAGAGCTTCCTACAAGTTTTTGCCAAGTAACTGGTAATTTCCATACTAGTACAACATTATTTGTTTTAAATGTAGGACGCATTGAAATACCGTTTACTACTGTAAAACCCAGTACATAATTAATGCCAACCCATAGCAGAAGACCTAGCGCAGCTATAATTCCAACTAATTTATATAATCTTTTATTTTCTTTCTTCGTTATGTCTATTTTGGTCTCCTTATAACTTTCCGGTGCTTGAAATACTAAAGGTGCATTTGGCTGAATGGTTGGTGTTTGGTTATTATCTACTGGCTTTCCATTTGGCTGATAGGGCTCTAGTGTAGGTGGTTTAGAATTATCCATATCTATGTATTCTAAACGTAAACGGTTTTTTTTAGAATACCCATCACGGTTTATCTCTTAAAATGTGCTATTATATGTTTATTAGATAATATTAAAAATTTCTCCGTACTCGGAATTTAAGAAAAGGAAAATATGTTACATCACATTTCAATGAGACAAAAAATATTTGTCATGGTTGCCGTTATGTCTGGTCTTTTTTTGGCTGCATTAGATCAATCAATAGTTGGAACGGCACTACCAAAGATTGTTAATCAATTTCATGGGCTTTCAGAGCTAAGTTGGGTAGTTACTGCATATCTCTTGAGCTCTACAATCACCATTCCAATAAGTGGAAAGCTATCAGATATTTTCGGTCGACGAAAAATGCTACTAACCGGTATTCTAATTTTCGTGATTGGCTCTATGTTCACGGGATTATCTTGGAATATGACTTCACTAATAATATTTAGGGCAATACAGGGAATTGGTGGCGGAATCCTATTCTCGAGTGCTTTTGCGGTTATCGGAGATCTCTTTACTCCTGCTGAAAGACCTAAATGGCAGGGAATTATTGGAGCTGTATGGGGTCTTTCTTCGGTAGTAGGTCCACTTCTTGGTGGATTCCTTACAGATCATGCTTCTTGGCGTTGGTGCTTTTATGTAAATGTACCTTTTGGTATCATTGCTTTCGCACTTATTTTTATATATTTGCCAACTATTCTTGCTAAAGGTGCACAAAAGAAAATAGATTTTGGTGGGGCAGCACTTATTGCAGCAGGTCTTGCGTCTCTACTTTTGGTTCTTAATCTTGGTGGTGATAAATTCGCGTGGAGTTCTATGCAGTCGTATGGTTTATTCGCACTTGGATTCGCACTAATAGGATACTTTATATACTGGGAAAGTAGACATGAGGATCCAATTATTCCTCTCATGATTTTTAAGAATAGTATTTTCAGAGTCTCAATAATTATGTTGTTCTTAGTTGGTATTGCAATGTTCGGTGCTATTATCTATCTGCCTCTTTTTGCACAAGTTGTACAGGGAGCATCTGCTACAAACTCGGGAATTATTCTTTTGCCATTAGTATTCTCACTTGCATTGACTAGTGTTGCATCAGGGCAAATTGTGGCACGCACCGGTAAATATAAAAAGATAGCTATCTTGGGTGCTTTTCTTATGACTGGTTCGCTCTTTTGGCTTTCAACGATTTCTGCCAATACGTCTCATCTACAGCTTATTATGCGAATGATTCCACTTGGTGTCGGTATTGGAATTACTATGCCATTATTTACTTTAATTATCCAAAATGCATTTGAGCAAAAATTCTTGGGAGTAGTAAGTTCTTCATCGCAGCTCTTTAGGGGAATAGGATCAGTTGTTGGAGTTGCAATGATGGGAACCTATTTGAATAGTCAGCTAAATACAAAACTTGGCTCACTTTCAAATTCAACTTTTGCTCAAACAATGAGTAATGAGGGTCATCCTGTAACCAATTTAAACGCCAACGGTTTACAACAATTACTTTCGCCAGCTAATCAGACTTCAATTTTAAGTAATATTTCTAAAGCTCCAAATCATGTTGAGTTAACAAATTCATTCCAGAGCTTTATTGAATCAGCTAGAACAGCGCTCGCAACTTCACTTACGCACGTGTTTTTAGTAGGTGCGTGTGTACTAGTAATAGCATGTGTGACTGTATTTTTCTTAAGAGAAATTCCTCTTCGTAAACACTCTGATAGCAAACCCATGAGTCCTGAATGACACTAGAAGTTGCAAGGAAGGACTTATTTAGCTATAATTTACCCTTGTAATATGCGGGTTTAGCTCAGTTGTTTAGAGCGCTTCCTTGCCAAGGAAGAGGTCGAGAGTTAGAGTCTCTTAACCCGCACCATTTTTTGTTTTTATTTAAGATTTATTTGATAGATGGGTTATAATAAAACAAGTTTATAAAGTAACAATAAATTAAGAGGAGATAAATATGGTCACAGGATACTGCGTAAAATGTAAAGAAAAAGGCGTTGAATTAACAGCACCAGAAATTCACCAAACTCAAAAAGGTGGTTTTATGGCCAAGGGTAAGCACGCGAAATGTGGAACAACTGTTTGTGCAATGATGTCTAAAGAGAATGCAGAAAAAGCAGTCGCAGACGGTGCTAAGAAAGCTTACTAGGCTTTTATTCCAATAAGAATCTAAGTTTCTAGATATTTTGGTACTATTAGTTAATAAATTTGTAATAATTTGTATCA
>CAILQE010000084.1 GCA_903836325.1 uncultured Candidatus Saccharibacteria bacterium
GGTAAAACTTCCCTTCTTGAAGCAATACTTGTTAGTTTAGTAGGCTCATCTTACCGAGCTAAAGAGAAAGATTTAATTAGTAAAGGAAATGATTGGCTTAGAATAGAATCTAAAAATGACGGACTAGATAGAATAATTAAATTTACTAATACTAACGAAAAAACTTATGAAATAGAAAACAATAAATATAAAAGACTATCTAGTAATTTAAAGGAACCGGTAGTCTTATTTGAGCCGAATAATTTAATTATGCTAACATCTTCACCGGATACTAGAAGAAGTTATTTAGATAATTTACTAAAACAAATCGATCCGTTGTATAAGAAAAATCAAAGCCATTACTCAAGAGCACTTATTCAGAGAAATCACTTATTGAAAAATATAAATATCAATTTAAAAGATCAGTTATTTCCTTGGAATATGCGCATCACTCAATTAGCCGAAGAAATAGTTAAAAGAAGAACAGACTTCATTAATGAAATTAATCCTGTTTTAAATCTTAATTATAGAGAAATATCTAATTCGAAATTGAATATAAAAATTAAGTATCAAAGTAGTGTTAACGAGGTTAACTACTCTACCAAGATGTTAGATGAATTAGAAAATAATTTTGTTCAAGAATTAAATCAAGGATTTACTAGCGTCGGACCTCATCGAGACGACTTTACTTTATATTTTGAAGATAATCTAGCTACTATTTTTGCATCAAGAGGAGAACTTAGATCCGCTATGTTATCCCTAAAAGTAACAGAAGTAAATATATTAGAAAAATATTTATTCAAAAAACCTACCCTATTACTAGACGATGTGTTCAGTGAGTTAGATTCTAATCGTAGGCATGCTTTAACTAATTTAATTAAGAAGCATCAAAGTTTCATAACAACAACCGACGCAGATATTGCGTCTAAAGAATTTAAAGGCCACTGCAAGGTCATTGAATTGTAAAAACTAATAAGTAGGCGTGTTTGGATATTGCTGAGCTTGTGAGCTGTTTAAATCGATTTCACCTTGAGCTGCAAAATTGGTTGGATTTTGTTGAGTGTTTGGATTCGTATTTATTAGACTAGCTTCTGTAGGGCTTGCAACTATCTGAACATGTACGTGATTTTGACCAGCAAAGAACAAACCTTGTCCTACAGGGAAAGAGCTTAATCTTTTCTTTTCTTCACTTGTTAATTTAAATACATCAGCAAGCACATCTATAGCAGAAGGAGATTGTTTTAATAGTAATTGCATTGAAGAATTAGCTACCACTGCTCTACCCATTCTGGATCCCATAAAGTCTTCAACATCCTGAGTAATAGTTGTTATACCTAAGTTATATTTTCTAGCTCTTTTTGAAAGACTATATATAAAGTTAGCAGAATCTTCGTATTTCATGAGTTGCCAAGCTTCGTCTATTATTAATATTCTTTTCTTCTTTTCAATCTTAGTTTTATTCCAGATGTAATTAAGAACAATATACATAGCTACGGGTCTTAGTTCATCTTCAAGATCTCTAATACTGAATACAGCCATAGGATTGTTTATATTAATATTAGATTGTTGAGAGAATATTCCAGAAAACGTTCCAGTAGTATATTTTCTAAGTCTTTGAGCTAATGAAGGTCCTGTTCCGCCCATATGTAGCAACGTGTCATAAAGATCGACTATAGTCGGAGGAATGCTTCTATGGGTTAGAGGATCATTTGTAATTCCTGCTTTTGCGTAGGTTTCTATTAATGCAGCGTCAAGATCTGCTTCTTCCGTAGGTGTTAGCATATTTGCGTTAGTTACAGTTCCACCTACGATCTGTGATTGAGCTCCGCCCATCATAAGTCTTAATAATCCATGTAGAGTTATTAAGTTTCCTCTAAGCGCGTTGTCAGCTTCTTCTGTGTCTACTACCTCTGGAAGATCGAAAGGGTTAATTCGAGTAGGAGAATTAAGACTTAGATGAATATATGCTCCACCGACAGCATCACACATTTTTTCATACTCATTATCTGGATCGACAATAAATATTTCTGTGCCAAACATCAAACTTCTCAAAGCCTCTAATTTAACAGCAAAAGATTTACCTGCTCCAGATTTAGCGAAAACTGTTGAGTTACCGTTTTCTAGACTAAATCTATCAAAGATTACTAATCCAGAATTATGCATATTAACACCATACAAAATGCCATTATCTTGGCTTA
>CAILQE010000085.1 GCA_903836325.1 uncultured Candidatus Saccharibacteria bacterium
ATACCCATTTTTTCTTGGTCAGGTTTAGTCTTAGGTTCAATAGCAATAGAAACAGGAGGTTCTGGGAATGTAATACTTTCTAAAATTATAGAATTATTTACATCGGATAGTGTATTTCCTGTAGTTGTACCTTTAAGCCCAACTATTGCGGCAATATCTCCAGCTGTTACTTCATTAACATCTTCTCTTTTATCAGCTTGCATTCTAACGATTCGGCCTACTCTTTCTTTAGTACCTGTAGAAGTGTTTAATACGTATGAACCAGCTTCTAGTTTACCTGAGTAGACTCTAAAATAAGCTAACTTACCAACAAATGGATCAGTAGCAATTTTGAATGCTAAGCCTGCAAATGGTTGATCAGTAGATGGTTTTCTTTCTACTTTATCGCCAGTTTTAGGATGAGTACCCCAAGTACTGCCTCGATCAATTGGACTAGGTAAAAGATCAATAACTGCGTCTAGAACCTTTTCAACAATAACTCCACGACCATCTCCACCTGTAACGGCATAGAATCTACCAGTTAGAACAGCGGTTCTAATAGCCTGTTTAATTTCTTCTTTAGTTAATCCTTCTTCACCTACTTCTATATATTTTTCTAGTAAATTTTCATCTTCCGCGACAGCATTTTCAATTAATAAGCTTCGGTATCTATTTACTTCATCCATCATATCGGCAGGAATTTCACTTTCAACAAGTTCGTGATCAGTAAATTCTTTATATGTATATGCCTTCATTTCAACAAGATCAACGATACCGTTGATAGCTTGTTCAAAACCAATAGGCAAATGAATTGGGAAAGCTCTCTTACTTAATCTATTGTGAATAGATTCAAGAGATTTATAGAAGTCTCCACCTGTTTGGTTGATCTTGTTTATAAAACAGATTCGAGGAACTCCATACTTATCAGCTTGTCTCCAAACTGTTTCAGATTGACTTTCTACACCCATTTTTCCATCGAAAACTACACAGGCACCATCAAGAACACGTAGAGATCGTTCAACCTCAACTGTAAAGTCGATGTGTCCTGGTGTATCTATGATGTTAATCTGATGATTCTTCCAATAACAGGTAACAGCAGCAGATACGATAGTGATTCCTCGTTCTCGTTCCTGCTCCATCCAGTCAGTAGTAGTTCCACCATCGTGCACTGCACCAATTTTGTGTTTAAGACCAGTTCTATAAAGAATACCTTCAGTAGTTGTAGTCTTACCTGCATCAATGTGCGCAATAATACCAATATTTCTTAATTGACCAATTTCATATTTTTTTTCTGCCATATATTTATCCCTTCCCGGATTAATATCTCGCGAAGTGGGCAAAAGCTCGGTTAGATTCCGCCATCTTGAGAGTATCTTCTTTTTTCTTAACGGCTCCACCTTGGTTGTTGTAAGCCTCTTCTAATTCAATTGCAATTCTATTAGCCATGCTAATTCCTTTTTTGTTTCTAGCAGACTGCACAAACCACATGATAGTTAAGTGTTGTTGTCTTTGTCCTTTAACTTCAAATGGAATCTGATAGTTAGCTCCACCTACACGTCTAGATCTTGTTTCTAAATGAGGTGATACATTTTTCATAGCTTGTTCGAATACTTCTAAAGGATTCTGAACTTTTAGCTTGTTGGCAGCTATTTGCATTCCATCATATACAAGTTTTTCGGCAACTTGTTTTTTTCCATGTCTCATGACACGGTTAATAAATTTCTGAACCATTACAGAATCATATAGTCTGTCTGGTTGTACTTCTCGTACTAGTGCTTTTGTAGTTTTTCGTGGCATTATTTGCTCGCTTTCTTAGTACCGTATTTAGAACGACCGTTTTTACGATCAGTAACACCTTGAAGATCAAGAGATCCTCGTACTATGTGGTAACGAACACCTGGAAGGTCTTTTACTCTTCCACCTCTTATTAGAACAGCTGCGTGTTCCTGAAGATTATGTCCTTCTCCACCGATGTATGCCCAAACTTCTTGGCCATTTGAAAGTCTAACACGTGCTACTTTTCTTAAAGCTGAGTTAGGTTTCTTAGGTGTTTTAGTTGTAACCTTAATACAAACACCACGCTTAAATGGTGCACTCTTTTCATAGTTTTTAGTCTTTAGGTTATTTGTAACCCTCTGAAGTGCAGGTGATTTACTTTTAGCAGTCACCCTTTTTCGTGGCTTACGAATTAATTGGTTAATTGATGGCAATTTGTACTCCTTACTTCTTGAGATCTACTGCCGATGTATGCCCCCAGGATGCCTACCTGGTGAGCGGCTCGAACCTCTAAGAAATTATTTATTATTTCTTTAACAGATACATTTTAACATATATGTTGCCTAAATAGCAACAGCTTCACTTGGCTCTTCAGCAAGATCGTCATTTGGTTCTACTTCTGGAGAAAAACCTGTTCCTACTGGGATTTTTCGTCCTAAGATTACGTTTTCTTTAAGACCGTATAAGTGGTCTAATTTTCCTGAAGTTGCAGCGGCAATTAGTACTCTTGTAGTGTCCTGGAAAGATGCAGCAGATAGGAACGAATCAGTAGACAATGATGCTTTTGTAATACCTAGTAGTAGTTGGTTGTATTTAGCTGCTTCTTTACCGGCTTTAATTAGTTCTTCGTTTTGTTGAACTACGGCTAATTTACTTACAACATCTCCGGTAATGAAATCACTGTCACCAGAATCTTCAATTTGAACTCTTGAGAACATCTGTCGAACGATGATTTCAAGGTGTTTGTCGGAAATATTTTGACCTTGAGCAGCAAAGATACCAAGAACTTGGTTCATTATATATCTTTGTGTTGGTTCAACTCCCTGTAATCTCATAAGATCTTGTGGATTTATAGAACCATTAGTTAGTCTTGAACCCGCAACAACTAAGTCGCCGTCCTTAACTGTTAATGTTTTGAATCCTGGGATTTCGTATTTAACTACAGATTGTTTTGTAGGGTTGATTAGAATTTGTTTACCCTTAACTTCTAACTTACCAGAAATGGTAGCTATAAGTGGTTCAGAACCATCCTCTAGGGAGGCTACAACGTCTCCAATAGCAACGTCACTTCCTGTAGCAACTTTAACTTGTCTTATACCTAATGCAAGTTTAACTGTTTCTTTAGGATCAGCATTAACTTGAATTATGTAGTGATCACCTTCTTCCCATACGTTGATAGTTCCAGCGATTTCAGAAAGATAAGCTTGTCCTTTTGGATTTCTTACTTCAAACAACTCTTCAATACGTGATAGACCTTGTGAAGCTTCATCAGCAAGCACAACACCTCCACGGTGCTTAGAGTCTAGAGATAGCTGAGTACCAGGTTCACCAATACTTTGAGCGGCTATAACACCGATTGGGTGGTGATCTGCTACTAGTTCTCCAGTAGCTGGGTCAACTCCGTAAGATTTTTTACCCACGCCGCGTACGTCAGTTGAAGATAGAGCACTCATTATCTTAACTCCATCAATTTTTTCGTCATCAGCAATAGCTTTTGCTATTTCTGCGGTAATTAGTTCACCTTTTTTAACATATCCCTTAACAGCTTCAGCAGCATATCTACCGCTTAATCTGTAAGAATATTCTGTGCCAATTTCAATAGCGTCAGATCTATACATAGCAAATCCTGGATCTAGTTCAGCATCTAGGATAGTAAATACATCCTGAGATACATCTACAAGTCTTCGAGTTAAGTAACCAGCATCAGCAGTCTTAAGTGCGATATCGATCATAGCCTTTCTAGTTCCACGAGTTGAGGTGAAATATTCAAGTGGATCTAATCCCTTTATGTAACCTGACTTAATAGGAAGTTCTATAGCTTGTCCTGATGCATCAGAAAGAACTCCAACGATACCAACTGAAGATTTCATTTGAGAAATATTTCCTCGAGCACCAGAAGTAATAGCTACAGACATTGTAGTGTCTTCGTCCTTAATTTGAGTAGCAAGCATTTCCTGTACGTTTGAGTCTATTTTAACCCAGTTATCTACAACCATTCGGTGTCGTTCGTTATCGCTAATAAATCCGTTATCGAATTGTTCAGCAATTTTCTTAACGTTATCTTCACCTTCAGAAATAACTTTGTCCATTCCTTTAATAGGAACGAAGTCATCCATACCCATTGAAATACCACTCTTAGTAGCAAATTCAAATCCAAGGTCTTTAACATAGTCAGCTATTTGAGCTGTAGTATCTGTGCCGTACTGTGAGTAAATCATAGACATAACACCTTGTAGTTTTTTCTTAGACATAGCTTCGTCTACGAATTCAAAATCATCTGGGAAGATTTCATTAAACAGGAATCTACCTAAAGTTGAAGTTCTTGTTTTACCTTTAAAAGGTACTTCAATAGTAGTCTGTAATTTAACTTTACCTGCGTCGAATGACATGATAGCTTCATTTAAATTAGTAAATTTCTTTACTTTTTCTTGTCTAGAACTAGGCTTATCGTAAGTTAGGTAGTAAAGCCCAAGAACGATATCTTGTTCAATATGTAGAATAGGAGTTCCATCAGCTGGCTTAAGAAGATTCTTATTGGCAGCCATGATATCTCTAGCTTCTTTTTGCGCATCATCACTTAAAGGTAAGTGAACAGCCATCTGGTCACCATCGAAGTCTGCGTTGAAACCTTTACATACTAATGGGTGAAGCTGAATAGCTCGACCTTCAATCAGTACTGGCTGGAAAGCTTGAACAGACAATCGGTGAAGTGATGGAGCTCTGTTTAGTAGTACGTACTTGCCCTTAATAACTTCGTCTAAAGCATCCCAAACGATAGTTTCACCTAATTCAATAAGTCTAGATGCACTTCGGATGTTATGAGCTTGTTCTCTAGCAATTAGTTCTCCAATTACGAAAGGCTTGAATAATTCTAGAGCCATCATTTTTGGAAGTCCACACTGGAAGATCTTAAGTTCAGGTCCAGCAACGATAACAGAACGTCCAGAATAGTCTACTCTTTTACCAAGTAGGTTCTGTCTGAATCGTCCCTGCTTACCTTTTAGTAGGTCAGAAAGACTCTTTAGTCTTCGTTTTTGACCTGTTGATGCTACTGCACGTCCACTTCTAGAGTTATTGTTGTCAATTAGAGCGTCGACAGCTTCCTGAAGCATTCGTTGTTCATTTCTCTTAATTACTTCTGGAGCATTTAGATCGATTAGTTTCTTAAGTCGGTTGTTTCTGTTAATCACTCTTCGATAAAGATCGTTCATGTCAGAAGTTGCAAAACGTCCACCAGTTAACTGCACCATAGGTCTTAAGTCTGGAGGAATGACAGGTAGAACTGATATACAGATAGAAGATGGACTAATTCCAGCTTTTTCCATAGATTCAAGTAATCGTAGTCTCTTAAGTAGTTTCTTCTTTCTTTGACCCTTAGCAGCTTCTGCCTCAAGGTCTAATTCAGCAATTAATGCTTTTAGATCGATGTCTAATAGAAGATCTCTTAAAGTTGCACCACCCATACCTACTGTAATTAGAGCTTTAAGCTCACTAGGTAATTCACGGTAATCTGTTTCAGAAATAATGTTTAATTTAGCTAATGATGTTAGTTGATCTTTAAGAATTTCAAAATCCTTAGTTAGATCTTCAATTTCTTTAGCTCGTAATTCAGCAAGAGCTTTTATGTTAGCTCCTTCTGCCTTAGCTTCTTCTTCATATCTGTGAGAAATTGCTTCATTAGCTGCAGCAAATTCAGCTTCTTTATCTTGAAGCATTTGATCTCGCTTTTCAGTATCTACAGTCTTTACAACGTAAGTTGCGAAATAAGCGATCTTTTCAAGATTCTTAACAGTCATACCTAACAATAGGCCCATTGCTGATGGAGTTCCTCTTAAGAACCAAATATGAGCAACTGGCACAGCTAGAGTAATGTGTCCCATTCGTTCTCGTCTTACAATAGATTTAGTAACGATTTCTCCACTTTTATCTACTGCTGCTTCACGGCTTCTAACACCTTTAAACTTAGTGTCATGTGGGTTAATATCTTTTACTGGTCCGAAAATTCTTTCACAGAATAGACCATCTCTTTCTGGTTTCTGAGTCCTATAGTTGATAGTTTCTGGTTTTGTTACTTCTCCGTAACTCCATTCCATAATATCTGTAGGACTGGCAACTGAAAGTTTAACAGCATCGAAATCTGCAATATTAATACCATTATTTGAGAATTTATATGGATTCATTATTCGTTACCTCCTTCTTCTACAGCAATTGCTTCAGTAGATTCGCTTTCATTAATTTGATCGGAAAGTTCTAGTATTTCAAATTCATCTAAAGATACATCTTCAGTAACATCTACATCAGATGCTCGGTCCTGAGGAACTTCTAGATCGCTCTGGTGTTCACCTATATCTTTAACACTAAGTGATAGAACATTTTCAGCGTCTACAACTTTATCTGAAGTAACTAGGTCAACCTTAAGTCCAAGACCTTGAAGTTCTTTAACAAGAACGTTGAAGGATTCTGGAATTTTAGGACCAACAATAGGTAGCTTCTTAATTATAGATTCGTAGGCTTTGCTTCTACCATACACGTCGTCTGACTTAATGGTTAACATTTCTTGAAGTGTTGATGCAGCACCATAAGCTTCAAGAGCCCAAACTTCCATTTCTCCAAATCTTTGACCACCGTTTTGTGCTTTACCACCAAGAGGCTGCTGAGTAACCATAGTGTATGGACCAGTAGATCGTGCGTGGATCTTATCCGCTACCATGTGATCAAGTTTATTTATGTACATGTTTCCAACTGAAGTCTTTTCAATGAATGGCTCACCGGTTCGTCCGTCATATAGTTGCTGTTTACCGTCTTCTGGTAAACCAGCTTCATTTAGAAGGTCTTTAATCTTAGATTTACTTACACCATCAAATGAAGGTGAAGCAACCTTAAATCCTAGCATTCTAGCGGCCATACCTAGGTGAGTTTCAAATAGCTGTCCAATGTTCATTCTAGAAGGCACACCAAGTGGGTTCAAGATAATATCTACTGGAGTACCGTCTTCTAGGAATGGAAGATCTTCGACAGGAAGGATTCGGGCAATAACACCCTTGTTACCGTAACGTCCACCGAGTTTATCTCCAACTGAAATTTTTCGCATTTGAGCTACGAATACCTGGATTTGCTTAATAACACCAGATTTTAGTTCGTGTCCGTTTTCTCTAGAGAAAACCTTAACACCAACAACTTTACCGTGTTTACCGTTACTCATTCTTTGTGATGTATCTCTAACTTCTTTAGCTTTTTCACCGAAGATAGCTCGTAGTAGTCTTTCTTCACTTGATAGTTCTTGTTCACCCTTAGGAGTAATTTTTCCTACTAGGATGTCTCCTGGATGCACTTCAGCACCAATACGTACAATTCCTTCTTCGTCTAAATGTCTTAAGGATTCTTCAGATACGTTAGGAATATCATTTGTAACAATTTCAGGACCAAGCTTAGTTTCACGTACTTCAATCATGAAATCGTTAATGTGAACGCTTGTTAATGTGTCGTCTTCAACTAATTTTCGAGAAATGATGATTGCATCTTCAAAGTTGTATCCAGCCCATGGCATGAATGCTACGATTAAGTCTTTTCCAAGAGCTAATTCTCCGTCTTCTATACTCATTCCTTCGATCAAAATGTCACCTTTTTTAACTTTATCGCCAGAGCTAACTCTAACTTTCTGGTTAATTGAAGTACCATCGTTACTTCGTGAGAATCTTAATGGGTTATATGTTTTCTTTCCATCCTTATATTCAACAATAACTTCTTGAGCTGTTGCAGCAATAACTGTTCCAGCTTCTTCAGCCATAATTAACTGTCCAGAGTTTTTAGCAATGTCTGCTTCAAGACCTGTTCCAACAATAGGAGACATAGGACTAATAAGTGGAACTGCCTGTCTTTGCTGGTTTGATCCAATTAGACAACGAGCAACGTAGTTCTTTTCAATAAATGGAATTACTCCCGCAGAAGATCCAATGATTTGATTCTTTGCTGCATCCATGTAATTAACGTCATCTGAATCTACCTCACCGGCTTTTAGATTAGTTCTAGCACTAACTCGATCTGAAAGGAAATATCCGTTTGCATCAATTTTAGAACCACCACCTGCAATAATTACATTTTCTTCATCTGATGCGTCCAAGTAAACTATTTCATTAGTTACCTTAGCTTTAACAGGCCATGTTATTTGGTTTTTAACTTTAGAAAGTTTAGCAACATCGCTGGCAGTTATCACTGATCCAGCTTTAACTAAAACTTTACCATTTTCATCTTCGTAATCTACGCTTGCAATATGTCCAGCTAAATCTTTAGCTGTAGCGGCATTAATAACTTTTCTATAAGGAGTTACTATGAAACCGTAATCGTTAACCTGAGCATAGTTAGCTAGATTAAGAACAAGACCAATATTAGCTCCTTCTGGAGTTTCTACAGCACAAATTCTTCCATAGTGAGTAGCGTGAGCATCACGTACTTCAAATCCAGCTCTTTCTCGGGATAGACCACCTGGTCCCATAGAAGAAAGTCTTCTTTTAAGTGCAAGTTCACTTAGTGGGTTAACTTGGTCCATGAATTGAGAAAGCTGTGATGATGCGAAAAATTCTCTTACTGCAGCAACGATAGGTCGTGCGTTAATAAGTTGAGAAGGAGTAACTGTTTCAATTTCACTCATGCTCATTCGGTCTTTAGTATTTCGTTCCATTCTAAGTAGACCGATTCTAAATTGTCGTTGTACCTGTTCACCTACTAATTTAACTCTTCGGTTTGCTAGTGAGTCGATATCATCTGGCGCTTCTTGTGTGTTATTGAGTCTAATAATTTCAGAAATAATTGCTTCCAGGTCTTCGATACGCATTACTCGGTTTTTAGCAGTATTGGCTACATCGAGATTAAGTCTCTTGTTGATTTTGTATCGTCCCACTCTTGAGAAATCAAATCTCTTGTAGTTAAAGAACATATTTTCTATTAAGCTTTTAGCGTTTTCTACAGTAGCTAGATCTCCAGGTCGAAGTCTTCTATATAGTTCGATTAAAGCTTCGTTC